>RGCG01000161.1 GCA_009919275.1 Actinomycetota bacterium
GTTCGCGGTTTGAAGCCGAAGAAACTTCGACGCCCATGACGGTGACTTTGCCCGCAGTGGGGCGATGCAACCCGTTGAGATGACGCATCAGCGTCGACTTGCCAGAACCCGAAAGACCGATCAGCGAGAGCAATTGACCTCGCGGAATGTTGAGATCGACGTTGTCTAGCGCGAGCGTGCCGTTAGGAAATCTCTTGGAGACACCAACGAGGCTGATGAGGGGATCAGCCCCGTTGGTGACAGCGTTGCGCGTTGCCTTGCTTACCTGCACCGGCTCGACCGAGTGGCTTCGCAAACTTGGCGAATGCCGTCGTAGTAGGCGTCATCGACCTTCACGAAACCCCACGAACTATCTTCGAGGATGTAGCAGCCCTTCTCAGTTGCGCACAAACCTTTGGCGATAAAACTTGGCACGTTCATCGAAAGAATTGATGTCTTAATCACTTCTTGTAACGACTTTGGAAGATCGACGCGAACCGCCATCGGCGAGCCGGCAATCGCATTGCTCTTCCAAACGACTTTGATCTCGCCTTTTTGAATCAGACCCTTTTCAATGAGGTTGACATCGACCATGTCGTCATATGCGAAACCGACGTCACACTGACCCGACTTGACGGCAAGCACCGACTTGTCGTGACCACCTGCGAGAACCGACTTATACTCGTTGCTTTGAATGCCGATTGCCAGCAAGCCAGCGAGCGGATACAAGTAACCCGAGGTTGACGCTGCGTCGACGAAACAAACATTTTTGTCTTTGAAATCGGAGAGTTTGGTGATGCTTGAATTCGTACTCTTGGCGATGCCGTATGAGTAATAACCAGGCTTGCCGGTTGCCGACGTAATCGGTGCTGCAAACGGTTCGATTTTGCCACCGCGGGCCTTTGCCAACACATATGAGAAAGGTCCATACCAAGCAACATCGATGCGACCAGCAACTTGAGCCTCGATGATGCCCGCATAGTCGGTGACGCTATAAAATTTGACCGGAAGACCGGTGTCTTGGCTCAAGACCGTGATGAAGTTTTTCATTCGCACGAGTTGCGATGCGGCGTTTTCAGATGGCACCACACCGACAACGAGCTCTTTCGGCCAACCTTTTTTGTCGATCTTTGAGGCGCTCGCCCACTTGTATTTTTTGGTCTTCGAATCGTAGGTGCAGGTCAGCGTGCCGCTCGTCTTTTTCAATTGAGCTTTGGTGCACGCGTCGCCAGCCTTGAGCGCCAAGGCTGCACCGCCGCTAATTGCCGAGATCGAAACGACCGCGAAAATTGTTACGGCTAGTTTGTGAAACTTTTTCATCTTGAGTTTTCTCCTTGTAGTTTTTGATGTTTACTTGCTGTTGAGTTCAAAAATTGCCACGGTGCCCGAGAGTTCGTAGCTGACGATTACCAATGGCTTCTTTGAAGGGCTGTCTTTTGCTTCGATAAACAAAATGCCTTCTGGTGAAACGTCACCTGATGACTTCGGAGTTGAAAGCATGCTGCCTTGCCAATCGGTTGTCGTGATGTATTGCACGAACACCGGTGCTGCGGGATCGCTGACTTCAAACAACATGATGCCGCCGTCGCGCTCGAGGCCAACGACGAGCCAGTTCTTGTTGAAGGCCTTGCCGTAGGCGATGCCTTCGGGTTCTGGACCTTTGTTGTCGCTTCGCGTGTCTGCCGCGTTCGCCACACCTGTACTAGTCGACCAGTCGGCATTGAAAAACGTCGGGTTGACTTCCAAAACTTTTTTCTCGATCAAGTTGCCCGAGTCGTAAACAAGTTCTGCAGGGAACACTCCTTCAAATATCGGGGCCTTCCAGACCGAGAACGAACGTGCGCCAAACGAATATGCATCCGCAAAGGTCGTCTTTGTGGTGACGTTTGTACCGAGCACAGTTGCAGGCGTGAACGGCGTTACCGCTAGACGGCCAAGGGTCGCGTTCGTCTTCAACGACGTGTTTGTGCCGTTCGAGCCATAGCGCACATCTTCGGCTTCAGCGACCGTAGAGTCGGTGCCACCCATCAGGCACGGCCACTCACGTGCGTCACCTTCGTTGGCAGTGAACAAATAATCATTTCCTCCGAGTCGAGCAACTGCGACCGCATCTGGCTGATACATGCCATATGCAGGAACCGCGCGAACACGCCGCTCGCTGTCTCGATCACTTGGGTCGATGCCTGTGCCTTC
>RGCG01000162.1 GCA_009919275.1 Actinomycetota bacterium
GGCTTCGGCGGTCAACACACAGGGGTCAGCAACGCCGTCGACACAGCCGCTTGCACCGAACATCTCCACGATGTCGGCCTCATCGAACACCTCCGGTGACGCTGAACTACCAAAGTTCGGAAACGCGAACCCGTTGGCTTGTGGATTCAGGCCAGAGCTGAGCACCTGCCCCGAATAGTCGACGGAGCTACATGCCGAGATTGCTACGGCAACGACGAGTGACGCTGTTAGGCGACGCAGAATGATCACTTTTGCTCCGAGCGGTCTCCCGTTGAGTGGTTGTTGCTCAAGGCGCTCATACTCATACGCTTGCGCCAAAACAGTGACAGAAGGAAGAGCATGACCAACGCCGCGAGTCCGGCGAGCAGCCACATCCACCAAGCAAGACTGAAGCCCGACTCGACGACTTCATACACAGGAACCGTCGCGACGACCTCACCCACAGCGTTGGTCACTTGCCCATCGGACGACACCGCGACCGACTCGACAATCGGTGTGCCCTTCGTAAACAACTCTGCCGATAAGACCACTGGTGCGCCAACTGCCGGACGACCTCGGAACTCCACCTTGTTACGTCCCTCGACGAGCTGCAACACGCCACCAAACGCTGGCCGCCACTCACCTTCACCGACTCGAACCTCGATCGCCCCATAGTCCTGTGGATCGGCACCCGTCTGTTCCGCCACCTCTTCGACGCAGGCCTCGTCACAAATCAGAATCATCGGTGGCTCATCAAGGGCGATCTTCGCCACCTCATCCTCAACCGGCGTCGCACCCTCCTCGGAACGACCGAACAGGCCCACCGGCACCTCGGTCGACGGATTCATACCCGGAGACGACTGTGCAGCGGTCGGCAAGAACTCGTCGGAAGGTACCGTCACCGCAGCCACTGTCGTTGTCGTTGTCGTCGGTGCTACCGACGTAGTGCTCGTCGTCGTGCTCGACGATGTGCTTGTAGTCGTCGGCGCTACCGATGTGCTCGACGTCGTGCTCGACGATGTGCTTGTAGTCGTCGGTGCGACCGATGTGGTGGTGGTCGATGGGGGTGCAGCGTTCTCCACCCTAAGGATGTTGAGCTTGCCGCACGTTGCGTTGTTGCAAGTGTGCCACGCGCGAATCTCAACCAGCCCATACTTCTGAAGCAGGTAGTTGATATTGAACTCCAGCTTTCGCGCTTCCTTGTAAGCCTTATATAGGGCATTGCCCTCGCTGTCGACGACATACGCGACGAGGCCATCGGCGTCCTTGCAGACCGCTTCTACCTCTATATCGCGATCACCCCAGAGGTACGGCGTATCTGCGCCACTCACTTCACAAGGGGCCGTAGCCTCTGGCTGTTCGTCAGAGACAGCGGTTACCGACACGGTTCCAAGTTTCACCTCGGGTTGTGGAACCGCATCGAATAATTCGAAGTTCCAGACTCCCGCAACGGGAACCGTCACAGTCACCGTGCCAGTTTGACCCTTGAAGAGCCAACCACTGAAGATTACCCGCCCTTCAGTCCGCCATCCCACCTGAAGCACGCACTCATTGCGAAAGGTCACCTTCAATTCGAACGGTTCGTTCACGCGAACTCGTGTCGGGGCATCGAGAATTTTCCATTCGCACAACGGCGGAGTCGGGGCGCCGCCGTCTGGATTCGTCGTGGATGACGTTGTGGTACTCGCCGACGACGCAAGTACTTCTATCCGAACATCTACGATTGATTTCTGGATATCGCTCTTCAAGACCTGAGGTGTGACGTGTGTTGTGCCAATTTCTGTGGCTTGGAAACGGTAGACGATTACGCCTTCACATCTCGAAAGACAACTACTAGAAATATATCTAAGCCCTGACCCCCACCTGATGCCCGTCTCGACGCCACCAGAAGAGTTCGGGAGTTCTACCGTGCAGCGGGCGCCGGTGAAACGCGCCGACACCTCAAAAGTCTCACCGATCGTGACCTGACTCGGCGCGCTGATGTCAGAGATCTCACACGTCGACGCGTCTCCAGTGATTGGTGCAACCGACGTTGTGGTACTCGGTTCGACAGCGACGGAAGTGCCCGTCATCGGCTGCGATGTAGTGCTCGATACATCGGCGATCGACGTCGTGCTCGACGAGTCCACCTCTGACGTCGTACTCGAAACATCGACGACAGAAGTCGTACTCGAGACATCG
>RGCG01000163.1 GCA_009919275.1 Actinomycetota bacterium
GCAGCTTCTTCAATGTGGGTCTCCACGGTGTTTCCATCGCGCGCCGGCGCCAGGGGTACCCTGTACTGCAAAGCATCGCGAGTCAGTTGTTCGGGTGATTCGATGTGCTTCTGATGCGTCACGGCGAGTCGCATCTCGTCGCCGGCCTCTCGAAGCGCAGCACGGAAATCGACATCTCGTGCGCGGTATTGCGGCGTGCTCGCGTTGGCGATGTTGCCCGCGATGACCTCGAGACGCTTCGCCTGCACCGCCGCTGCGGTGGGGAAAACGCCAAGTACACGATCGAGTTGTGCCATGTCTATCGAGCTCCGAAACCATTTACTGGTTTGTTTTTCGCGATGTAGTTCAGCAAAAGCCATGCCAATGCTCGCAGGGCCTGATTTGAGTCAAATGCGGCAAAGTTTCGGCCGTGAGCGGCAAAGAAACCGAATTGTCGATCGCGGGTGGCGGCAAAGACTTGCCGGCAAGGCCGATCGCAACAAACTCGTGAATCGGGCACTTCCGATCTAAGATTTGGTGTCGATCGCTCCTTATATTGCAGCCGATGGTTTCGAAAAAAGCGGCCACAACCCATCAAGGCGCCGAACGGGTCATTGGCCCGGTGATTGCATGATCAGCAGGCCAGCAGACGCAGTGGGAGCTCGCGGAAACCCGTTGGCACGACTATTGCTAGGAAACTATCGGCCGGCCCGTGCTGGCGAGATTTCGACGGAGACAATCAATGGCTCTTGTAATCAATACGAACATTGCCTCAGTTCAATCCGAGCGCGCGCTGGCGCTCAACCGCGGCAACATGGAACAGGCGATGCAACGCCTCTCCTCGGGCAAGCGCATCAATAGCGCCATCGATGATGCCGCCGGAATCGCGGTCACGCAGCGCATGCGTAACCAGATCCAGGGTCTCAACATGGCCATCCGCAACGCGGGTGACGGAATCTCGATGGCGCAGACCGCCGAAGGCGCGATCGACGAAATTCAGAATATGTTGCATCGCATGCGCGAACTTGCGGTGCAGTCGTCCAACGGCACCTACACCTCCGAAGATCGCAGCTTCCGAACCAGGCAGCCTGGGACGGCGATCTGAAGCTGATCAGCGAAGACGCCAAGGCCATGAACGTGCAGGTGGGAATTTCCACCGCCGACTACATCAAGATCCCCCTCGGACCCTTGACGATCGAAGATTTGAATCTCGCCAAGCGAACCACGGTCAACAACACGAGCGGCGCGCAGATCGATACCTTCGATTTGGCGTCGGGAGTCAACGCGGGCGCCGCCGGCAACACCGGCGTTTCCGGCTCCGCCATTCTCGATGAGAAACTCGCACGAACGGATACACGTTTCATCGACGTGCCGTTGCCGAATTTCGAATTGAAAATGTGGGATGGCACGAGAAAGTCCGACGGGACGCCGTCAGGCAACACCGTCACGTTGACGGCAGCTGGCGTGGCGACCGTCTCCGATCTCGTCAAACAGCTCAAGGGGCACCAGAGTTACGATCCGACCACCGCCGACATCCAGAACGTCGGCGGCCAACTCAAGGTCGTCTGGAAAATCTACGGCTCGCCGATGCCCGCGGTCGAACTCAAGACGACCAACACGGACTTGAGCGCAGGAACTTCAGGCGTGCAGGCTTTCACCACCTCCACCACGGCGCAAGCCTCGCTCGTCGACTTGTCAGGCACCACGGCAATCGATTACCGGCCGCAAAAATTCGATTTGAGTGGCTTCCAGTGGTTCGACGACAAGGTGCCGACCAGCCCGCCCAACTTCTTCGAATTCAAGGTCGGCGACCGCACGATCTCGGCACACAACGTCACGAGCATCGAAGATCTGCGCAAGCAACTCAAGGAAGACAGCGACTACGAGTTCATTCGTCAAGAGTCGGGCCTCCCGGAAGGCTACGAGATGTTCGACGTGTCGAGTGGCACGACGCTCACCGCCAAGTTCGGCCAGTACGCACAGAATCTCGGCGTGCTGCGTTACTCCGAAAGCAAGGTGAACATCGCCAACACCCAGGATGCCATCACGGCGCTCGACTACATCGACAAGGCCCAGGTCGCGGTGAACACCATGCGCGCCGAGATGGGCGCGACCATGAGCCGCATCGAGTACACGATCAACAACCTGAT
>RGCG01000164.1 GCA_009919275.1 Actinomycetota bacterium
CTCAACCCCGTCGCACGACGAACCGGGTGCACCACAGCGCTTTCAATCGCTTCGCGCGACCCAATGATCGTGAGGAAACGTTTTGCCCTCGTCACTCCTGTGTAAAGAAGCTCGCGGGTGAGGATCGGTGACTCGCGGTCGGGCAACACGATGATGACGTGGTCGTATTCGCTGCCCTGAGATTTGTGGATGGTGAGGGCGTGGACGGTTTCGACGTTGGGCAGGCGGGTGACGGGGATCAACGGGCTTGAAGGATCGGCGCTGAAGCAGGCGACACGACGAGACTCGTCAGCACCGACAACCGCGACATCGCCGTTGAAGAGGCCCGTTGTGCGGTCGTTCTCGGTGACGATAATGGGCCTCCCGACGTACCACTGATTCGATGTCGCGAGACCGAGTCGTTCTTCGATTGATCGATTCCAGTTCGCGACCCCCATTTTTCCGTTGCGGTGGGCGCACAGAACCTGCATCTCAGTCTTGAGGGCGAACGCCTCGGCGACGCGACCGTCCTTGGCCAGCTTCATGACGTGATCTGCGTGCCCAACCGCAGAGTCGAGCACTTCCGCAGCTAGATCGGGCGCATCGATTGGGTCGATCCAGCGGACGTCCGCGCTTCCACTTGTGAGAGCCGCAAATGTGGCGTCGACATTGCCGTCTCGAATCGCGCCTGCGCAGGCAACGATGTTTGCAGAATCCTTGAAACGGTGTTGGGTGGTGAGTCGTGTGATGCGGTTTTCGGGCGAGCCGGCGACGATATCGGCAAGGACGGTACCTGCTTCGACGCTGGCAAGCTGGTCGGGGTCGCCCACGAGGACGAGTTCTGCGTCATCCTCGAGGGCGACAAGCAGGTGGTACATCATCGAAAGCGAAAGCATGGATGCCTCGTCGACGATGACGAAGTTGTGTTTGAGTTTGTTGGCGGCGTGATAGGTAAAGCGATTGTCGACGCGATTGGGGTTGGCGCCGAGCAACGAGTGAACGGTGGTGGCGGGCGATGCCAAGACAACGTCGCGCACATGTTGCGGGGCGTCGGCTTTGGTGAGCGCGTCGCCCATGGCTTGGGTCATACGTTTTGCCGCCTTGCCAGTTGGTGCGGCGAGGGCCACAAGGACCGGTTGTCCGGTCGCTTGGGAGAGACGTTTGACGAGTTGTTTTGCGATCGTGGTTGTCTTGCCGGTGCCGGGACCGCCGGTCACGACCTGCAGTTTGTCGGTGGGGCGGGTGCGGATCTTTTCGGCAACGAAAGACTCTTCCTCCCACGAGCGGTGCACGTAGAGACGACCAAGGTCGAGGACAAAGGGCTGGCGCCGCGAGGTGTCGATTGAGTGAGGCTCGGCGACGAGGAGTGGGCACTTGCGCAGATCGAATTCCCAGCCGGGATGTACGGCGAGGTCGACGCAGGTGTGCTGGTCGCGGAAAGCTGCAAGCGTGCGAGCGATTGCCAGCCAGACGTTGTCGGTGACGGACTTCTCGGCGTCGTCCCGAGCCGAACCGCTGAGGGAGCGCAGGGCAAGATCGATGTAGACGGCGGCAGCACGCAGATCGCGGTCTTCGACGAGACCATCATGAATGTGATTCTGCAAATGTTCGGGGTAGGTGCTCATCGACTGTCTCCTGCCAGGCGATCGGACAATCCTTGCCACAAGCCGTCGGGGGCCAACCATGTGAACACCCCGGTGTCGGACGGCGTGTCGGGGCCGACCATCCCGCGGACAAAGAAATAGGAAAAGCCCTTCACATGGTTGGATGGGTTTGTCAGATGAGGGGCCCTCCAACGGAGATAGCGGTACATCGCGGTTCCGTAGATGAGAGCCTGCAACGGATAGTGGTGGTGCGCCATTGCGTCGAAGAGACGTTCTTGTCCGTATGCGGAAATGATGGTGGCATCGCCGTCTTGGTCGAGACGATTGCTCTTGTAGTCGGTGATCCAGATCTGCGGATCGTCATCGGTTCCCAACTGCAGCACTGCATCGA
Organism: Actinomycetota bacterium; assembly: GCA_009919275.1. Classification (GTDB taxonomy): domain Bacteria; phylum Actinomycetota; class Acidimicrobiia; order Acidimicrobiales; family Ilumatobacteraceae; genus F1-20-MAGs119. The sequence goes on from RGCG01000164.1 coordinate 1,975, forward strand.
TTGAGCCGTTGATGAGCCCGGCAAGCGGAATGTCGAAGGACTCGTGCAAGAGCATGTCGGCATAGGGTCGCAGGACGTTGCCGACAGGGACGAGGT
>RGCG01000165.1 GCA_009919275.1 Actinomycetota bacterium
GAAGGAGTACTCGCACATGCTCGACGCATTCGTCGCGCTGTCGATGGCCGCAGCGGTGACGAAGACCCTGCGGCTAGGTACCGGCGTCATGCTCGCGGCCCAGCGCGACGCCATCTGGACCTCGAAGCAGATCTCATCGCTCGACTTTCTCAGCAACGGCCGCGTCGAGATCGGTGTGGGTGTCGGTTGGAACCAGGATGAACTCGAGAGTCACGGTTCGGTGTTCCGCGAACGTTGGGACCGAACCCGCGAAGTTGCCGAGGCGATGCGCGTGATGTGGCGCAACGAAGTTGCCGAATACGACGGAGATCTCGTGAAGGTTCCCCCAACGTGGCAGTGGCCCAAACCCGTGCAGCCGGGCGGCCCCAAGATTCATCTCGGTGGGGGAACAGGCCCGCGTCTCTTGGGTGAAGTTGCGAAGTGGGCCGACGGCTGGATGCCGATCTCTGCACGACCGTCACTTGCCAACCGCCTGAAAATGCTCGAGGAAGCCTGTGACAAGGTCGGCCGCGACTGGCGTACCCTCGACGTCAGCGTGTTCGGCGCGAACACAACGGTCGACGGTTTGTGCAATCTCTTCGAAGAGGGCATCACCCGCGCAATTCTCACTCTGCCACCCGAGGGACCCGAGGTCATCCTGCCGTTGCTCGACGAATGGGCGACGACGAAACGTATGAACTAGTTCGCGTCGGCGAGCGGCGTGCAGAACTTCAACAAGTGCCGTGCTCGTTCGACGTCGTCGCTGAACCCCTCGCGCAGGGCCTTCGACCGCACCTCGAAAGAAATCGGGACGTTCGGAATTGCCGAACACATCTCGGCAATGGGCAATCCACCTTCGCCAGGACACATCCGGCCGTTCACCGCGTCGTCGAGCAACCCTTCGAACGTCGTCGGCACGGCGGCGGGCGCATCGGCGATCTGGATGTAGGGAAACAGTGAGCGGTCCAAAGTCGCCAACTGTTCGAACGTCGCACCCGAACGCGAGAAGTGCAGATTGTCGATCAACACGCCACCATTCGGCCGTGCGGCATCGCGCACGATCTCGGCTGCCATCGACAGCGTGTTCAGCGGGAAGATCGGCAGGAACTCGCACACCACGGTGATGCCATGTGGTGCCGCCATGTCACAGCACTCGCCGTAACGGCGCGTGTTGAAGGCTTGGTCCTTCACGCGACTGGTGAACAAGATGTTGCGTGCGCCGATCTCGGCTGCCGCGGCAACCAAACGTTCCGCGTGATCGTCGGCGCCGTCGGCGGGGATGATGGGCTCGATGTCGAGCGCGACGATGCCGGTGTCGTCGAGCCGGCGACGCACCTCGCGGGTCGTCGCATCGGTCCACGACGCACCGTCAAACCAAATTCCGCACGCCGGCCAACCCGCGGCCGCAGCAACCTCGACCATCCGCGCCGGCGGCAACGTGGGGTGCACGCCCGCGGCTAGCGACAAAAGACGGGGCATCGACTACTTCTTCTTCGTGAAGCGAATCGGCAACGAGGTGAGCGCGCGCAGGGCGAAGTTCTTCTGGTACTCGAAGGTCATCGACGAGTCGATCAACTCGAAATCGTCGATGTTGTCGACGAAAGCGCGGAAGCCGATTGCCAGTTCGCGACGTGCCAAGGGCGCACCCAGACAGAAGTGCACACCTGCACCGAAGCCGATCTGCGACCGTGAGTTCGGCCGGTCGAGATCGAGTGCGTCGGGATTCTCGAAGTGGCGCTCGTCGCGGTTCGCCGCGGCGTAGCGGATGTTGACGATCGCGCCCGCCGGAATCCTGACGCCGTGCATCTCGACGTCAACCGCTGCGGTACGGAACAGACCCTGCACCGGACCCTCGAGTCGCACCGCTTCTTCCACCAACTGCGGGACGTACTTGTCGGGGTCGCTCTTCAGTTTTGCCCACTGGTCCTTGTGCTGCGTCAGCAACATGATGCCGCCCGACAGTGCGTTCGTGCTGGTCTCGGACCCGCCCACGAATGTGTCGGCCATCATCTCGGCGTGTAGTTCCTCGTCGGTCAACGTGCGACCCCATTCGGGAATCACG
>RGCG01000166.1 GCA_009919275.1 Actinomycetota bacterium
CGTCGGTGTCTGCGTTCAGATTCAGCATGTTGACCTCGGCTCGACTATACCCCAGGGGGTATCAACCCCCGAACTCGACCCGCCCTGGACAGTACGCTCGAACCTATGTCCGACCTCACCTTCAGTCACCTCGATCCGCTCGGCCGAGCCCGCATGGTCGACGTGACCCAGAAGGACCCGACGGCCCGCCGCGCCGTCGCTCGGGCCAAGGTGTTCATGAAGCCCGAAACCACCGCCGCAATCGCCAACCGCGAGGTGAAGAAGGGCGACGTTCTTGCCGTGGCTCGCGTGGCTGGCATCCAGGCGGCGAAGCGCACCAGCGACATGATTCCCCTCTGTCACCCGCTCCTCATCGGATCGGTGTACATCAACTTCGAAATTGGCGACGACCACGTGGCCATTGAGGTGCAGGTCGACACGATCGACCGCACCGGGGTCGAAATGGAAGCCCTCCACGCCTGCACCGTCGCCGCGCTGACCATCTACGACATGTGCAAGTCAGCCGACAAGGGGATGGTCATCGGGGAAGTGGCCCTTTGGGAAAAGAGCGGCGGCCGCGACGGCACCTACCGCCGCGAGTCGCTTTAGGCCCGGAAAGCCTTCAAATCAAAGAAATCCCGGGGATTGCGCCCTTGTGCCGCCCGGGCACAAATCACACACGGGTTGTTTCCCTCCCTCAATCTCGCCTTTAGACTTCCCAGAGTTGTTCGGACCCCCGAACGTCGACCGAAGTGACAGGACTGTTACAGGTGAGCAAAGTCATTCTTCTTCTTGTGGGAGCGATGTGGGCAGCAGTGCTGTTGCCGCCGTTGTTCCGCACCAGGTTTGACCGCCCGCAGTCATCTGTCGACGTCTTCCGTCGTCAACTCAGCACTCTGCAGCAAGGTTCCTACCAGCCCCGTCCGCAGCCCGGTTACCGCCGCCCCGTTCAGGCCGCGTACCCGATGCGCCAGATGGCTCGCCCCTTCGCCCCCGCCGCACCGGCTCAGCGTCGCGCGCCGATCGTTCCGCAGCCCGGCATGCGCACCCACCACACCACGTCGCACGGCATCCCGCGCCCGGCCACCAACCTCTACGGCATTCCCACCCGCGAACTCGTCCGTCGCCGCCGTCAGAACATCTTCAACAGCCTGCTCGGCCTGAACATCGGCTCGCTGTTCCTCGCCTTCACCACCGGCTCGACCCTCATGATCTGGGTCTTCGCGATCGCGTTCCTCTCCTTCATCGGCTACTGCTACATGCTCGCCCAAATCCGCGCAGCACAAGCCAGCCGTCGCTTCGCGCGCCCGTACTTCCGCGCCGCGTAGTTCCCGCGCCCAACTCGGCGCATCACCGATAACCTTCGTATCCCTTAGGGGCTGTAGCTCAGTTGGCAGAGCGCTTCGTTCGCAATGAAGAGGTCAGGGGTTCAATTCCCCTCAGCTCCACGACCTGGGATCAGGCGATCGGGGCGCTGACGGCGCCGGGGCAGCAGTTCGAGTTGGCAAAGGCCACGGTGAATGGCGTTGAGGTTGACGTGTTCAAGAATGCGCCGCCGCACTTGGGGTTAGTGTTTGCGGCTGCACGCCAGCATGGTGACAAGCCATTCCTGGTATACGAGGGCGAGACGTGGACCTTCACCCAGGCGGTCGACCGTTTGGATGCATTGGCATCGTTGTTGGTGAACACCTACGGCGTGAAGAAGGGCGACCGCGTGGCGATCGCCATGCGCAACTATCCGGAATGGGTGGTGTCATTCGGCGCGATCCTGTCGATTGGCGCGGTGTCGGTGTCGATGAACTCGTGGTGGACAGCCGACGAAATGGACTACGCGCTGGAAGACAGTGGTTCGACCGTGATGATCTGCGACGAGCAGCGTTACGAAGCGGGTGCGGCTGCTGCGGCGCGTCTGGGCGTGAAGTGCTTGGTGGTGCGCGAGACGAAGCCGTTGCCGGCGGGAGTGGATTCGTGGGACAAGGTGCTACCGATGGGTGCAAAGCACCCGGGTGCGCAGATCGGTCCTGATGACGACGCGACGATTCTCTACACGTCGGG
>RGCG01000167.1 GCA_009919275.1 Actinomycetota bacterium
TCGCGGGCGTACTTGTTGACCACCGAGGTGAGGGCTGTTTTGAACCCCTCGACGTGCATGCCGCCCTCGGTGGTGGAGATGCCGTTGGCGTAGCCGTGGATGCCCTCGTAGTAGCCCGTGTTCCACTGCACGGCGATGTCGAGTTGCATGCCCTCGGCTTCGTCTTCTTCTTCGTAGTGGGCGACCTTGCTGAAGAGGGCCTCTTTCGAGGCGTTGAGGTGCTTCACGAAGTCGACGATGCCGCCCTTGTACTGGAAGGTCTCTTTCTTTTCCTTGCCGGGGCGCTCGTCGATGAAGTTGATGACCAGGCTCTTGTTGAGAAACGCCATGGTCTGGAGGCGCTCGGTGACGGTGCGCGAGACGAACTCGGTGCCCTCGGCCTGGAAGATGGTGGGGTCGGGGTAGAAGGTGACCGAGGTGCCCGTTTTGCGTCCCTTGGCCGGGGTCGGGCCGACCTTGGCGATCTTGCCCTTCATCTTTCCGCCTTTTTCGAACTCGAGCTTGTAGCGGTCGCCGCCGCGGTCGATTTCGACGACCACCTGGGTGGACAGGGCGTTGACCACCGAGACGCCCACGCCGTGGAGGCCGCCCGACACCTTGTAGCCCTCGCCACCGAACTTGCCGCCGGCGTGGAGGACGGTGAGCACCACTTCTGCGGCGCTCTTCCCCTTGTGGGGGCCCGTGGGATAGGGGTCGACGGGGATTCCGCGACCGTTGTCTTCGACCCGGCAACCGCCGTCGTCTTGCAGCACCACGTTGATGGTGTCGCAGTAGCCGGCCATGGCTTCACGAGACCCTCGAGGACTTGGATGTCCTTTGCGCCGTAATCAGCGGTGGGTTTCTTCGATCGAGAAGCGGTCGCGGACTCGGTTTTGCTCACTGACAAATACTACCTTCTGCGCCGTGTCGGAGAGGTGATTTGACCCGATTTCATCGGCCCTTTTGGCGCACCTGAATGTGTGCGATGTTGGTGCCAGTTTGGTCACTCAATCGACGACGAACGTCACTTTCGAGGAACCTGAATTGCGTCGCCCACGCCGCGTCGGTGGCTTCGACGTACAGCACATTTTCGTCGAGCCGCACGGGCTGGATGTGTCGTGCCATGTCGCCGCCAACGACGTCGTCCCATGCCGCGAACACGCTTGCGACGTCGCGTGGCGCGTCCATCTTCAGGCGGCGCAGAAGATGCGACATGGTGGTGTCGAGGTCGATCGGGTCGTCGTTCATGATTCGTCGCTGACGGTTCCGTTGGCGATGCGCAGTATGCGATCGGGGTGTGCGGCTGTCGGAAGACCCGACGCCGAGGTGATGATCACCTGACCCTCGGGCATGTGGGCAAGCAGTGCCGTCGCGCGGTCGGGGTCGAGTTCTGACAACACGTCGTCGAGCACCAAGACGGGGGGTGAACCCGCGCGGTCGGTGATGAGACGGTGGGTCGCCAGGCGCAGGGCGAGTGCAAGGGTGCGCTGTTCTCCCTGTGAGGCCTGGGTGCGCGCGGGTAGGCCGTTGATGGCAAGGTCGAGGTCGTCGCGGTGAGGCCCGGCGGTGGTGAGGCTGCGCCGCAGATCCTCAGCCCGGGCTGCTGCCAAGGCGTGGGCCAAGCCGATGCGGCGCCAGTCGGGCTCGTAGACGAGGTCGATGGGGGTGGCCTTCGTGGCGAGGTCTTCGTAAGCGCGGGTGACCATCGGCTGGAGCTGTGCGACGAGATGCGCACGGGCGTCGCCCCACTGGCCGCCCGCCTCGGCGAGTTTGTCGTCCCACACATCGAGGGTCAGTGCTTCGTCGGCCGACAGTGCCGCGGGGTTCGGTTTCCACCCAACCTGTTTGAGAAATGCGTTGCGTTGACGCACGATGCGGTCGACCTCGCGCCGCAGAGCGTCGTTGCGCACGGCCAAGGCGACCAGCGCGTCATCGAGAAAGCGCCGTCGTTCCGCCGGACCACCCTTGACGAGCACCAGGTCATCGGGTGAGAAAACCGTCGTTCGCATCACGCCGAGGAGATCGCGTGA
>RGCG01000168.1 GCA_009919275.1 Actinomycetota bacterium
TGCGAACGAATCTCTGCGTTGTCCCCACTCGTCGATTCGCGCGTGTTTCTCTGCAACAGCGGATCCGAGGCCGTCGACTCGGCGATGAAGTTGGCGCGCCTCGCACACGTTCAGGCCGGTCGCCCCGAGCGCACGCTCATCATTTCGCGCGGCCGCGGCTACCACGGGACAAACTACGGCGGAACGAGCGCTCAGGGCATTCCGCCGAATCGCGCCGGCTATGGTCCGCTCGTCGGCGATGTCGTTCACGTCGAACCCGACGACATCGAAGGTCTCGCACAGGTGATGGCCGACAACTCCGATCGACTCGCCGCGGTGATCAGCGAGCCCGTGCAGGGTGCCGGTGGGGTCTACCCACCGACCGAGGGTTACCTGCAACACCTGCGCAAGCTGTGCGATCAACACGGCGCGTATCTCATCTTCGACGAGGTGATCACCGGCTTCGGCCGACTGGGAACCTGGTTCGGCGCCCAGCACTACGGGGTCACCCCCGATCTCCTCACCTTTGCCAAGGCGGTGACATCCGGGTACCAGCCACTTGGCGGCGTCATCGTTGGCGATTCCGTCCGCGAGCCGATTGAAGCCGACAGTGCGTTTCTCCTGCGCCACGGCTACACGTATTCGGGTCACGCGAGCGCGTGTGCAGCGGCATTGACAAACCTCGACATCATCGAGCGAGAAGGGCTCCTCGAACGCGCCATCCACATCGGCGAACGACTCGAGTCAGGACTCGGCGCACTGGCCGCGGACGGAACGATCGACCACGCCCGAGGTCGGGTGGCGGTGTGGGCGGCGGGCCACCTTCCGGGGATCGACCCCTTTGTCGTGCGCGACCGCATGTTGGCCGCCGGTGCCATCACGCGGGCGCTGAATACCGACACAAATTCGTTCTGTCCGCCACTTGTCATCACCGATACCGAACTCGACAGGTTGATCGACACATTCGCATCGGTCACCACCGCCGTTGTGAAAGAAGCCGGAAAATGACGACCTCGCGCATCCTCGTTACCGGCGGCGCCAGCGGCATTGGCGCTGCCATCGCGGGGCACTGGGCCAACCTCGGACACGATGTCACGATCACCGATGTGAACGACGATGCGGGTCGTGCTCTCGCGTCGTCCCTGGGTTGCTCCTACGAACGGCTCGACGTACGCGACGAAGGTGCGTGGCGGGAATTCGCCGCCGAGCACGACGCCTTCGATGTTGTGTTCCTGAACGCGGGCGTGTCGACCGGAGACCTCATTTTTGGCAACCCCGACACTTCGCCCTTTACCTCGTTCGACCTCGCGGCTTATCGACGAACGCTCGGCGTGAACGTCGACGGTGTCGTTTTCGGCGTGGCACACCTCGCGCCTGCAATGGTGGCCCGCGGTTCGGGTGACATTGTCGTCACTGCATCGATGGCGAGCCTCTATCCGATTCCACCCGACCCCATCTACGGACTGTCAAAGCATGCGGTCAGTGGCTTTGTGAAATCTCTCGCCCCCGCGTTGCTGGAACGCGGCGTTTGTCTCTCGGCAATCTGCCCCTTCTTCGTCGACACCCCCCTGGTGCCCAAGGAACAACAAGCCCAAATTCGCGAGACCGGGTTCGACATCCTCACCGTCGACCGCGTCGTCGAAGCCGCACAGATGGCGGTGGCCGAGCGACAAGCGGGTGCCCACTGGGTGATCTTCCCCGGGGCACCCATCGCGCGGCATCCCGACCCGACGCTGGGCTGAGTCGACGGCGTCAGCGCAGGCGTGCAATGAGGCTGCTCGTATCCCAGCGTCGACCGCCCATTGCCTCGACCTCCGCGTAGAAACCGTCGACCAACTCGGTGACGGGCAACTTCGCCCCGTTTCTGGCGGCCTCTTCGAGGCAGAACCCGAGGTCCTTGCGCATCCACTCGACTGCGAAACCGAAGTTGAACTCGTCGCGCGCCATCGTTGCCGAACGGTTCACCATCTGCCACGACCCGGCTGCACCCTGCGAAATCACGCCAATCAACTGTTCCACGTCGAGGCCCG
>RGCG01000169.1 GCA_009919275.1 Actinomycetota bacterium
GCAGCGGTGAAGGCTCTCGAAGAAATCCCCGGTGTGTCGTGCGTGAAGCCGAAGGGCGCGCTCTACATCTTCCCGAAGCTCGACCCCGAGGTGTATCCCATCAAGGACGACCGCCGTTTCGTGCTCGACTTTCTGCGCGCCGAACACGTTCTCGTCGTACAGGGAACAGGCTTCAACTGGCCCAAGCCCGACCACTTACGCATCGTCACACTGCCGTGGGCGAAAGATCTCACCGAGGCAATCGGCAGGCTCGGCCGCTTCTTGTCGACTTGGGTGCCGCCGAAGGACTGATCAAAAAACTCAGCGGAACGCGATTGCGGCCAGCGCCAGGAACTGTGTCGCAAACAACGCAATCATCCAACGCATCTGGGAATTCAGTTTGTCGGTCACATTGGCGTTGACTTCGTTGACGATGCCCGTTCGTAGCGCATCGATCTTCACGTTCATCTCGGTGCGAAGGCCTTCGATGCTCGCCCTGAGCACGACAATTTCGGTCTTGACACCGGCCATCTCAGTGTTCAGCGCAACGACATCGGTATTGAGGGTTGCCACGTCGGTCTTCAGGCCGGCGATATTGGTCTTCAGTACTGCAATGTCGCCTTGGCGCGCGACGTCACCCCAGCCCGAGGGCGGTAGGTGTTCCATCAGTGTGTCGGCCACGGCTACTCCCAGTTCGTTGCGTAATGCGCGGTACATCGCAAAGCGACGTGCTTCTGTGTCGGTCACGGTAATCCTTTCGGTGGTGTTCGTCCACCGAATGTGTGCGGATCAGTGACCGTCTCAGCGGAACGCGATCGCCGCCAGGGCCAGAAACTGTGTCGCAAACAAGGCGATCATCCAACGCAACTGGGAATTCAACCTGTCGGTCACGGTGGCATTGATTTCATTGACGATGCTCTTGTGCATCGTCTCGAATTTCAGGTCGATGTCGGACCGCAGTCGGTCAAAATCTCCGTGAAGACGTCCGAAGTCCGCGCGAAGACCTTCGAAGTCGGTCTTCAAAGCGACGACGTCGGACTGACGCGCGACATCTCCCCAGCCGGCGGGCGGTAGGTGTTCCATCAGTGTGTCGGCCACGGCTACTCCAAATTCGGAACGAAATGCGTCGTACATTTCGAAGCGTCGAGAATCAGCAATCGTCACGGTAATCCTTTCGGTGGTGTTCGTCCACCGAATGTGTGCAACGGCAACGTGACTCCGCTCACCAGTCGTCTTTGCGCCTCGAAGACTTCGTGTCGCTGCGACGTTTCTTTTCCTGCAACCTGCGTTCGACCGCGCCCCGTGACGGCTTCGTGGCGCGTCGTGCCGGTGCCGGGGGAGCGGACGCAGTATCGATGCGTTCGATCAATCGCTCGACACACAATTGGCGGTTGCGCCACTGGCTGCGCGCCGTCTGCGATGACACGCGAATGACATCGGGCAACGCAGCGACTGCGCGTGCCAACGCCGCCGCCGGGCCCCGCAAATCAGCAGCGTTCACCTCGAGCAGCACCTTCGTCGACACCTTGTTGACGTTCTGACCACCCGCACCACCCGCGCGCGCAAACGTCCACCGCATGGCCTCGGCGGGGACAACGATGCCCCGCCCGGATCGGACATCGTCGGACATGTGGAGCGGGTGACGGGAATCGAACCCGCATTCTCAGCTTGGGAAGCTGATGTTCTGCCACTGAACTACACCCGCGGGCAGTTGTGGCCTGAAGGATACCAGTGGGTCTTGGCTATGGTTTCTGACGTGATTCTGTCCGACCGCGACCTGCGTGCCGAGATCGACAAGGGCTCCATCGTCATCGAACCCTTCGACGCTGCGTGCGTGCAACCATCATCGATCGACGTCAAGGTCTCGAACCTTTTCCGCGTGTTCCGCAATCACACGGCACCAGTTCTCGACGTGAAGAAAGACCTCAGCGGTCTGATGGAACTCGTCGAGGTTCCCGAAGGCGAGGCGTTTCTCTTGCACCCGGGAGAATTTGCACTCGGGTC
>RGCG01000170.1 GCA_009919275.1 Actinomycetota bacterium
ATGTCGAGTATCAAGGTCGCCCATCTTCGGGTGCAGGGAGTCGATTTCGTATTCGTGCCGCTCGCGCCAGGCATGGCGCGAGTACCACCGCAGGATCAGACGCAGCTGGTGCTCGAGTTGCGCAACCTGTGTCGCAGCGCGGGACTTGCGGGAGACGTCGTGCCAGTGTGGCAAGGCGCTTCGGGTACCTCGTTCATGGCGAGCCCCGCCCACCAGCCGATGCTGGCCAAATCTCTTCGGCTCGACTTCGTTCGCAACAATCTCAATAAAAATGTCGCCGCGACTGCTCTCTCACCGCTATTGGCACAACTGACTGCCGAGACGCCGCACGCCACGGTGACCCCCGCGGCGGCCCCTGCGAGCCACGCCCCCCAACAGCCGCCGGACGAACCACGTCGCGCCTCGCCGAACGCGCGCGACGCCACCCGAACCAAAGTCACCAATCGCGTGGTGACCATGCTTTTTTCGGACGTGGTCGGTTCCACCAAACTCAAACAGCAATACGGTGACGCGCAGTCGATGCAAGTGCTCAACAAGCAACGCACTGGTGCGCTCGCTGCTGAAGAGCACCACCACGGGACAAGAAGTGTCGACGCAAGGCGACTCGTTTTTCATCGCCTTCGACGTACCCTCGGAAGCAGTGGTGTTCGCGCTGCGCTGGCAATCGGCCGTGCGGGACTTCGCCGAAGAAGAAGGCGTGATTTTGCAAGATCGTATCGGTATCCACGTCGGCGAGGTATATGCGGACAACGCCAAGGTCGCCGGCAAAGACTTCGACTTCAATGGCATTCAGGTCGATACCGCCTCGCGCATCATGTCGCTCGGTCAGGGCAACCAGATTTTGCTGTCGCACTTCGTGTATCACAATGCGCGTCAAATGCTCGAGGGCTTCGAGTTCGATGGTCTCGACGAACTCGACTGGCGTGCCCACGGTCTCTACGACGTGAAGGGCGTCGATCACCCGATCGAAATCTTCGAAGTGGGTGAGATCAAACGCGGCCACCTCAAGGCACCACCAGACAGCGAAAAAGCCAAGCGCCACGTGAAATGACCATGAACGATCGTAGCCCCAAGATGCTGGATGACGCGCTGATCAACACGCTCGGCAAAGTACCGCTGTTTGCGGGCTTGTCGCGGCTGCAACTGATCTGGTTGCTGAGCGCGACGTCGCGGGTCACCGTCGGTGCCAACCAGCTTTATTTTGACGAAGGCGAGTCTGCCGACAGCCTGTACGTCTTCATCGGCGGCGAAGCCGTGGTCGAGAAACGCAGTAACGACGGCTGGCAGCTCTTGTCGACCCTGAAACCGGGTCAAACCTTCGGCGAAATGGCGATCGTCGATCAACTGCCGCGCTCGGCCCGAGTCCGAGCCGTGACGAACTGCCTCGCGCTCAATCTGAAGGCGAGCCGACTCGAGAGCTCGCCGGAAGTGGCGGCCGTCATCTACCGCAACATCGCAGCCATGCAAACGATGCGTCTACGCGCCGCCAACGAGGCACTCAGCTCGCGACCGCGGTGATCAGGGCATGCCGCGGTCCGGACTGATCCACGTGGCGGGACGTCCACGGCTGCGAGAGGCCGCCAACGGAAACCCGACGACCGTCGTGGCGACCTGTACCAGCCAAAAAATGAGCGGGTAAAACAACAACCATCCGGCGAGGCGCTCCATTCCCGCGTCGTAACGACGATCGATGAATAAAGCGATGGTCATTTGCAGTACGCAACAACCGAAGAGCACGACCGCGGACGTCGGCAAAGACCAGGCGAGCCAACTCGGCAACTGCACCGCGAAATGACTGGCGACGACGGCGTCGACGAAAGTCCAAAGACTCCCGAGTAGCGCGATGACGATCAGGTAGCTCCAGCACACGCTGAGCAGCATCTCTGCCACCAAAAATTTCAAGCCGATGGGCGCCGGGTTCCAGATGACGTCGATGTTGCGCGCAAGAAC
>RGCG01000018.1 GCA_009919275.1 Actinomycetota bacterium
CTTGGCATCTCCGTCGACGTTGTTTCCGTCGGTGGTCTCAAGCCCCGTGACCGCCACATCCTGAACGAGGCGATTTCTTTCTATTCCGACTTCAAGTAGGTGCAGAGCGGTTCGACGTATGTCGTGATCGACTTGTATTTGCGAACCTCTGCCGGAGTTTCGTGAAGTACTTGAACAAACGCATCAATTTGCCCGCGGGAACGCTCTCGGAAGCGTGATATCGGCTCCATGTAGGTACGGATGGTGAACACGACGACCTCACCCAGTTGACGAAGCGTTTGACGCTCAACGCGCAACAACAGTTCGCCCGGGTCGACGTCGGCAATCGGCGGTGGTGTACGCGGTTCGAAGAAATCGCCGGTGTCGGAGATGCTCCAGTTGGAACGCTCGACGATCCGTCCATCAGCAAGTCGATCAATGAGCGAGTCGACGCCCGCGCCAACCTGCGCGGCGTACGTGGGTACCGGCCCGTGAACGTCGAGAATCGGCAGACCTATCTTCTCGGCGAGAACCCAGCGGTTGGGAAAACACAGTTCCCCGCCGACCAGAACCCAACGCCCATCGACTTTGCCCAGGACACAGACGTCGTCGGGAGTGTCGGACGGTAGCGCGTCGAACACATCGGCGACCGTCGCTCCCCAACCGTCCATGCAGGCAAAGACTTCGGAGGGATGGGCAGATCGAATCATCGTTCGCATGCGCAACATCTCTGCGTCGGGCGGCAGCCACTGTGCTTCCGCAATCGGTTTCGCGCCGACAACGAAACGTCCCCCGGTTGGTCTCGGAAGGAGATCCTCGCGGGGGACGTTCGACACTGTGTTTGGTTGTCCGTCGTGGTGACGTCAGTGCGTCACTTTGGTGGCATACGAATGCCGCCGTCGACGCGAATGGTCTCGGCGTTCATGTAGCTGTTGGTGACACACTCGATGACCATCGACGCGAGTTCCTCGGGGCCGCCGAGACGCTGCGGGAAGAGCACGCCCTTCTGCAGGTTGGCCTTGAATGCTTCGCTGTTCTCGCCGTCGCCGTAGATCGGCGTATCGATGAGTCCGGGTGCGACGGTGTTGACACGCACGCCGATCGCTGCGAGGTCGCGTGCGACCGGAAGCGTCATGCCGACGACTCCGCCCTTCGAGGCGGAGTACGAGGCCTGACCAATCTGACCGTCGAATGCGGCGACCGATGCGATGTTGACGATTGCACCACGCTCGCCGTGGGCGAGGGGCTCGGTCGTGCTCATTGCGGTTGCGGCAAGGCGGATGCAGTCGAACGAACCGATGAGGTTGATCGCGATGACCTTCTTGAATGCGTCGAGGTTCGCGGCGGATTCGTACTTGCCGTCCTTGCCGACGGTGCGCTGTGCCCAACCGATGCCGGCCGAGTTGACGAGCACGCGCAGCGGGCCCATCGACTTCGCCATTTCGACGGCGTTCACGATGTCGTCGGTGTTGGTGACGTCGACTTTGCAGAACGCTCCACCAATCTCCTTCGCCAGCGCTTCACCCTTGTCGGCCTGAAGGTCTGCGACCACTACTTTTGCGCCACGCTGCGCGAGGAGGCGGGCCGATGCCGCGCCGATTCCTGAAGCTCCACCCGTGACGATTGCACTTGCACCTGAAATGTCCATGGGCGCGAGGCTATGTCCCCGTCGCTTGCACTGCCAAAGTGTCCACGAGATCGTTCATCGGATCCCCGGAGTGACCCTTGACCCACTGGAATACGGTCTTCCCGCTGCCACGTCGCACCAATTCGTCGAAGAGGTCTTCCCAGAGCTCCCGGTTTGCGACCGGCTGGCGCTGTGAGTTCTTCCAACCGCGGGACAGCCATCCCTGCCACCAGCGCTGGCGGAAACAATTCACGACGTACGTGCTGTCAGAGACGATGACGAGCGGCTCGAGGTGATCGCGATGCGCACGCAGTGCCTCGATCACCGCGCGGACCTCCATGCGCTGGTTCGTGCTCGGTCGTTCACTGCCCGACCCGTACGGCTCGCCTGACGGCGCCACCGCCCATGCCCAGCCGCCTGGCCCGGGGTTTCCCGAGCAGGCACCATCGGTGTAGATGTGCAGGGCCCCGTGCGGTGCGTTCTCGAGCCATTGCATCGAACGCATGTCGTGGAGCAAGCGTTTGTCCCGTTCGTGAGACGAGGCGGGCGGCGCCGTGGCGGGCGGAAGGTCGTCGAAGGGAAGTTCCATTTGCACGGCCATCTTTGTTGATCGCCCATCGATGCGCGGACACCCTCGCTTCCTGCGAGAATGACGCCATGATCTTCGACGGCTCGGTCCATCAGCTTCCCGACATCGACCCCGTCGAGACGCAGGAATGGATGGAGTCGCTCGACGCCGTCATCGACGCCCAAGGCAAGACCCGCGCCCGGTACCTCTTGTCACGTCTGTTGGAGCGCGCCCGCGCCAATCAGGTGAGCTTCCCGGCGACCGTGTCGACGCCCTACGTCAACACCATTCCGCGCGAACAAGAGCCGTGGTTCCCGGGCGACGAATACCTCGAACGGCGGATCCGTGCCTACATCCGTTGGAACGCAGCAATCATGGTGATCCGCGCGAACAGCCGCGCCGAGGGCATCGGCGGTCACCTCTCCACGTTCGCGTCATCGGCGTCGCTCTATGAGATCGGTTTCAACCACTTCTTCCGCGGCAAGGACGACGGACAAGCCGGCGACCACATCTACTTCCAGGGACACGCCGCGCCCGGTGTGTACGCACGCGCCTTTCTCGAGGGTCGCCTCAGCGCTGATGACCTCGACCACTTCCGCCGCGAGATCGGTCGCGGTGGACGTGGACTCTCCAGCTATCCGCACCCGCGCCTCATGCCCGACTTCTGGGAATTTCCCACCGTGTCGATGGGTCTCGGCCCCATCACCGCTCTGTATCACGCTCGATTCAATCGGTATCTCCTGAACCGCAAGCTCGACGACACGTCGAACAGTCGCGTGTGGGCGTTCCTCGGCGACGGCGAATGCGACGAGCCCGAAACTCTCGGCGCCGTGTCGCTGGCCTCGCGCGAACAACTCGACAACCTCATCTTCGTGGTCAACTGCAACCTGCAGCGCCTCGATGGTCCGGTGCGCGGAAACGGCAAGGTCATTCAGGAACTCGAAGCATCGTTCCGCGGTGCCGGGTGGAACGTCATCAAGGTGATCTGGGGATCGAAGTGGGACGATCTGCTGGCCCGCGACGTTGACGGCGTGTTGCTGAACAAGATGAACGACACCGTCGACGGCGAATACCAGCGCTACTCGGTCGAAGGTGGCGCGTACATTCGCGAGAACTTCTTCGGCCCCGACTCGCGCCTGCGTCAGATGGTCGCGCACCTTTCCGACGACGACTTGCTGAACCTGCCTCGCGGAGGTCACGACTACCGCAAGTTGTATGCGGCATTCCGCGCTGCGCAAGAGAATCTCGGATCGGGTCGGCCAACCGCGATTCTGTGCAAAACCATCAAGGGTTGGACTCTTGGCCCCGGCTTCGAGGGACGCAACGCAACGCACCAGATCAAGAAGATGACGAGCGAGCAATTGCGCGCGCTTCGCGACCGACTGCACCTCGAAGATGAAATTCCCGACAGCGCCCTCGAGGCCGACGAGCCGCCGTACTACCGGCCCTCGGAACAAAGTGTCGAGTACCAGTACATGATGGAGCGTCGTCGTGCACTCGGCGGAACGATTCCCAAGCGCACGGTCACCAACCGCCGTCCTCTGGCGCTGCCATCCGAAGCGTCGTTCACCGAACTGAAGGCGGGAAGCGGCGAACAAGCCGTCAGTACCACCATGGGTTTCACGCGCCTGTTGCGCAACCTCACGCGCGACGACAACTTCGGGCCGCGCGTCGTACCCATCGTTCCCGACGAAGCGCGCACGTTCGGCATGGATTCGCTGTTCCGCGAACTTCGTATCTACGCAAGTCAGGGTCAGAAGTACGAACCCGTCGACCACGCGCTCCTCATGTCGTACGCCGAATCGTCCGACGGCCAAATCCTGGAGGAAGGCATCACCGAGGCGGGCTCGATGTCGTCTTTCATCGCGGCGGGAACCAGCTACTCGACTCGTGGCGTGCCGATGGTGCCGTTCTACACCTTCTATTCAATGTTCGGGTTCCAGCGCGTGGGTGACCTCATCTGGCAAGCCGCCGACTCGCGCACACGCGGGTTCCTCATGGGCGCAACTGCCGGACGCACGACGCTCCTCGGCGAGGGCTTGCAACACCAAGACGGCCACAGCCTCGTGCTCGCCAGCACGGTGCCGCCGTGTCAGGCCTACGACCCGGCGTTCGCGTACGAAATGGCCGCCGTCGTCGAAGAAGGCATTCGCCGCATGTACGGGCCGAACCCCGAAGACATCTTTTATTACGTCACGCTCTACAACGAGAACTACGTCATGCCGGCAATGCCCGCGCACGTGACGAACGACGACATCACGCGTGGCCTCTACAAGTTCGCCGATGCACCTGCCGACGCGAAGATCAAGGCGTCGATCATCTTCTCGGGCACCGCACAAGGCGCGGCGCGTTCAGCTGCAAACGACTTGCTCGCCCACTTCGGTGTCGGGGTCGAACTGTGGTCGGCTACGTCGTACAAGGCTCTTCGCGAAGAGGCTCTCGAGTGCGAACGCATCAACCGCCTGAACCCCGACCATCCGCCCGCAACACCGCTCGTCGCGCGACTGCTGAATGCCGCGGCTGGTCCAATTGTTGCGGTCAGCGACTTCATGCGCATCGTTCCCGAACAGGTTGCACGATTCGTGACCGAAAGACGCTTCACCCCGCTCGGCACCGATGGCATGGGTCGCAGTGACACGCGCGAGGCGCTGCGTCGACACTTCGAAACCGACGCTGCAAACATCGTGGTTGCGGTTCTCCACTCGCTGTCGGCCGAGGGTCTCGTGCCCGTCGAAACCGTCAGCAAGGCCCTTGCGATGTACCAGCTCTCCCCCGGAACACCCGCGCCGTTCTTCGAGCACTGAGTAGATTTTCAGGCGATGGGAACCCTCTACATCACCGGCGACACGGCAGCCGACAAGTTGTTGAACTCGAACGGCACGGCGTTGCTGATCGGAATGCTGCTCGACCAACAGGTCCCGATGGAGTGGGCTTTCAGCGGTCCCGCGACCCTGAAGAAGCGTCTCGGGCATCTCGACCCGAAGAAGATCGCGGCGATGAACGTCGATCATTTCGTTGCCGTGTGCTGCGAGAAGCCGGCGGTGCATCGCTTCCCCGCAGCCATGGGTCGGCGCATCCACGAGATGTGCGGCATCATTGCAACGGAGTACAAGAACAAGGGCGAGAACATCTGGGCCGGCGTCACCGACGCGAAAGAGCTCATGTCGCGCCTGCGGGTTTTGCCCGGATTCGGCGAGGAAAAGGCACAGATTTTCATCGCACTCCTGGGCAAGCGCATGGGCGTGAAACCCCGCAATTGGAAAACCGAAGCCGGAGTGTTCAGCGACGCGAATCCACGCACGGTTGCCGACATCACATCCCCCGCGACGTTGCTTCTCGTGCGCAGTTGGAAAAAGGCTGAGAAGGCCGCCGACCGCGACAAGCAATCTCGTCCGCTCAAGAAGACGAAATGACCGTTCTCGTCACCGGCGGAGCCGGATACATCGGCTCCCACACGGTGCGCATGCTCCGCGATGCCGGTCGTGACGTCGTGGTTCTCGACTCGCTCGAGATGGGTCACGAACAAGCGTTGCTCGGAGCAGAACTGGTGGTCGGCGAGATTGCCGACTTCGACCTTGTATCAAAACTCTGCCGCGACCGTGGGGTCACCTCGGTGATTCACTTTGCGGCCTACAAGAGCGTCGGTGAGTCGATGACCGACCCATTCCGTTACTTCTCGAACAACGTCGGAGGTTCGACCACGCTCATCGATGCCGTGGTCGCCGCGGGCGTCGAACAGTTCGTCTTTTCCTCCTCCGCGGCGATCTACGGAAGCCCGGCGCGCGTGCCGGTCACCGAGGATCTCGTGGCACAGCCCGAAAGTGTCTACGCGGAAACGAAGTGGATGATCGAACGCGTGCTGGCGTGGATCGGCGAAACGCGCGGATTGCGCAGCGTCTGCCTTCGATACTTCAACGCAGCCGGCGCCTCGTTCGATTCACGCATCGGCGAAGACTGGTCCGTGACCACCAACCTCGTTCCCATCGTCATGAAGGCCACCCTCGGCCGACGCGGACCACTCGAGGTGTTCGGCAACGACTATCCCACCCGCGACGGCACGGGCGAGCGCGACTACATCCATGTCGTCGATCTCGCCGAAGGCCACGTGCGAGCACTCGATTACCTCGATGCAGGCAAGCCCTCTCTGGCATGCAACCTCGGCACCGGCCACGGCAACACCGTGCTGGAGGTCCTCGCTCACACCGCTCGTATCTCGGGTCGTGAGGTGCCGCATGTTTTTTCCCCGCGCCGCGCCGGCGACCCGGCAATTGTCTTCGCGGATCCATCACTCGCCGAGCGTGAGCTCGGATGGAAAGCGCGTTACGGGATAAAAGAAATCCTGCAAACGGCGTGGACCTGGCACAGCACACACATCGACGGCTTCAGCGGCAACCGTTGAACCGAAACGCGGGGTCAGCCGGCGGTGCGCTGACGGTCAAGCCAGCCAAGCAAAATCGCAAGCGCCCGGGGGTCGTGACGTAACCGGTGGCCCGCGCCGGGAATGACACGCAGCTCGGCCCCACCGTGCGCTTGGGCAAGAACACGCGCATCGGCGGTGGGCACGCTCTCGTCGTCGTCACCATGCAGTACGAGAAGTGGTCGCGGGGCAAAGCGTCGTGCAGCGTCGATCGGCCGGAAGCGACGCAGCTCACGCGTCCACTCGTCGAAGTTCTGCGGGAATCCGGCGCGACGGATGGCACCGATTTCGCGCGCGTGCTCGAGGAATCGACGTGGCTGTTCGGCCCAGTCATCGAAGTCGGCACGGCCGCTGAGCGCCGCACAACCGGTAACCCGCGGGTCGTCGGCGGCAACGCTGAGCGCGATCGATGCCCCGGTGTTCGTTCCGACCAACCAGATGCTGCCGACGTTGCCAACGTTGACGAGATGGTCGACTGCGGCACGCAGATCGTCGACCCAGCCCTGCAACGAAAAGTCACCTTCGCTCGCACCACACCCGCGGAAGGTGAACGTGAGCGCCGCAAATCCGACTTCGTTCGCGATGCGATCGATCAATTGCGGGAAGGTTCCCGCCGACTGCCTCGCATCGAGTGGTCCGATGGGAAAGCCGTGACAGAGGATGAGGCCCGGAAGTGTGCCGAGCACGCCGTTCGGCCGCGCGAAATAGCTCGCAAGACGCAGGCCACCCGACAGGAACGAGTCGTTGCTCGCCATCGTGGAAACGAGAGCTTCGTCTTCACCCGCCATCGCCGGCCGTTTCCGTGATTACCCGTCTCAGGCGCGGGGCTTGCGGTGACGGCGAGAAAGGCCCGGTGTTGCCAGGCTGTAACCGCGATTGCGCGCTTCGGCCAACGTGTCCGGACCGAAACAGATTCCCACCTCGTTTGCCACGATGTCGTCGATCACCGACTCGTCGGTCCACGTATCGAGGTCGTAAACGAGCTGTGTCCGCTTGTCGCCGAGAAACCGCGTGTGCTCGAACCGTCCGGGGCGCTCCATGCGCCCAAGAGTAGCGGCAGTAGGCTCGCGCGCATGGGTCTGCGCCGCAGCGAGATCGACGTTCGTCTCGCGGAACTTGCGACGCGCGATGCAGAGATTGGTACCCGCGCAAAGGCCAACGTCGTGCGCTACCGCGCCGAACACGGCATCGGCGACGAGCCCTATGCCTTCCCCACCTACCGATCCGCCGAAGAGCGCAAGGTGTGGGTGCACAAGTGGTGGGTGCGACCGTTCCGGTTCTTCTACCGGCACCTACCCGTCGGCCTTCGCTCCCGCATCAAACGGGTGGCAACGTGACCGCCACGATCCGAACGGGCGACATGGTGGGTTTCGTTCCCGAGTGGTGTTCGCTCCGTCGCGGCGCGAAACGCGAGGTTCGACGTTTCGCGCGAAAGTCGGGTGCCGACTTCGTGTACGGCGACTCGCTGCACACCACCGACGATCGCTACGAAGAGCCCTTTCAGGTCTTGCGGCCTGACTGGTCTCCCGAACGCCTGCGCGGCCACAACTACGTCGGTGACGTGGTCTTTGCCACAGAGAGCGTTGTCGATGCCGCCGGCGGTGTCTCGATGTTGGCTTCGCTCGACGCGCACGACCGTGCGCTTCGACTGTCGGAACACGCAACCCGGCCGCGACGCATCGTCTCGTTTCTCTACGACGCATCGTGGGAGCACAGCGTTCCCACGGCGAACCTCGACGCCGTCGAGAACCACTGCAAACGCAGCGGCATGGTCGCGACCTGCACGACGGATTCCGATCGCGCAGTCCACGTACGTCGCGCAGTCATCACAACACCTCGTGTCGCTGTCATCGTGCCCACGCGTGGCACCCGCGCAGAGGTGTGGGGGCGCGAGCGTGTGCTCGCAGCCGGGGCGATTGCGGCGATGCGCAACACGAGCACTTACCCGAATCTTGACTTCTTCGCGGTTCTCGACCACGACACGCCGACCGACGCACGTCACGAGATCGAATCGGCGGGCGGTTCCGGACTCTCCGTCATCGAGTTCGATCGACCCTTCAACTTCGCCGAGAAGGTGAACCTCGCCGCAGTTCAAACTGACGCCGACTATCTCCTCTTGCTGAACGACGACACCGAAATCGTCAGCCCCGACATTGTCGAGACGATGTTGTCGTATTTCAACGATTCAACCGTGGGCCTCGTTGGACCGATGCTGCTCTACGACGACGGCTCCATCCAGAGTGCCGGACATTTCTTCAACCCGGTCCCCTACGACTACTACCGGGGCCATTCAGTTGACACGCCGGGTGCATCGAACATGCTGCGCGTCGCGCGCGAGGTGTCGTCGGTCATCGCAGCCTGTGCCCTGACGCCGCGTGCACTGTTCGAACAAGTTGGCGGACTGTGCACGAAGTTTCCGGGCAATTACAACGACATCGACTACGCCCTCAAGTTGCGGATGGTCGGAAAACGCACCGTGTGGACACCCCTCGCAACGTGCCATCACTTCGAGTCAAAGACGCGCGAGCCCGTGATGAAGCCGGTCGATGTCGCCGAGCTCGGGGCGCGTTGGCGAGACATGTTGGAAAACGACCCGTACGCGCACCCTGCGCTGCAGAGGTACCAGCCCGTGTGGAAGTCGAATCGCCCGGGTCAGAGATCGGTCGACGAAGCCGTGGGTCCCACCGCACCGATTGCATCGAAATAGGCCAGGTGGGCACGCACCACGTGCACGACGTCGACGTCGTCGAGAAGTTCGACGCCAGACTTTTCTGCCTCTGACAACAAAAACGCCGAGAGCTGATCTTCCGAGATGAGCAACAGATCGTCGATGTCCTGTCGCTTGTCGACCGCCCGGTCGGGTTGCAGTCCCTTCGCATGCAACCAGCGCATGTGCAGCCGCAACATCGCGCCGAGCTCATCGAGCGTGAGACGCGCCTGGGTGACGTCGGGCAGCATGTCAGCCACGAATTCCACCGCTTGGTCGGGGTCGTAAACGGCACGAGGCGCAACGGCGTCGAGCCGTCGCGCCTCGCGACCAATGACAACTGCGGCGATGACGAAAACGCACACCGCCGCCGCGGCGATGTAGACGCCGGTGATCAAATCCCGATCCGCTGCGCGAGCATCTCGCGGTGGTACGTCGGGTCCCCGAACATCAACTCGCTCGACTTTGCACGCTTGAAGTACAGGTGCGCCGGGTGTTCCCAGGTGAAGCCGATACCTCCGTGGATTTGGATGTTTTCGGCGGTGGCGTGGAAGTACGCCTCGGAGCAATAGGCCTTGGCGAGCGAGGCGACCGACGGAAGCTCGTCGTTCATCTCGGCCGCACACCACATGCCGTAGTACGCGGCGGACTTTGCCGACTCGACTTCGAGCAGCATGTCGGCGCACTTGTGCTTGATCGCCTGGAACGAACCGATGGGACGACCGAACTGCACGCGAACCTTCGCGTACTCGACGGCCATCTCGAGAACCTTCTGCGCTCCGCCCACCTGCTCGGCGGCAAGTCCGATCGCGACGAGGTCCATCACCTTGGCGAGCACGTTCCAGCCCTTGCCCTCTTCGCCGATCAACTTCGCCGGTGTGTTGTTGAAGTCGAGCTTGGCCTGCTTGCGCGTCTGGTCCATCGTCGAGAGCTGCGTGCGCGTGAGACCGGCCGCATTGCCCTCGACGGCGAAAAGGCTGACACCCTTACCCGTGCGCGCCGCAACGAGAATGAGCGACGCCACATGACCATCGATGACGAATGACTTGGTACCCGAGAGTTTCCAATCGGAACCCGAACCCGAGGCCGACATCTGGATGCCGGCTTCGTCCCACTTGCCCGACGGCTCGGCGGTTGCGAGCGTCGCAATCGTGGTACCGGCGGCGATGCCGGGGAGATACGCCTTCTTGGCGGCCTCGTCGCCACTGTGCAGCAGCGTGTTTGCGGCCAGCACGACGGTCGCGAAGTACGGCGCGCACAGAAGTGCACGACCCATCTCTTCCAACACGACACCAAGCTCGACGTACGAGTAGCCCGAGCCACCGAACTCTTCGGGGATGTGCAGGCCTTGCAGGCCCATCTGCTCGCCCATCTGGCTCCACACCGCGGGGTCGTAACCCTGGTCGGTTTCCATCTGATGGCGCACGGCCTCTTCTGACGACTTGGCCTCGAGGAAGGCCCGGACTGTCTTGCGGAGCTCTTCTTGCTCCTCGCTGAATGCAAAGTTCATGAAGCGATTTTGCCCCCACCGGTCCACGCTCGGCAAAGCCGTGTGTGTACAGATGTGTACACAGTTTTCTCGTGAAGCGGCTATCCTGCCGCCCATGCCCCAAATGCACACGGCGCACAACAAAGTTGGCACCCGGGAATTGAGGGCAAACCTCGCCACCGCACTGCGCCGCGCCGCCGCGGGGGAACGCGTCATCGTCACCGAATCGGGTCGCCCCGTCGCCCAGTTGGGACCGGTCGACGCACCCGCGGGCACAACGATGGATGAACTGGTCGCCCGCGGTCTCGTGGTGCCACCCCGCCGTGCGCCCCGCGACCGCGACACGGTCACGCCGACTCCCATCGACATCCACTCGGGTATGCGCTTCGATCAGATCGTTCGTGATCTGCGATGACGATCGTGCTCGACACGACGGCCCTCCTTGCGCTCCACGTTTCGTGCGCCCAACGCCAGGTTGTCGTCGATGCGATGTCGAGCGACCACACGTGGTGCGCCTCGGCGATGGCGCTCGCCGAATGTCTCGCGGGCATCGACCGCATGACTGAAGAACCGATTCTTCGCGACGAGTTGGAGGATTCGTTGCGTCGTACGTGGGACTACATCCACGTCGTACCCGTTGACCAACGGTGCATCGACGAGGCATCCCTCATTTCGCGGGCCCAGCCCGTGACGCTCGGGTCGGCGCTGCACCTCGCTGCCGTGCAGCGCCTACCCGGGCCGGTATCGCTTGTCACGTTCGACCCCGGGCAGATCACGGTTGCACTCGGGTTGCAGGCCGATGGCCGTAACGTGAACATCATCTCGGCGTGATACTCCGTGCGAGAATGACCGGGTGAACGCACCCGTGCTCCATTGGTCGAGCTCCGACGTGGAAGTGCACAAGATCGTCGTCGGCCCGTACGAGAACAACGTGTTCGTCGTGCGCTGTCGTGCCACCGGTGATGCGGTTCTCATCGATGCGGCCAACGAGCACGAGCGGCTCCTCGCGATGTGCCGGTCCCTCGGTGTCCGCCGGGTGCTTGAAACACATGGCCACTGGGATCACATTCAGGCGGTTCCCGCGATGCGCGAGGCCGGGTACGAGGTCGGCGTTTCCGCTCTCGACGCACCACGCTTGAAGGACGTTGGCTACGACGTCTTCATCGACGACAAGGAAGTCATTGAAGTCGGTCGATTGCGGATCACCACCATCCACAATCCCGGCCACACCGAGGGGTCCATCTCCTTCAGGGTCGAAAACACCCCGCTTCTCTTCACCGGCGACACGCTCTTTCCGGGTGGACCCGGCAACGCCACATTCGAGGGCGGCGACTTTTCCACCATCATCGACTCGATCGACAACAAACTCTTCACGTATCCCGCCGACACGATCGTGCTTCCCGGCCACGGACTCGACACGACCATCGGAACGGAACGTCCGCATCTCGCAGAGTGGGTCGAACGCGGCTGGTAGCCGCCGGAAATCTCCATGTCGTCGCGAACACTTCATCGCGTCGTGGCCCTTCTCGGCTGCGCGTGCCTCGTCGTTTTGGTGTGGGCCACATTTGCCTCGCGTGGGGCCTCCGTGCGACCCGACGAGCTCGGCTTCCTGCTGAACGGCTGGGTCCTCACCGGACACACCGAGACGCTCTTTGGTGAGGGTTTTCGGTCTTTCTACACCGCCGGTTTCGGTTTCGTCACGGCAGCGGCGGCGGTCGTGGGGCGCAACATCAACGCCCAGTACCGCTTGTCCCTGCTGGTGAACATCGGTCTCGTGGTTGCAACTGCCGCCGCGCTGTCCCGACTTGCCTTCCGCCACCTCACGGTTGCGCGCCGCACGGCGTGGAGCCTGGCCATCATCGTTTCTCTTGCTCCGGCCGTCGCGGCAAACTCGTTGTTTGCCTGGTCGGAAACCCTGAACAGGTTTCTCTTCGTTGCCGTGGTGCTACTGGCGTACGAACACGTGCGGCGGCCACGTTGGTCAACCTCGCTGACCCTCGCCGTTTCGTCGTCTTTCATGGTGATCGCGCACGGACGCTTCACGCTTGTTCCCGCGTTGGCCGTCGTGTTTCTCTTGGTGAGCGCCAGTCCCGCTCCGAGGCGTCACCTGGCAGTCACCGTGGGAGGCATCGCCGCGGCAATCGTGTCGTACTTCGTCTTCACACGAGTCAACGTCTCGCTGCGCCGCGAGCTGTATCCGGCGGCCGGCGGCAAAGAGGGACGCATGGTCGACAAGCTGCTCACCGGGTCGAACCTGCCGAGTCTCGGCAGATCCGCCACCGGTCAGCTGTGGTACGTGCTCGCCACGTCGTTCGGACTCGCCGCGGTCGGCTTGGCCATGAACGTTCGATCGATCGGCGTCGGCCTGCGACGGGCGCGCAATCTCGACTGGCTCGCACCGACCTTTCTCTTCGCGACGGCGGGTAGCGTCGCGCTTGCCTCGGCTTTGCAACTGTTGCGCGTGATTCGTCCGGACCACCTCGTGTACGGCCGCTACCTCGAGGCGGTGGCCCCGGTCTTTGTGCTGATCGGTCTCGTTGCGGTTGTTTCGGGTTCGGGTTTCGCCCGCCGTTCGTGGCTCACCGGCATCGTGGCAACGGTCGCGTGCACCGTGGTTCTCGCGGCCGCCGCCGGTCGCGACGAATTACGTGCCATGACGATCGAGAACAAGTTCTTCGCGGTACCGAACTCGATCGCTCTCGACTGGGCGTTGAAGCTGACCAAACCCGCCGGCTACCTGTCGCTCACCGTCGCCTTCGTCGCCGTCTCGGGCATTCTCTTCGTTGTCGCCCGACGCAACGGGCATGTTTTCCTCGCGACGCTCGCCGTCTTGTCCCTCGTGTTCACAACCTTCACGGCCGTGCGCACCGTTGTTCCATACCGCGACTACTTCGACCAGATCACACTCGACAATTCGGTACGCAATCTGGTGACGGGTGATCGTCGCGACACCACGATCACGTTCGACTCGGGTGGACTCGGCGGACAGACCTACTACGACTATCGATACCTCCTGCATCCCGTGCAGGTCGAGCGCGTCGACGTTCACTGGGTCGACAGAGAGTCTTTGCGTTGCGTCATCGGCGCGGTCGGCCGGCCACCCGAAGACAACGGCTGGGTCGTTGCCGCAACCGAGAGCAAGGCTTCATCCCGAGGCAAGCAGGAGCGGGGAAACATCGTTCTGTGGATGCGCTCGGGGGTAGATTCGTGCTGACATGAGTCCCTCCGAGAACCTCTGCGACGTCAGCGTGGTCCTCCCGATCTACAACGAACGGGGCCACCTGCGCGAAGAGATCGACCGGATCAAGAAGGCTCTCGACGCTTCGAAATACTCCTACGAAATCATCGTCATCGACGACGGCTCGAACGACGGGTCGGAACGCGACCTCGAATCGATCTCCGACATCCGCCTCATTCGGCACCCAACGAATCGTGGCTCGGGGGCGGCGCGTCGCACGGGAACCAACGCCGCAGTTGGCCGCGTGGTGGTGTGGACCGACGTCGACATGACCTACCCGAACGACGAGATCCCGTGGCTCGTAAACCAAATGGATGGCTACGACCACGTCGTTGGCGCGCGTCGCACCGAAGAGGGCACCCTCAAGCTCTTCCGCAAACCCGCAAAGTGGTTCATCAGAAAACTCGCGAGCTACCTCACCGAAACCGACATCAAGGACCTGAACTCCGGCCTGCGAGCTTTCCGGCGTGATGTCGCGGTGCAGTACACACATCACCTTCCGAACGGATTCTCGTGCGTCACCACGCTGACCATGTCGTTCCTTGCAAACGGTTACAGCGTCGGTTACGTACCGATCGACTACTTCCCGCGCGCCGGACGTTCAAAGTTTCACTGGTGGCGCGACACCAAGCGCTACCTGCTGCAGGTCATCCGCATGACCCTGTCGTACAACCCCCTCAAGGTGTTTCTTCCCCTCGGCGGCTTGTTGTTCGTCGTTGCCGTGGCAAAACTGGGCTTCGATTGGTCGAGTCGTGACTTCCGTTTGTCCACCAACACTCTCCTCATCTTCTTCGCGGCACTGCAGGTGACCACGCTCGGCCTTCTCGCCGACCTCGTCGTACGCGCCACGCGCCGTCGTCTCGACGTCGACCCCGTCTGACCGCGGCGACGATGCACGGCCTCATCGCGCACTCCGGTCCCGAAGTTTCGACTGCCCGGGCCGCTCTTGCGGCGCTGTCGGGTCATCGAATCGACAGCGTCACGTCGACCAACGAGCGCACCACCATCGCCGTCATTGGCCAGGGAGACGTCGCA
Organism: Actinomycetota bacterium; assembly: GCA_009919275.1. Taxonomy (GTDB): domain Bacteria; phylum Actinomycetota; class Acidimicrobiia; order Acidimicrobiales; family Ilumatobacteraceae; genus F1-20-MAGs119. The sequence goes on from RGCG01000018.1 coordinate 15,061, forward strand.
ACACTCCGCCGTGACGCCAACCGTGCGGTGGCGTACTACGGCTCTGCTGCGTCGCGTTGCTCGTCGTCCGTAGAGCAACTTCTCGATGGCGATCCCGACGACGTTGTGGCGGTTGGCTTCGACTCCAACGGTCATTTGGTTGCCGCGGCCGGTCGCGGTAGCCACCGCCTGTTCGTGCACCGCACCCAGGATGGTGGCACGTGGGTCTCGACGTCGCTGTACCTGCTGCGACGTGCGGTTCCCGGTCTCGCACTCGACCGCAGCTACGAGGACTTCCTCCTTGGTTTCGGGTTCGTTCCCGACCCGCATTCGATGTACCGGGCGGTCGAGGTGTTTAAGGCCGGTACTCGTCTTGCCGCCACCGGTGACACCGAAACCGTTTCGGCGATCACGTACCCCGCCAACATGTCGACCAACCGGGACGACATCATCACCGCACTCCATGCGTCGCTCGTCGACACGATCTCGGAACAAGCCGCGTCGCACCGGCGTCATGCCGTCCTGCTCGGAGGTTTCGACTCGGCACTCGTTGCCGCCATCCTTGTCGGCCTCGGCCACGAGGTCGAGACCTACACGTTCCGTTTCGCCGACCCCACGTACGTGCAACGCAACGTCGATGCCCTGGTTCGACATCTCGGAATCACGCACCACTGGGTCGACTTCGATTCGTCCGTCATCGCGTCGAACCTGCATCGATTTGCCGGCACCTTCACACAGCCCGGCTCGCAGCCCCACTACCAAATCCACACGCTGCATGCGGCGCGCCAAATCGCCGCCGATGGACACACCCAGATCTTCACCGGTGACGGCTGCGACGCGATCTTCCTCGGGTATCCCACCGTCAGCCGCCGCGCCGCAATCTCGGCGGCCACGAAACGCATGCCGTCGTCCCTCACTCGCCTCGCCATCGGTGCGTTGTCCAGCGCGCCGATTGAGCGTCGTCTCGGTCACGTCGCTCGCATGGCCCGGGGTACGTTGCGCAACCGTCTTCTCGACGACACAGTGGGTGCGCATCTGCCGACCCAGGTGTTCGACGCCGCAGCATTGGCCCGGCTGCGTACCGATGCGGCACCGGCACAGGCCGAGAACGTTCTGGCGATTCGCACGCGCCTCGCGACGGGTCTCGACCATCTGAACCGCACGCAACTTGCGTTCAACGGCAACGGTCTGAACGGCCAGAGCAAGGTCAAGGTCGACGGAGCGGTGGCGGCAACCGGGGTCGCGCAGGCCAGCCCCTTCATGCATTCGCGCTTGCGGACATTCGTGTCGGGAATTCCGTTCGAGTTCCTTCGCTCGTCGGGTTCTTCGGCGTCGTCGGCGGGCAAAGAGATCCTCGTCGACACCGTGCGGCGACACGGTCTCCTTCCTGACGTGATCATCGACCAACCGAAGCAATCGCCCAGCGATTCACCCGTCGACGGCTGGTACATGCACGAACTGCGGGATCAGATCCTCGACCAGTTGACAGATCTGCCCTTCGCGTGGAACCGCCGCTACGTCGAGGGACTGCTCGCGCCGAAGGCAGCCGAGTCGTGGTATCGCAACAAGGTGTCTCTCAGCCATCACACGATGCAGGTGATCGGCCTCCTTGCGTCGTACGCGGCGTTCAACAGGTCGGTCGAATGAGAAAGGTACTGCGCTGGGGTGTCACCGTCGCCGTTGTTGCGGTGTTGGTGATTCTCGTGTGGCAGCGCCGCGACGACCTGCGACCCTTGTGGGAGGAGCCGTCGTGGGACCTCGCCCTCATTGCGGTTCTCATCGTCCTCGGGCACTTCCTCAACTCGTCGGAGTTCTGGGTGGTGTACCGCGCAACCGGCGTGAGGGTGGGATTTTTCGAGAACTGGATGGTGTTCACCGCCGGCCTCCTCGGCAACCTGCTTCCCGGGCAGGTGGGCACCATCTACAAGTTCCGCTACATGAACGCGGTGCACAACGTGCCGTACGCAAAGAGCGGCAGCAATTACGGTGCCAACCTCGTCATCAGCCTGGGGTCGTCGTCGATCGTCGGACTCGTCGGCGTCATCGCGTACGCAGCGGGTGGCGGTGACTTTGCTTGGGCCGTGTTCACGGTGTTCGTTGCCCTCGGTGCTGCGTGCCTGGCCCTCCTCCGGTTCCCGCTACCCGACTGGCCGTTGCTGCGCGGCAAGCCCGCACGGGCCGCAGCCGCGTTCAACGAGGGCTGGCATGAAATCCAGCGCACACCGCGCACGTCACTGCAGGTTGTCACCATCGACGTGGTGAAGTACCTGCTCACGGCGTGGCGATTCCAACTCGCATTCGGCCTCTTGGGTGTCGATGAGTCGTTCTGGTTCTTTCTGGTTGTCGCACCAGCGGCAGCGATTGCCGGCATCATCGCTTTCACTCCGGGTGCACTCGGATTTCGCGAATTGTTCGTCACAACGGCAGCCGTCGCGATGGGATCGACACTCGACGACGGCCTGCTGGCCGCTACCACCGACCGCGGCGTCATGCTGGCCTCGGCAGTTGTTCTTGGTGTTGCCGGCTACGCCTACACCGTGCCGCGTTTGCGGCGCGCCAACACCACCCATCCGACGCCCAGCTGACCCGCGGCAAACGGACGTTGCACCGCGCGCATCGGTGCCGCTGCAAGAGCCGTCACCAAGCCCGCAAGGCGCGACGTCGGCTGGAACAACCTGCCACTGCCGGCCGACTTCACTTCCGCTGCAGCAGCACCATCGACGTTCCCGCCTCGACGCGAAATGATGACGTTGCGTGCTGCCTCGAGCAGGTGTCCGCCACCGGCACCGTACGCACGACGCATCACGATCTCGCACCCGACTTCGGCAAAGAGGCGCTCGATGTCGACCGCGTCGTAACGGCGGAAGTGTCCGACGGCTTCGTCGGACGGTCCGAATCGCCCGCGGTGCGCGGGCATGCTGACGAGCACGTGGCCGTCGGGTTCGAGGTGGTCGAGCCAACGCCGCAGAGCCGCAGCGTCGTCCTCGATGTGTTCCAGAACTTCGAAAGCACACAGCAAGGCGAAACGCTCGTCGCCGCCGATGCGTTCGATACCTCCCATTCGGAATTCGGCGTTGTCGACGCGCGCCAGGCGAGATGCCGCGACGGCGGCCGACGACAAGTCGGGCTCGACTCCGACGTATGGCGCGTGACGCACAAGCCGCGCACCGGTTGCCCCCTGGCCCGCGCCGATCTCGAGGATTGATCGTGGTCGCACCCGACGCAGCGCGGTCTCGATGAACGGTTGTCGCAGGCGCGCCATTGTCGTGAGAGGCGGAAGCGAAGGCTTGTCGGTCGCGACGCTGCCGAGCGCACGTTCGAAGGCAGGCACCACAGCAACATCGTCGAATCTGTCGACGAACGTCTGGCGTGCACGGCGCGCCAACGCTTCACGACGCACGGGATCGTCCATCAGTTTCTGTACCGCGGCCGCGATGGCGGCAGGGTCGGCAACGGGCACCCGTTCAACGGCGGCACCCAACTCGGCAACGGCATCGGTGTCCCCCGTGATGATCGGTCGACCGACTGCCATGCACTGAAAGACCTTGTTGGGTATCACTCGGCGGGTCTTGTCCCCCGAACCGAACACACCCAGGCACACCATCGACGAAGCGATGAGACCGGGCAACTGCGCCTCGGGAACCTGATCGATGATTTCAACGGGCGCACCGGTTTGCTCGACGAGTCGCTCGACGTCTGGACGCAGCTGACCGCTTCCCACCAGGCGAATACGCCAGTCACGGGGCATCAAAAGAGTGGACCGCACGATGTGTTCGATCCCCTGCAGAGGAATGTACGTGCCGTAGAACAACACCGAGCGCGGTTCGACGGCGACATCGGGGCGTTCGGTAAAGACTTGTGGATCGGCACCCACCCACACGACGTGCCATTTGGTGCGGGGTGTTGCAGTAGCCGCGGCGAAAAACTCGGCGTCCTGCGGAGTGTCGGTGAGAACGACATCGGCGAGCCGAGCGGCCCAGACGTCGCAACGACGCAGCACCGCCGCGACCGGCGACCGCGAACCAACAAGTGCGCGGTCGACCACAACGGTCTCGTGCAGAGACACGAAGAAGTCGATGGCGAGAGGCAACCGCAGCGCTTTGCACAGAACACCGATGATCACGGCGTCGATCTGTGACGGATGCGGAACGAGCACCACGCGCGGTCGGCGCCCCGGAACGGATGCAGCCAGCAAAATGCCGACGATGCGCACGTAGGCGAGCGCTGCGCGAGCGGCAGTGAAGACACGCGCGCGCGATGCCGCGGCCACCTTGTCACTACCCCAGGCACTGACGCTTCGCACCGAGACGCTCCAACCCGCCATCGAGGCCAGCCGGACGAGCTGGCGGTTGCGCCCGAAGGCCGGATCGAAGCCACCCACCATCAAGATTCGTTTCGTCGTCACTCGGGGCCACCCATCAGCTCGACCACCGCTGCCGACGTGCGAGAAGACACCGTCGCAAGATCGCGCGCCGCACGGCGCGATCTTGCGCGTACGTCTTCGGCCGTGGTGCGAACGCGTCGCGCAACCTCGGCAAGACGTTCTGGGGTGACTTCATTGATCGGCACCACGACATCGGAGAGCCCGGCAAGCTGCAAAACACCCGTCGCTTTGTGCTCGTAGGGAATGCACACCTGCGGCACGCCTGCCGACAACGCGAACACCGCGGGGTGATAGCGGCCCGCCACCACGAAATCCGCCGAGGCGAACAGCCCCCGCTGGGCGAGCATGTCGCGCGACTCGTCGAACACCGACACCGTCACATTGGAGTTGGTGACGGCGGCGCGAATGCGTTCGGCAAGTCGCTCCAGGTACGGAGCATCGCGATGGACACCGTGCAACTGCGGAACCAGGATCACCTCGGCGGCGATGTCCCCGCACAGTTCGGCGACGGCACTTGCCACCGCGGCGTCATAGGTGGTGCGACGCGTATCGGGCGACGGATCGCCCTCGTACTTCCAGTCGATGGCCGACACGACGATTCGGCGCAGCGTCGCGTCGCGCGGCAACGCCGGCACCGACACCTGTAGTGCCGCATCAACCGTCACGAGAACGTCGACGTTTCGCCGTCTCGTGCCGAACAAGGCACGGATGTGCGCCGCGGAAATTTCTTCGCGCACGAACAACACGTCGAACATGCGGTAAGTGAGCCGACGGAAAGGATTGGCCCACACTCGTTCGAACGGTCCCGCCGACGTGGCGTACAACATGACGGGCTTCTTGTGGATCCGCGCCATCCACACGTACAACCAGTGCACGGGTTCGTGTCCGATGTAAATGTCGCCGAAATACGGACCGCCCGGGGCCGACACCACCACGTCGGCACTGCGGTAGGCGTCGATCGTCGCCCGACCAACGGGCCCGAGCAGCGCCGAAATCCGGGTGATGAGATACGCGACGAGGCGCAGTCCCTCGAGCAGCGACAACTTGAGCGAAATCCATCCGACATCGAAACCCGACGAGTCGGCGAGCTCCCGCGCTGAAGAATCACGGGCGATTTGATGGATGACCGTGAAGCGAACCTCGCTCGCGGTAGCGCGGGAAATGCCGGTCAGCATTCCGTGCATGGCGGCCTCGTCGCCACGGTTGTCGCCGTGCTGGTTGACAATCAGCACGTGACGAACCGACCGCTGACCCACGACCCGAGTGTAACTGTGGGCGATAATTGACCCGTGAGCGAACGTCGTTACGTACTCGGTGGCATGTCGCCGGATCCGGCGACGCTTCTGCCTGCCCGCGCCGACGATTTCATCGGAGTCGACGGGAGACCAACCGCCGCGTACCGCGAACGTCTGCGTCGCATTCCCGACGTTCGCAACGCCCTCAGCGTCGTCTCCCTCTACGCCCAGACCATCGGAATCATCACGGCGGCGGTTGTGGTCGACAGTCTCGTCGTCAGGATCGCGGCGTTCGTGATGATGGGCCGCGCACATGCCCAGTTCCTCTCCCTCATGCACGAGGCCGCCCACCGTTTGTTGTTCTCGAACAAACGCGTCAACGACTTCGTCGGCAACTGGCTGCTCGGCTTTCCCTCGTTCACCAGCACTCCCGCCTACCGGCGGGTTCACATGGCCCACCACCGTCAAGAGTTCGGACCCGAAGAACCCGACGTGCCGCTGTACGCGAACTACCCGGTGTCACCGGCCAGTCTCCGTCGCAAACTCTTCCGCGACGTGCTTGGCGTCACCGGCGCGAAACTGTTCCGCACGCAACTGCGCGGCCTTGCGTCATCCGACCCGCGCGTGCGACTCACGCAACAGAAAATCTGGGGCTTGCAGATCATCCTCTTCGCCTGCGGCATCGCCACCGGAAACGCGTGGGTGTACCCGATTCTCTGGCTCGCACCGAACATGACCGTGTGGCGCGTCATCAACCGGTTGCGATCGATTGCCGAGCACGGTGGCATGACGGCCGGGGCCGACCGACGAATGTCGACCCATGCCGTGCGGCAGCATTGGTTGGCCCGCTTCTTCCTCGTGCCGTACAACATCGGTTTCCACACCGCGCATCACGTCGATGCGGGGATCCCATTCCGTCATCTGCCCGACTACACCCGCCGCCTGCGTGACGCGGGCTACATCACCACGGCTCGCGAATTCCCCTCGTATCGGCGCGCCTGGCGGGCACTCGGTGCGGGTCGGGAATTACCACTACCTGCATAGTGAAAAACCCCCGGGGCACTCTTAGACTTGGCATCGTGAGCCAGTTGTTCCGCGTCGAATCCCTGCACGTCACACCCGTTTCCGACGACGATTCGGTCGATTCCGTTGGACCATCATCGACCAAAGAGATCCTGCGCGGTCTGAATCTCACCGTGAACGAGGGCGAAGTCCACGCAATCATGGGCCCCAACGGTTGCGGCAAGTCCACCCTCGCCTCCACCCTCCTGGCCTCGCCCGAATACGAGGTCACCTCGGGGCGCCTCGTCTACAAGGGCGAGGACATCACCGATTGGTCCACCGACGTTCGCGCCAAGGCCGGCATTTTCCTTGCCTTCCAGTACCCGCAAGAAATCGCCGGCGTGTCGGTGATTCAGTTCCTGCGCCAGGCGTTGTCGGCGCGCAAGGGCCTCGATCTTTCGGTCCTGGAACTTCGCCTGTCCGTCATGGATTGGATGAAGCGCCTCGGCATGGATTCCTCGTTCGTCGACCGCTACCTCAATGAAGGGTTCTCCGGTGGCGAGAAGAAGCGCAACGAAATCATGCAGATGGCGATCCTCGAACCCGACCTTGCGATTCTCGACGAAACCGACTCGGGTCTCGACATCGATGCACTGCGCATCGTTGCCAAGGGCATTCGCGAGGTACGCGTCGACCGTCCGAAGCTTGGCATCGTTCTCATCACTCACTACCAACGTCTGCTCGACGAACTGCAGCCCGACTTCGTCCACATCATGGTCGACGGCCGCATCGTGAAGTCGGGTGGCATGGAAATCGCCGCCGAGCTCGAAAAGTCGGGCTACGAGGCGTACCGCTAGGGCCGGCGACACCGATGAGCTTCGATCCCGTCGTCGTGAAGAAGGACTTCCCCCTTCTCGAGCGCGAAATCAACGGCAAGCCCGTTGTGTATCTCGATTCGGCGAACACGTCACAAAAGCCGCGTCAGGTCATCGATGCCATGTCACGGTTCATGGAAACGTCTTACGCGCCCATCAACCGCAGCGCATATCACTTGGCCGCCGAGTCAACCGATGCCTTCGAAGGTGCGCGAGGCGCGGTGCGTCGATTCATCAACGCCCCCCGCGTGAACGAGGTTGTCTTTACGAAGAACGCAACCGAGGCACTGAACCTCGTCGCCCACTCGTGGGGTGGCGCAAATCTGCGCCAGGGTGATGCCGTTGTGCTCACCCACATGGAACACCACGCCAACATCGTGCCGTGGCACATGCTCGCAGCCGAGCGCGGTGTCGAGCTGCGGTGGGTTCCCCTCACGTCCGACGGCCAGCTCGACCTCAGCGACTTGCCGAAGCTTCTCGACGGCGCCAAGGTCTTTTCGTTCACAGCCATGAGCAACGTGCTCGGCACGTTGACACCGGTCAAGCAACTCGTCGACGCCGCGCACGCCGCCGGCGCCGTCGCAATCGTCGACGGCTGCCAGTACGTGCCGCACAACCCGACCGACGTGCAGGCATGGGGCGCCGACTTCCTTGCTTTCTCGTCGCACAAACTCTGCGGACCCTCGGGTATCGGCGTCCTGTGGGGTCGCGAATCACTGCTCGACGCCATGCCACCCTTTCTCGGTGGCGGCAACATGATTGCCGACGTTCGACTCGACGGATTCTCGTGCGCGGAACTACCCGCCAAGTTCGAGGCGGGCACTCCACCCATCACCGAAGCAATCGGCATGCACGCCGCCATCAGCTACCTCTGCGCGCTCGGCATGGACAACGTTCGCGCACACGAAGCCGAAATTGCCGCCTACGCCATCGGCACCCTGAAGGCCCGCTACGGCGACGACATCACCATTCACGGCCCCACCGACCCGGCTGTGCGTGGCGCGACGCTGTCGTTCCAGTTCAAAGACGTCCACCCCCACGATGTCTCCCAAGTGCTCGACCAAGCCAACGTCTGCGTCCGCGCCGGCCACCACTGCGCCAAGCCGTTGATGAAACTCCTTGGTTCGAACGCAACCGCCCGTGCGAGCTTCTACATCTACAATTCAACGGCCGACGCCGACGCACTTGCAGACGCACTGGCCAATGCCGGAGACTTGTTCGGCCTCTGAAAACCGCCTTCTCGATTGCAAGCGAAAACCCACGACCGGAGCACCGATGCCAGGATTGGAAGACCTCTACCGCGAGATCATTCTCGACCACTATCGGACGCCCCGTAACCGCGGTGAACTCGCGCCACCGGCCGTGCGGGCCGAGGGCCACAACCCGCTCTGTGGCGACGAGATCCAGGTTTACCTCGACGTGAAAGACGGTGTCGTTTCCGACATCAAGATCGGCGGTCAGGGTTGCTCGATCAGTCAAAGCTCGGCATCGATGATGTCGGCTGCCGTCAAGGGCAAGAGCGTCGACGAAATTCGCAACCTCGTGCGCCGCTTCAAGAACATGATGTCGATCGAAGAAGAAGACGAAAACGCACCGCCCCTCGACGAGTCAAAGCCACTCGGTGATCTCGAAGCACTGCGCGGCGTCGTCAAGTTCCCGGTGCGCATCAAGTGCGCCACCCTTGCGTGGAACACACTGCTCGACGGCCTCAGCCAGTCGAACTGACGAACACCAACATTCGACACTGCGATCGGGGGATTCGCATGCCACAAATACCGTCACAAATCGCCGACATCACGACCGAGTGGTTGAACGATGTTCTCCCTCCGAACATTGGGCGCGTCAAAGGCTTCAACATTGAGCGGTTCGGAACGGGCGTTGGCATTCTCGGCGAGCTGGCCCGACTGACTCTCGACTACGTCGATGGTCCCGGCGCAGGGCCCACCACCGTGGTTGCGAAGTGCCAGTCACCCGCGCCCGAAAACCAGTTCCTGGCGCAGGCCATGGGCTTCTATCTCCGCGAGGTGAACTTCTATCGCGAGGTCGCAACCCGTCTTCCGATCCGAGTACCGCAGCCCTATTACGCCGACTGCGGCGCCGACGGTCTGCCCTTCGTCATTCTCATCGAAGAAATCACCGGTGCGCATTGCCCCGACCAAATCACCGGCCTCACCCTCGCCGAAGCCGAGAAGATTCTCGAGACCGCTGCACGCCTGCACGCCGCGTTCTGGGAGACGAAGGAACTCTACGAACTCTCGTGGTTGCCCCCGATGAACAACCCCCTGTACAAGGCGGGTAAGGCAATGGCTCAGGCGCAGTGGCCGCACTTCAAGGAACATTTCGGCCCGCACCTCGACGGTGCGATGCTCGATGCACTGCACAAGGCCTGCGATCTCTACCCCGACATGCTCGATTGGTGGGTGAAGCAAGGTCATCAAACCTTCACACACACCGATTGCCGCGCCGAGAACTACCTGTTCGGCGGCAGCGCCGGAGACGACGCCATCACGATGATCGACTTCCAGTTGAGCACACGACATGTCGGCGCCTGGGACGTCTGCAATCTTCTCGCCGCGTCATTGACGCCCGACATGCGACGCAAACACGAAGACCACCTCATCAACCATTACTTCGACAAGGTGAGTGAATTCGCCGCCGACATGCCGGGTTTCAAGGGGTATTCGCTCGACCGCTTGTGGTACGACTACCGCGCCGCACTGCTGCAGCAGGGCGTCGCCCAGGTCATCACGTCGAATCTGCAGGGTGGCAACGAGCGCGGCGACGAACTGCTCGAAGAACTGCACATGCGACCACTCATCGCCGCCATGGACCACAAGGTGGGCGACATCGTGAAGGACATCAGATGAACGACATCCTCCCCCCGCCCTCCGATCCGAATCTGCAGGAGATCCACGACCGCAGCTACGTCGTGCGGGCCTACCGCAAGGACGACAAGACAATCCTTCTCCGCGGTGCCGTACGTGACGAGAAGCCCGCGGGACTCTACGTTCCGAACGATCCCGAGCCGCTTCCACTGCACCACATGATCGTGGCTCTCGAAGTCACGATGCCCGAGATGATCATTGCCGACGCCCGCGTCGAATTTGAGGTGTACCCGCACGGCGGCTGCCCCGCCATCACGACGCATTACGAAAAGCTCATCGGCCTCAGCATCGCGCGCGGCTTCACACACAAGGTGCGCGAACTCTTCGGCGGTCCGCGCGGCTGTACTCACACCACCGCACTTCTCCAGGCCATGGCACCCGTCGCAATTCAAAGTGTTTGGTCGATGCGTGCCGTCAACGTCGCCGAGGGCTCCGCCCAAGTGGAACCCGAACCCACGACACGCGAAGAGCGCCTTGCCCGCATGCGTTTCAACTTGAACACCTGTCACATCTGGGACGAAAACGGTGAACAAGCCCGCATCGTTGCCGACGGCGGCGACATCGGTCTGCCGATCTGGATCACCGACCGTTACGCCAAGCTTGGTCGCGACCCCATGGAGTGGAGAAAGGGCATGGGCGGCGGCTAGCCGTATCTGCGCATCGGCGTTTCGCCTCAGCTACGTCTGCGCATCGGCGTTCCGCCTCAGCTACGTCTGCGCATCGGCGTTCCGCCTCAGCTAAAAACGAAGATCGGCTTGATGGTGGCACCCGATTCGCTGTCGTGCTGCGCCTCGTTGATTTGATCGAGACGGTAGGTCTTCACCAATTTTTCGATCGGAAACATGCCGCGGCGATGCCATTCGATCAACTTCGGAATGAAGTCGGCCGGATAGGCATCGCCTTCGATGACACCGTGCACCGATTTGCCGTCGAGGAAACCCGACGCGGAAAACGAAATGTCGCCCATCACCACACCGACGATCACACAGGTGCCCGTCGCGCGAAGTGCGTCGACCGCGCCACGAATGACGGCGGGGACACCGGTGGTGTCGAGTGCGTATTGCGAGCCACCCCCGGTGAAGTCGCGCACTGCTGCGGTGACATCGGCCGTGGTCTTTGCATTGATGGTGTGAGTGGCGCCAACTTCCTTGGCGAGCGCGAGCCGATTGTCGTGCAGGTCGACCGCGACGATGGTCGAGCAGCCCGCGATCTTGGCAGCCATGACACCGGCCAGGCCCACGGCACCCGCTCCGTAGATGACTATCGATGATCCAGGACGTGCGGCGAGTGAATTGAGGACGGCGCCCGCGCCGGTTTGGAAACCGCAGCCGAGCGGTCCAAGGATTTCAAGATTCACGTCGTCGACAGTGACCTTCACGACGTTGCGTTCGTTCGCCATGGCGTGGGACGCAAAGCTCGACTGGCCGAACCAGCAGCAGCCCATTTTTCCGCCGTCGGTTCCGCTGACGGGCGCGGATCCGTCGAGGCGCGAACCCATGAAGTTCAGCGCACCGAACAATTCGCAGTACTGCGGCAGACCCGTTTCGCAGTTGTTGCAGCGACCGCAGCTGGCGTATGACAACACGACCTTGTCACCGGGGGCGACTTTCGTCACTCCATCACCGACCTTTTCCACGATTCCTGATCCTTCGTGTCCGAGCACCACGGGCATCGGGAACGGCGCGCCGGGAATGCGCGCGAGAAGGTCGGTGTGGCACATCCCGGCGCCGACGATGCGCACCAAGACTTCCCCAGGCCGCGGATCGGCGATTTCCAGTTCACGAATCTCGAATGGAGCGTCGGGGGACGGCAGAACTGCAGCGGTGATTTTCATGCGAGCATCCTTTCTTTTTTGCGCAGTTGTTGGCAAGAAGTACACGTGTGTCATACAATTTTGATTCTGAAGGGGAGTATCCCTCGACTCCGGTGTCGTCACCACGGAGCTGCGAAAGCGGTTCCCGGCACCGTGGGCCCCACGGGCGGGAGAGACCTTCGACGCAAGAAGTCGTCCTCTCGGGGACCAGTCGAAGGGAAATCCAAAATGTTCAAGAACACTGCAAAAACAGCCATTCTCCTTGCTGCCCTCGGCGGCCTGATCGTCACGATCGCAGGCGTCCTCGGTGGTGGCAGCAGCGGTTCGCTCACCATCGGCTTGCTCTTCGCGTTCGCGATGGTCGGCGGGTCCTACTGGTTCAGCGACAAGCTCGCCCTGAAGGCGGCAAAGGCCCGTGTCATCACCAAAGCCGATGCCCCGATGTTCTACGGGATGATCGAAGACCTGGCCGCGCGCGCCAATCTGCCGATGCCCCGCGTCGCCATCTCGCCCAACGACCAACCCAACGCGTTCGCCACGGGACGGGGCCCGCGCAACGCCGTCGTGTGTGCCACCGAAGGTCTGCTGCGCACCATGCCCGAAGACGAACTGCGCGGTGTCATGGCCCACGAACTCATGCATGTGCGCAACCGCGACATCCTCATCGGCTCGGTCGCCGCGGCCATCGCCACCGCGATCTCGTTCATTGCAAACATGGCCATGTGGGCCGCGATGTTCGGCGGTGGTCGCGACGATGAAGACCGCCCCAATCCCCTCGCGCTCATCCTTGTGTCGATGCTCGCACCCGTCGCTGCGTCACTGATGCAGATGGCCGTCTCCCGCTCGCGCGAGTACGAGGCCGACCGTTCAGCCGCCGAGTTGTTGGGAACCGGCGTTCCGCTGGCCAATGCGCTCGAGCGCATCGAGGTGTACGCGCGCCAGATTCCGATGCAGATCGCGCCCGCACAGGCGCAGGCCTACATTCACAACCCGCTTGCCGAGTTCCAGAACAAGCGCACCGGCGGCCCCAACCTCGCCCGACTGTTTTCCACCCACCCCAGCACCGAAGACCGCATCGCCCGTCTTCGCGCAATGAGCTTCTGAAAGAACCCCGTGACGACAACCCAAACCCCCCTCGACACCGGCCTCACCTCCGCCGAAGCTGCGCGTCGACTCCAAGAATTCGGCCCCAACCAACTCGCGGCCGCCGAAACCATTCCCGGCTGGAAGAAGTTCCTCGCCCAGTTCAAGGACATGCTCATTCTCATCCTCATCGGCGCCGCCCTCGTGTCGCTGGTGGTGTCGGGTGAGCTGAAGACTCCACTCGTCGTTCTCATCGTCGTGGTCTTCAACGCCGTCATCGGTTTCATACAAGAAAACCGCGCCGAGAAGTCGCTCGATGCGTTGAGGAAAATGCTCACCGCACAGGTCCGCGTGCGCCGTGACGGCACCGTGATGATGGTTCCCACCGAGACCGTTGTTCCGGGTGACATCGTTCTCGTCGAGGCAGGCGACCGCCTTCCTGCCGACGGCGAGATCTTCTTCGCCAACAACCTCGAAGTCGACGAAGCCGCCCTCACCGGCGAAAGCCACCCGGTTGAGAAGAACACCGAACCCGTCGACCCGAATGCACCCATAGGCGACCGCCACTCACATGCCTTCATGAACACCACGGTCACCCGTGGTCGCGGTGAAATCGTCGTCACGAAAACGGGCATGAGCACCGAAATCGGTCGTATCGCCGGACTGCTCGCCGCCACGCCGACCGAAAAGACCCCGCTGCAACGGCAACTCGACGGTCTCGCCCACCAACTCGTCTATCTCGCGGGCATCGTCGTCGCACTGGTGATGATCACCAACCTCGCTCGTGGACAGGATTTCGGTGACGTGTTGCTCACTGCCGTCGCGCTCGCCGTTGCGTCGATCCCCGAAGGACTGCCGGCCGTCACGGTCGTCACCCTTGCCATCGGCGTCAGTCAGTTGGCAGCCCGAAACGCCATCATCAAACGCCTCGCGGCGGTCGAAACACTCGGCTGCACCAGCGT
>RGCG01000171.1 GCA_009919275.1 Actinomycetota bacterium
TCAGGTGTTGTGTGCGCCTGGTTCGATCACGCCGCATACCGAGTTCGAGGGTCAGGTGTATGTGTTGACCAAGGAAGAGGGTGGTCGTCACAAGCCGTTCTTCAACAATTATCGTCCGCAGTTCTTTTTCCGTACGACTGACGTGACGGGGACTGTTCAGTTGCCGTCGGGTACGGAGATGGTGATGCCTGGTGACAATGTGACGATGAAGGTGGAGTTGGGTAAGCCGATCGCTATGGACGAGGGTTTGCGTTTCGCTATTCGTGAGGGTGGTCGTACGGTGGGTGCGGGTCGCGTCACGAAGATCATCAAGTAAGGGAAACGGACACGACCATGGCTCAAAGCATCCGCATCCGTCTCAAGGCGTTCGACCACGAGATCATCGACCAGTCGACGCGCAAGATCGTCGAGACGGTGACGCGCACCAACGCGTCGATCCGTGGTCCGATCCCGCTGCCGACCGACAAGCACCGCTTCACGGTCATCCGTGGACCGCACGTCGACAAGGACTCTCGCGAGCACTTCGAGATGCGCATCCACAAGCGGCTCATCGACATCGTCGACCCGAACCAGAAGACAATCGACAGCCTCCAGCGCATCGAACTTCCGGCCGGTGTCGACATCGAGATCAAGCTCCAGTCGAACTGAGTTTTCGACACAGAACAACAATTTCTTAGGAACTTCTTAGGGCCGGCGCGTGCAGCGCCGGCCCTTTGCGTTGTAGAACGGCGTCATGAGCATCTGGAACGATTCGAACCCGAACGAAGCGATCCCCACGATCGAACCGCACTGGACACCTATCGCTTCCCAGTCGCCGCTTCCTCCGCCACCCCCCGCTGCCCGGACGCCGCAGGCCGAGCCAACGCCCCGCGGTCGTCGGCGTGGTCTCGGAGTCGTCGGCCTCGCCGTCGTCTCTGCGGTTTCGGCTCTCGTTGGCGCGGCCGTCGGCGTCATCGCCACGCGCGACGACGAATCGATGGTCACCACCGGCACCCTCGTCACCGCCGAACCCGCCACGGGTGAAGAGGTGAGCGAGGCAACGACGCAAATCGGCAAGATCGCCGCCGCCGTCGCACCGAGCGTCGTGACGCTCACCGCAATGACAACCAGTCAGATGGGCGAGGGAGAGTCGGTCGGCACCGGAGTCATCATCAACTCGAACGGCGAACTGTTGACCAACGCGCATGTCGTCGAGGGTGCGAAGACGGTGCAGGTGCGTCTCATGAACGAGACCGAACCCGTGAAGGGAACCGTCCTCGCTTCCGATCCGCAGAACGACCTCGCGTTGGTGAAGATCAACGCGACGGGCCTCACCGCCGCGGTCTTCGCCGACCCGAAGAGCATTCGTCTCGGCGACCCGGTCGTTGCGATCGGATACGCATTGAATCTCGATGGTGGCCCCAGTGTCACGTCGGGCATCGTTTCTGCGATCGGTCGCACGATCACCACCGACAGCGGTGCGCTCGACAGGCTCATTCAAACCGACGCCGCGATTTCTTCGGGCAACTCGGGTGGACCACTCGTCAACGACAAGGCGCAGGTGATCGGCATCAACACCGCGGTTGCTCGCAGTGACATGGGCACCGCTGCGAACAACATCGGCTTTGCGATTTCGACCGAAGAGGTACAGCGTGTCGTTGCGACGCTGCGCGACCAGGCCAATGGTGTCCAGCGCAAGCAGGGTTTCCTCGGCGTCGGTCTCACCGACCGCACCGATGGCGGCCAGGGCGCCGTCATCGCCAACGTCGAGGACGGTTCACCCGCATCGAAGGCCGGCATCGAAGAAGGCGACGTGGTTCTCGCAATCAACGACGTGCCGATCACCGGTCGCACGGGAATGATCGCTGTCGTGCGAGATGCACAACCCGGCGACACGATCAAGATCAAGGTGGAGCGCGGCGGCAAGACCGTGACGCTCACC
>RGCG01000172.1 GCA_009919275.1 Actinomycetota bacterium
CTCATCGAAAACGGCGAGATCACCGAACCGCTGCGCGAGGGCAACCTCATCGGCAACGGCCCGCAGGTGCTCCGCGACATCGACCTTCTCGGCAACGACTTCGCGATGGGCAACCCCGGCACCTGTGGCAAAGACGGCCAGGGTGTGCCGGTCGGTGACGGTCAGCCCACGTTGCGTGTCACTGCGATGACCATCGGTGGCACCGCGGCATGAGCGCGAACGAACTGCAGGACCTCGCCGACCGCATCGTTGCGCAGGCCAAGGCGGGCGAACAGATCGAGGCATACGTCTCGCGCGGGGGAGAGACCTCGATTCGCGTGTACGAGGGAGAAGTCGAGCATTTCGTCTCGGCACAGTCCGAAAGCGTCGGCATCCGCGTCATCCGTGACGGCCGCACCGGCTATGCCTATGCGGGCACCCTCGACGAGAGCGTGCTGCACGAGGTGTTGGCCGACGCGCGGGACAACGTGCAGTTCGGCACTCCCGACGAATGGGCCGGTCTGGCCGAACCCGATGGCGTTCCCATCGTGAAACAGGAACTCTGGAACGACACGCTTGCCGCGTTTCCCACCGAACAGAAGATCGCCCTTGCCAAGGAACTCGAGACGTTGACCCTGGCCGCCGACAAACGCGTGCGTTGCGACGATTCGAACTACGACGACGCATACGGCGAAACGGCCTTTGCGACCACCACGGGCATCCGCGCCTACGGCCGTGAGAACGGCTGCTACGTCAGCGTCGGCACCCTTGCCGACGACGGTGACGAAACGCAGACCGGATTTGGTTTCTCCGTGGGTCGGTCGCCCGCCGAGTTCGACCTGCCGCGCGCCGCACGCGAAGCAGCCGACCGCGCAACGCGTCTATTGGGCGCCACAAAGCCGCAGTCGAAGCGCACCACGGTCGTGCTCGACCCCTACGTCACCGCACAGTTCCTGCGCGTGTTGTCCAGCAGCTTCAGTGGCGAGAACGTGCAAAAGGGTCGCAGTTTCTTCGCCGATCGGATGGGTGAATCGGTCGCAAACCCGATCATCACCCTCATCGACGACCCCACGAACCCACTTGCCTACAGCGCCACCGAACTCGATGGCGAGGGGCTTGCTGCACGTCGCAACGTGCTCATCGAAAACGGTGTCCTGAAGACGTTCCTTCACTCGTCGTACAGCGCGCGCCGCGGCAACACCGTCAGCACCGGCAATGCGGTGCGCTCGGGTGGCACGCCCGGCGTGAGTTGCCTCGCGATGCAACTGACGCCCGGCACCGCCACGCAAAACGAACTCATCGCTGCCGTCGATGACGGTGTCCTCATTCAAATGGTGCAGGGCTTGCACAGCGGCGTGAACCCCATCTCGGGTGACTTCTCGACCGGAGCCTCCGGCCTCGCGATCATCAACGGCAAGGTCGGCGCGCCGGTTCGCGAGTTCACCATCGCCTCGACGCTGCAGAAGATGCTCCTCGATGTGGTGGCCATTGGCGGCGACGTGGAGTGGCTGCCCATGTCGGCGACCGGCGTCAGTCTGGTGATTCGAGACGTGACACTCAGCGGCAGCTGACGTCGATTACGAAGCGGCTGCGCCGCTTGACGACGACGAGCTGGATGACGAGCTGGTCGCTGCAGGACTCGACGAGTCGGACGAAGAACTCGACGATGATCCCGTCGATCCCGTCGATTCCGACGAAGTCGACGATGACGAGGAAGAAGCCGAAGACGAAGAGCCGGAGCCCTTCGAGTCGGTTTTGTAGAAGCCGCCACCCTTGAAGGTGACGCCGACGGGCTGGAACACCTTTTTCACGGGCCGCATGGTGCCGTCGCCGGGGTGCCGGGCCTCGGTCAGGGCGTCGTCGGTGAAAGCCTGCTGAATCTCGATGGTCTCACCGGTCTCAGTGAACTTGTAGACGTAAGTAGGCATGTCGGGGCGAAA
>RGCG01000173.1 GCA_009919275.1 Actinomycetota bacterium
AGCGCAGCGATCGGCAACAACAGTGGAGAAGCACCTCGCGCCAAACGTCGCACTGCTACGTGGGCGATCAGCAACAGTGCCAAGACCGACCCGAGAAACGGACCAATTCGTGCGGGAAGAGTGGCATTCTTTCCCAGCGCCGCAAGGGTGTACGCGGCGCCGGTAATCACGGCAGCCAGCACCACCAACCCCAGCTCGCTGCGTCGCCGCAGCACGGCGTGCGGTGACGTAACTGTCACTGACCCGTCGTGGTCGGCGCCACCGAGGTTGTCGGGCTTGTCGTTGTTACGGGCACGGTCGATGTCGTGGAGGTTGTCGACGTTGTCGTCGACGATGAAGTTGTGGTGACCGGCAGAGGCAGTGTCGTGGTGGCTATTGGCTGTACTTCATCACGAATACCGTTCACGTAACGCTGGGCAGATGCCGCATCGCCGAAAGTTGGATTGCCCAAAATCTCTTGCGCCATCTCTTCTGTCAGGTCGCGTTCCTTCAGCGGAGTCCTTGCCTCGACCGTTGGGTCGAACCACAGCACACCGCCCGGTCGACCCTTGTAGATCACGACGTCGCTGCCGTCGTAACCAACGAAATACCCCGTCCGCCCGTACGCGGCAAAAACAATGAGAACCGAAAGCACAATTGCAGCCAACGCAGTCCAGAACAGGATGAAACCCAAAGAGAACCCAACGCGGGCTTTCGGCAAGGGAGTTTTCGACGAGGCGAGGACGGGCGCAGGGGAGTCTTCTGACGAACGTTCCTCGACGACGATGACCGTGATGTTGTCGCGGCCCCCGGCCGCGTTCGCCGCGGCCACCAAAGCTTCTGCGGCTGCATTTGCCGCTTCATGACGACCAAGAATTGCGCTGATTTCGGAGTCGGTGACTTCGTCAACGAGACCGTCGCTACAAAGGATGTATCGCGCACCGATAGTCACCGGAAGAGAGGCGGTGGAGATTTCAACTTCGGCATCGATACCAAGAGCGCGCGTCACAATGTTGCGCCGAGGATGCACGCGTGCTTCTTCGAGAGTGATGACGCCCTCGTCAACCAACTCTTGGACGTAGCTGTGGTCCTTTGTGACGCGCGAAAGAGCTCCATCGAACCACCGATAAATACGCGCATCACCGACGTGTGCAACCACAACCGAATCATCGGTTGTCAACAAC
The DNA here is from genome assembly GCA_009919275.1 of Actinomycetota bacterium. GTDB lineage: Bacteria > Actinomycetota > Acidimicrobiia > Acidimicrobiales > Ilumatobacteraceae > F1-20-MAGs119. Next base: position 1,164 of record RGCG01000173.1, read on the forward strand.
GCGGCAATCGTGGTGCCCATGCCGTGACGCAGGTGGTTCAGCATCGATTCGGTGTGAATCACTTCGTTCGCGGTGCGGAGGGCCGCGCCGAGGGATGCCTCGTCGACAATGCCGCCCGCCCCGTCGCGCAGACTGGTGATGGCTAGTCCGCTTGCGACCTCGCCGGCGCTGTGCCCGCCCATGCCGTCGGCGACAACAAACAATTGACCCTGAACGAGAAAGGCGTCTTCGTTGTTGTTGCGAACTTGCCCGGGGTGGGTCTGCCTGCCGATTTGAACCCGATCGTCGATCCGCACAGCGGTTGGTGTTGTGATGCGTTGTGAATTCACCAAGGTGCCGTTTGTGCTGCCCTGGTCTTCCACGAACCAATTCTCGCCCGAACGAAAGAACCGTGCGTGGTGCGTGCTGACAAACGGATCATTGGCCAAAGCAACGTCGCATTCGGGGCTTCGACCAACGCGTACCTCGTCAACCAAGGACAATGTGCTGCCGCGCATTTCTGCGGGTTCGACCAACAGCAACTTCGAAGGCACATTGGGAGAAGAGGCATTGTGTGCTCGGCTGCCCTTGCCGCGGCCGAGACGCTGTACCGCCAGCCCCGCAGCGGTCGGAACGCGGACTTCGGTCCACACGGCCCACAACACCCGTGCGAAAAACAGGTACAACAGACCAAGCAACGCAACTTTCAGGGCGTTGAGAAGTTGATCACTCATCGCGGCCGACCCGA
>RGCG01000174.1 GCA_009919275.1 Actinomycetota bacterium
ATGGAGTCGAAGTCATCGACCTCGATCGCGTAGTGGTTGAGATAGCTCGTCGGACCGGGCTGGATCATCAGGTTGTGATGATCGGTCTCGACGCGCATGAACGTCGCGACACCCTTCAGGATCTGGTCGGAGATCCGGAATCCGAGAATGTTCGCGTAGAAGTCGACAGCCCGCGCGGTGTGCGGTGTGCCGAGCACGACGTGACCGATGCGTCGGGGAGTCGCGGTTCGATCGGCCACCGCCCCGGCCCGCAAGTCGACTCGCGCCGCCGAACCGGGACCGTTCACCAGGCGATTCTGCGCGGGGGTGAGTGGATGTGGAGCGGTGGCCTCCACCACCACTCGGTGCCGAAACTGGTGGCGCTACTGCTGTGAACTGATATTGACCAGCGGTCACGGCACTTGCCGTCGCGTTGCCCGCACCATCGACAAATGCCCCGGAGTCAATGAGCAAGAAATATGTGGTCGATGCCGTCAAGTTTGCCGCAGGGTTGAGCACAACACCCATTCCAGCCTTTGATGAAGTGACGCTTGCGGACGGAAACGTAAACGTCTCGACAGGAGTCGCGCAATCTGCGTCACCCGTGCAAAGTCGAATCGTCTTGGTCGCCACCGTCGAAACGGCTTCGCTGAACGCCAGTTCAATGTTGCGATCCAACACGAAATTAGGCATGTTGTGTGGTGGATCTGATTGATTCACGTTCAATACCGGCGCGACCGTGTCAGGGCTCGCCTCAAATCGCCACGCGGTCGTGCTTGTTAGCGCGGCGTTCGGGTTGCCCGCTAAGTCGGTGAACGCACCTGCTTCGAACGTGACGTAGTAACTAGTCGCAGGGTCTATCACCAAATTTTGGGTTGATGTTTTGCCAGTTCGCGTGATCGTGATTAGGGCACCCGAATTGTTTGGAAATTGCGTTATTGCAGTTTCACTTTGAGCGCCAATTGTGATCGTCTCGTGCAGAATATTGCCCGTGGCTCTGTAGATAAACAGTTTCTTGCCGTTAACCACTGCCATGTTTTCAGGAAATATCAAACTCAGCGCTTGAGTCGCCTGCACGCCGACCGCACCAGGAAACGGCATGAATCCTTGCGGCGCGGGCGCGGTGTTGTCGATCACGATGTTCTTGTTGGCATTAAGCGAACCGCTGGCCATAGATGCGGGCACAGCGGTGCTCGCGGTCACGCCACTCATCGTGACGCCAGCAGGCAGATTGAAACCTGTGACGTTTAGTCTTTGACCCGACTGGGCCAGCGTCGAATCGCTAGCGCCAATTGTGTAGGTAAATGTCAAGGTGTTCGTGCCCGAGCCACTGGCATAAGTTGCCACAGCGCTTGCGCCTGAATTAAGCGTCAGTTCGGGGTTACCACCGGCAACGGTTACCGATTGATTGAATCGCACCTGAATCGAAGTGGCGCCACCAGAGCGGTAACAACCATCGGAGGTTGACGATGTAATGTTTGTGACAACTGCGGGCGATGTCGCAGTCGTAAAGTTCCAAGTTGTGGCGTTTGAAATGCCCGCAAAGGCGTTCGCGCGACCGTCACGAATCGCACCTGCACCAACCTTGACGTGCACGGCAGTGCTGCCTGGCAATGTGGCGCTTGGGTTGACCGTCATCGTGAACGGCGAAACGCTCGTGAACGCAACGCGAGTGCTGTCAAGAGTCGGTATCGCTTCGACTACTCGCAGGGCTGTCGAGCCACCTGCGGCCGCAGTCGAGCCGAGGTCTGAAACATTGGCCACGTTTGCCGAACTAGCCGCGGTGCCCGCTGCCGCTTTTGTCAGATTGACAGCGAAGGTGTTTGCATCTGCCGCCGTTACTACAAACGCACCATTGCTCTCTTTTTGCGAAAGGCCCGCAATCAACACGACGTCACCCACCTCAAAACC
>RGCG01000175.1 GCA_009919275.1 Actinomycetota bacterium
GGGGTTCGAGTCCCTTCGAGCGCGCTTGACGTTCACTGCCGATCGTGTTGTACAAGCACAATCACGTGATCGCCTTCCGCAAAGGTGATGCGTTCGGTCTTCGCGGGGTTCAAGCGAAGCCCTGCAGCGAGAAAACCTGGCCTACCCGCGGCGGCGGCGCATTGGTACCCAATGGCAACGATTCCCCAGTTGCGTGCTTCAGCGATGATTTCAGCGAACGTCACCGTCGCGTTCGGGGCGTAACGGGCGAAGGGATGTTTGGCGACATTCGCACCTTTTGCGCCAAAGAGGTTGTTGAACACATCGACAAACTTCGGGCTCTCGCTCAACTGCGCGAGGAGCAAGCTGATCAACTTCTGGCTCACTATGAAGTCGTCGCCGTCACCAACACTGGCCAATTCCACATCGTTTGGATCGCGTAGCTCAGTGACGACATTGCCTGTGGTTGCCGCATTCACCGCACGAAGGTGCGTCAAACTCAAAAGAACGCGAGCATCTGCCTGATCGACTTCAAAAGGCGGGTTCTCACACAAAATGAGATAGTGGTCGAATTCGCCTGACTCCGTTGCTCCAGCGATAGCCGCTCGAGAAATTGTGTCACCTTCGATCAGGTGCAGCGATTGGTTGGCGAGACGAAGTCGTTCGATGCGAGCCGTCACGGTGGCCCTGTCATGAAGTTCTGGGTTTACCAACACGACCAACTCCGACTCCGGAGCGACATTTGCCTCAATTTCCGAGATGACATGTGGCGCCATGTGGTTCCAGCCGATGATGAGTGAGCGCTCGCGCTTGGATCCAAGCGAATTCCATTGTCGTCTGTCGCCCGGTTCCCAGGGATCGGGCTCTAGGTCAACTGCGAAAAGCGAATCGTCTTCTGCAATACCAATTACTGAGTCGCCGGCGGCGACAACGGTTTCGAGTGGTGGGTTCAATTCGACTCCACCATCAACTCGTTGTATGCCGATGATTGTTGAATTCGAAGAGGAGAGAAGAAGTTCGCCAAAGTTTCGGCCGACCAAATTTTGCGGAACGGCTCTGGCGTACATTTCATCGCCGTTGAAATCGAGCAGTTCCTGGTAAATCAGACCAAGGCCGGTAGCGCGAGCGGTTTGGGCGGTGATGCGGGCGATGATTTCTGTCGGCGAGATTGCGATGAGGCGCTTGCCCACCACATCGCGCAGTGCCTCAGAGGTGTCTTCGCCTTCAATCTCGGCAACGATTTCGACGCTTGACGACTCACCGAGAATCTTGTTCAACGCCAAGATGACCTTGACGCCGTATGCGTTGGACTCTTCATTCTCGGGGTTGAGCACGATGATCGACTTCGCATCGTGTGGATTCATTCGTTCAAGATCAACGAGTCGAGTAGGAGAACCACTGCGGATCACGAGGCGCGAGTTTCCCATGTCGGCGACATCGCGATTCAAGGCATCACCAACCTCAACGACATCATCGGGACTCAGAATGACGATGGCGTGGCCGCGGTTGGTTCGATTTGCTTCTACGAGTTCAGAAATGATGCTCGGCAACTTGGCACTACGACCGAGGATGAGCGTGTGGCCACTTTCAATCACATCGGACTGGCCGCGCCGTAGCTTTTCGAGCCGAGTGCCGAGACTGCTTGAAATGAGACCGATAATTGCCGCGCCGATGAAAATGCCGACAATGGTGATGAGAACGCTGAAGATTCGATAACCAGAGCCCTGGTCGCCGGTGAACGTGCCGGCGTCGAGGTAACGCCCTATTGCCAGCCAAAGGCCCTCGAGAAAACTGGTGGGTTCATTGGCTGGTCCCAACTTGAAGAGCCAGGCGATTGCCGAAACAACGAACACGACGATGGCAGTGATGGCACCCAACCAG
>RGCG01000176.1 GCA_009919275.1 Actinomycetota bacterium
TCGCTCTCGGTGTCGGTCTCGTTGCCTGTGGCGACGACAGCGGCTCGAGCAGCGAAGACACCACGGCGGCCGAAGCGACCGCGGACACGACTGCCACGGCAGACACGACCGCAACCGCTGACACCACCGCACCGACTGACACTGCTGCACCCGCCGCCGGTGGCGACTGGGCAGCCAACTTCAAGCCGTGGGAAGAGGGCGCAGCGCCCGTCGCCTGTGGTCCGAAGGATGGCGGCCCGCTGAAGGCCGCATGGGTGTACGTCGGTCCGATCAACGACGGTGGCTGGACACAGACACACGACGAAGCTCGTCAGAAGGTGCAAGAGCACTTCGGCGACAAGATCGAAACCACCTACAAGGAGAACGTGCCGGAAGGTGAGCAGGTCAGCCAGGTCATCGAAGACCTCATCGCCGACGGCAACACCGTGATCTTCGGTACGTCATTCGGATTCCAGGATGCGTTCGTCGCGGCCGCTGAAAAGCACCCCGACATCTGCTTCGAGTTCGCCACCGGTTACAAGGGTGGTGCGAACCTGTCGCAGTTCTACGGCGCAGCCGAAGACACCGACTACCTGACGGGTATGGCCGCCGGTGCGGCGTCGAAGTCGGGCAAGCTCGGTTACCTCGGTTCGTTCGGTATTCCGGAAGTCGTCCGCGGTATCAACGCATGGACACTCGGCGTTCGCGCGATGAACCCTGAAGCAACCGTCAAGATCGTGTGGGTGAACAGCTGGTTCGATCCGCCGAACGAGCGCAAGCAGGCCGAGGCTCTCATCGCCGCAGGTGTCGACGTTCTCGGTATGAAGGGCATCGACTCGCCCGCCACCGGTGACGCGGCGAAGGCCGCGGGTATTCCGTGGGCCGGCTACAACCGCGACAACAGCGCCAACTACGGCGACGTGTGGCTGACGGGTACCCAGTACCACTGGGACGTGTACCAGATCCCGCGTCTGCAGCAGGTGCTCGACGGTGCATGGGTTGCCGGTAACTACTACGGCAACATCGGCGACGGCTTCGTTGGTCTGTCGACCTACGGTGATCTCGTCTCGGAAGAGACGCGCACCGCGATCGAGGCGAAGAAGGCCGAGCTGGCAGCGAACCCCGGTGGGGAGTTTGCCGGTCCGCTCGTCGACAACGCGGGCAAGGAGCAGCTCGCCGCTGGCAAGCAGCACACCTACGAAGAGTTGATGGGCATGGCGTATCTCGTTGAGGGCGTCGACGGAGAAATTCCGGCCGGCTGATCCACAGCGGATCACACGAGACACTCGTGAGAGGGGCGGGCCTTTGGGCCCGCCCCTCGGTGTTTCCACTAGGTTCTCCGCTGGGCTTTGGATTCGTCTGTGAGGGGCAAGTGAGATGACGAACAGCGCGGTGCGCATGACGGGGGTCGTGAAACGCTTCCCCGGGGTCGTCGCAAACGACGGTGTGAACTTCGAGGTGTTGAAGGGCGAGGTTCACGCATTGCTGGGCGAGAACGGCGCCGGCAAGTCGACTCTTTCCAACATCCTCACCGGTCTCTACCGCCCGGACGAGGGAACGATCGAACTCGACGGCACGGCCGTCACGTTCGGATCACCGAAAGCAGCGCTCGACGCGGGCATAGGAATGGTGCACCAGCACTTCCGCCTCGTCGAACCGTTCACCGTCGCCGAGAACGTCATCCTCGGGAATCCCGAAACACCGTTCGTCATCGACACGGGTTCGACCGTCGATCGTGTTGCGGAACTCGCGAAGCGTTACGACATGGCCGTCGACCCGAATGCGAAGATCTGGCAACTCAGTGTCGGCGAGCAGCAGCGTGTCGA
>RGCG01000177.1 GCA_009919275.1 Actinomycetota bacterium
CGCTCGCGCAACACGTCCCAGCCCTCATCAAACTGCCCCTTGAAGCGCTCGATGTACTCGGGCCACACGTGGTGCGGACAATGCATCGCACCCGTGGCGAGATACGTGAAGAACGGCCGGTGCGGATTCGACGCGCGTTGCAGTCGCATCCACGCAATCGCTTTTTCGGCGATGTCCTCGGTCATGTGGTAGTCGTCCCTGCCCTCGTAGGGCAGAACCGGCGTCGTCTGGTCGAACATCGGTGGCTCGAACTGCGACGCTTCGGCCGACAGAATTCCGTAGAAGCGCTCGAAACCAAGCCCCATCGGCCAACGGTCGAAGGGACCCGTCAGTGTTTGCTCGTGTGCCGGGGTTACGTGCCACTTGCCGAACGCGCCGGTGGAATACCCGTAGTGCCGAAGGATCTCGGCAACCGTCGCGGCCTCTTTCGGAATGATGCAGTCGTAGCCCGGAAATGCACTCGCCCCCTCAGGGATGTTGCCCATGTGGACGGCGTGGTGGTTTCGCCCGGTCAACATTGCCGCGCGCGTCGGCGAGCACAGCGCCGTGGTGTGGAACTGGTTCAACCGCACGCCGTTCGCCGCCACGCGGTCGAGTGCCGGTGTCGGCACCGGGCCGCCGAACGTGCCACACGTTCCGAACCCGACATCGTCGAGCAACACGAGCACAATGTTCGGCGCGTCCGGCCCCGGCATCGGGATCGCGATGTCTCCGGGCTGAGACTCGGGAAGGAGACGATCGACCCGACCGGAAAATGACGGCGTGAGAAACGGAAGTGCAGGGCCCTGGGGCTTCACGCCACCAGTCTCGCAGGCTTCCGGGGCGTGCTCACCCACAGCGCAACCGCAACCATCATCATCGCCAGCACCAACGCAAAGGTCGAAAGTACGTGGTACCCCACCGCTTTGCGAATGAAGCCACTCGAAAACCCCGCCATGCCTCCGAAGAAGCTCATCGACATGTCGGCAACGCCCTGCACCGCCACGCGCGATTCGTCCCGGACCGAATCGATGAGCAGGCTCGACCCGCCAATCAAGCCGAAGCTCCACCCCACGCCCAGCAACCACAGAGCCGGAAACAGCAGCAAATAGTGATCACCCGACAGGGCCGAAAACGCCGTCGCGGCAACCAGCAGCACCCCGCCCAGGCGAATCGCAGCCTGCCTGCCGTGCTTGTCACTGAATCGCCCAACCAGCGGACTGAACGCGTACATACCCGCGATGTGCAGCGAGATGATGTAGGCGTTCACCGTTTCGTGGCCGTGGAACTTCAGGTGAACCGGCGTCATCGTCATGACTGCAACCATTGTCATCTGCGACACCACCATCGCGAACACCGCGATGCGACCGTTGGTCGTTTCGAACGCAGCCGAGTACGCCTCGCGAATCTTCAATTGGGGCACCTGGCCCACAACTTCTCCGCGCAGCTCGCGTGCCAACAACAGCGGATCGGGTTTCAACCGCACACCCGCATTCACCATCGAGAACACGAAGAACGCGGCCGAGAACACCCACGGCCCCGTGTACTTGTGCCAGCCGAACAACTCCTCGCCCGCCCACTGCGCGGGCTGCACGAGCACCGGACCCAGCACCGCACCGAACGTGGATGCGAAGAGAATTCGGCTCATCGCCCGACCACGCTGATCGCTGTCAGCCAGGTCGGTTGCCGCATACCGTGACAACAGATTCGATGCTTGTCCCGACCCGTACACGAACAGTCCGACGATGAACACCGGCAGCAACTTCGTCTGCGCCCCGACTCCGGCCGTCAATCCCCCGACGATTGCCAA
>RGCG01000178.1 GCA_009919275.1 Actinomycetota bacterium
AGTTGGCGCCCATGTTCAGGTAGTTGGGGTGAACGAAGTGCGCAGCGAGAGAATCCTCGTCGGCCCACAGTTCCCACACCACCATGACGCGGTCATTCACGGGGTCGGTGGCGAAATAGTAGGCGAGACAACCGGGTTCGTCTGCGCGGGTCGCGGCCTGAAGAGGCGCCCCCGTACGCAGACACTCGTCGCGGCCCTCCTTCGTCTCGAATTCGCCCACACCGGCGAGCACGATCATCTGACTCATTGCATCCCCCTACTTCGTCGAGAGATTGCGCGCGAACAATCCCAGCAGCTCATCCCAGTGACGACGTTCGCCTTCGGCGTCGTGTTGCGGTCTGTCGTTGAATGCAAAACCGTGGTGCATTCCCCAATAGCGCTCGCCACGTACAGTTCCCCGCTGACCAAGCCGAGATTCGCATGCGGCGAATCAGCCTTGTCGGTCACCAATCGAACTCCATAGAACGACGCAGCGGCCTGAACGCGGTCGGACAACTTCGCCGCCGAGTACAACGCGAAGGGTCCGCTCATGCAGTAACCCACGACTCCGACGACTTTCGAGTTGACCGAAGGGTTCGCGTGCGCTTCGTGAATCAGCGCGGTGACGTCGCGCACGACCATGTTGTTGCCGACGTTTCCCATCAAGCCCCGCATCCGCTCGAAAGATTCCCTGCTGGTGAAATCGAGCTGGAAGCCGGACGTCTCGCGGTAGTAGAGGTTCGGCAACATGACGTGGTAGCCCTCGGCCGCGATGCGATCGGCCATCTGATGCAACAAGGGGCGCTTGCCCGGCGCGTCCATGAGAAACACCACCAGTGGCAACTTCGACGTGGGGGTGGCCGGCGCGGTCACGTACGTTTCCATTCGACCCTCGCCCGTGTCGATGAAGATGTCACGTCCCTGAATTTCCGCCACCATGCCCCGAACGTACCATTTTCGACACCGATGTCGAAAATGGCTAGCGTGCCATTCGTGGGGATCAACTGCATGACCGCCGGCATCCACCTGCCCCAAGCCGGACCCGCCGCATCGGGCGAGGCAATGACTCTCGCGGCGCGTCGCGCCGAAGATCTGGGCTTCGTCGATGTGTGGGTGAGCGATCACCTCGTCGTGCCGACGGGCGCCGCGTACCCGCCGTCGGCGTACGTGTACGAACCATTGACCGCACTGGCGTGGGTTGCCGCGGCGACCACACGCGTCGGTCTCGGCACCACCGTGTTGGTGCTGCCGATGCGCAACCCGATCCACGTGGCGAAGTCGATTGCGAGCATCGATCTGATGAGTGGCGGACGCTTCATCCTGGGTACGGCCGCCGGGTGGTTGAAGGCAGAATTCGATGCAATCGGCGTTCCGTTCCACGAACGCGGTCCGCGCACAGACGAGGCGATCGCGATCATGCGCCATGTCTGGGAGAACGACAACATGACGATCGACTTTCCCGTGCACCGAATCCACATGGAATCGATCCGCGCCAAGCCCCAACCGAACCGACGCATACCCATCTGGATCGGTGGACATGCCGAGATCGCTCTTCGTCGCGCAATTGCCGTCGGCGACGGTTGGCACGGCGCGTTTCTCACTCCCGAAGAAACGAAGACACGCGTCGAAGTTCTGCGCAGTGGCCGGCCCGAACCCGAATACGAGATCTCGATGCGAACCCGCTGGGATCCACTGGAAGACGACAACGATCTGATACTCGCCGAACTCGACCACTATCGCGAGATCGGTGTCACCCATGTCGTGCCCGAACCGCGGCAACGAACGGCGAAT
>RGCG01000179.1 GCA_009919275.1 Actinomycetota bacterium
CGCGTCGTACGCGTTTCCCTTGTCGTCAGCCAAGTGCTCCCAATGAACAATCGAACCCTGCACGTCGTATTCGGTTTCGATGTGCAGCGGCACGAAATATTCCCAGTCGTAGCCGTCGAGGCCCACCGAGCCCGGTCCCTCGGCCCCGCACACCTCGAACAACTTCGCGATGCTGATTCCGGAACCGAGAATCGGTACGTGGAACAGGGCCACCGGATGCACGAGGCGATCGGGTAATTGTGCCGATGTTGTGCAGTCGGTGAGGAGGAAGTTCTCCCAGTGGGCGATGGTGTACCGTCCACCCGGGAAGCGGTAGCCGAGGATCTCGTTGTCGGGAAGCCCCGAACGCGCCGTTGAAGTCACGAGGGGGAGTCTTACATGTCAGCAAAAGTGTCTCGCACGCACACGCCGGTCGACCCGGCCGACGCAAACGTCATGGATCTGTTCCGCATGGACGGAATGGTCGCCGTCGTCACCGGCGCCGGACGTGGCATCGGCCGCGGAATCTCGCTTGCCTTCGCCGACGCCGGTGCAACCGTCGTCTTGACGGCGCGCCGCGAGCACGAGCTCGATGAAGTCGCCGAGCGGATCGCGCAGCGTGGTCAGAAGTCGCTGAAGATCGTTGCCGACATCACGCACCCCGACACGATCCCCACCATCGTCGAGCGCGCGATGAACGAACTCGGGTCGATCGACACCTGGGTCAGCAACGCGGGAACGTCCGACTATCCCGGCAACTTCGCTTTCGAGGACTTCCCTGAATGGCACTGGGACAACCAGATCGCGCTCAACCTGCGCCCGCACTTCGTCGCCGCGCGCGCGTGCGCGGCCGTCATGAAACCGGGGTCGACGCTCATCGGGATCTCGTCGATCGCGTCGATCAAGCCCGCGGTCAACTTCGCCGCCTACGGGGCCGCGAAGTCGGGCATGAACTCGCTCGCCCTGACCTTGGCCACCGAACTCGGCCCGAAGGGCATTCGTTCCAACTGCATTTCGCCCGGCACGGTGCCCACCGAGGCAACAAAGACCGTTGGCCACGTCACCGACGCCCAATTGGAGGCGACGGCAACGCGCATTCCGATCCGCCGCCTCGGCACCCCCACCGACTGCGGTGCAGCTGCGGTGTGGTTGGCCTCGCCCGCAGGGTCGTGGATCACGGGGCAGAACATCGTGGTGTCCGGCGGCGCCTAACGGCCCGTCGCTATCTGCGCTGATTTGCCTGGCGTAGCGAGGCAAGACTGTACTGACGACCTCCGAAGTCCTCGCGGATGGCCGCGCCGATCGACTCTGACCAAGATCGGCGTGTCAGAAATCGACGGGAAGGTGCCAGCAGGCGTGCATCTCGCCCCATGCCTTGCACTTCATCACGGGGTTCGCACCGGCGGCGAGCCTGATGTCGGGCAGCATCTCGAGTATCACCTGTGACGCGGTCGTTGCCGTGTCGCGGGTGATGGCGTAGAGCGAGCGCGGCCGACCCACCGGCAGCGCGGGAAATTTCGAGGGCGTGCCGAGTGCGGGGGTGATGCCCGAGGGCAGGCCGTCGGCTCGGTATTGGCCGCGCGGTTCGCGCTGCACGAGGTCTTTGCGTCCGACGATGAAGCGGTCGGGATCATTGAAGATGCGCTCGTCGCGATTCGCGGCACCCGCCGAACAGATGACGAGCGCCCCTTCGGGGATCAGCAAACCGAACCGTTCGACTTCGCGGCGTGCGAAGCGGTCGGCGCTGATGACGGGCGTGGAGTGGCGCACCGTTTCGAGGTAGGCGTACT
>RGCG01000180.1 GCA_009919275.1 Actinomycetota bacterium
AAGGAGTGCAAGGAAAAAGTGGTGAGCAAGGTGAAGTTGGTCCCGTCGGTCCAACTGGTAAAACGGGGAAGGCAGGAGAGATAGGAGCGACCGGTAAGCGCGGTGTGAGTGGCGAGAAGGGGGATAAGGGCGAAAAAGGAGATACCGGTTTACAGGGCTTACAAGGTCCCCAAGGTTTAACCGGGCCGCAAGGAATACAAGGTGCGACTGGATTAGCCGGAGCAACAGGCGCAACTGGACCACAAGGTCCACAAGGTGCAACGGGATTAACTGGTGCAACGGGACCGCAAGGACCAGTTGGACCACAAGGCCCTTCAGGTTCAATTGCTCCGTATGAAAAACAGCCGATCTGTGCAAAAAATAATGGTGGAAGAGTATTTATGTACCTTGGCACTTGCGTAAGTAACGGCGTTACAGATGGTACCGATTACGTAATGCTTCTTGCCCTTCCGTTCTAATGTAATAGCAAATAATTAAGAGAGATATTCAAGCGAAGATTTACTTGAGTATCTCTCTTTTTTGCAACAATCGAGATTTAATTACAGTTATTAAGTTGTAATCAGGCATTTATTCCTCGTTCACCACAAAGTCATTTAAGATTTAAATCCACGCAATTCGGAAGTGTCTTTTTAAGCGGTTTAAAACGATCCCTGCAAACGGAACGTCTAGGTGGTTGACTGCCTGGGGCGGGATTTTTTTCTTGAAATAGGGGAGACCCCACGTGAAAGCGGGTCGGCAGACCGGGGCCGGCGAGTTAGGCCTTGATGCCTCACGAATCACGCACATAGACTCCGCATTGGTTTTGAACGACTCGCGTACGCGGACATCAAGTGCGTAAGTGACCAATCAGCAATCGATTACATGAAGGAGCACATATGCCAAAGGGATCTGCACCGAGAAGAGGGTCCTCAGCTGACGACTTCAATCGCGTTGTTACGCGAAAGGGTTCGTCCGGAGAGGACAGAGATAATTCACGTAGCAGTAGTCGACGTGGTGGCGATGACGATGCACCACGCGCATCTGCTCGCCGGGTAAATAGTGACGATGCACCACGCGTTGCAGCTCGCCGCGCAGCGAGTGAAGATGCACCTCGTTCACGTCGCGCAAGCAACGATGACGATGCACCGAAATCACGTCGCGCAAGCAACGATGACGATGCACCGAAATCACGTCGCGCAAGCAACGATGACGATAAACCAGCCGCAGCTGCTGCAAGCGATGATCGCCCTGCCACTGTTTCACCAGATGTTGCACGTGCAATGGCTCCAGCACAGGAAGCAGCTGCACAAGCTTCCACGAGCGCTGCCGCTGCACAAACTGCTGCAGATGCCGCTGCACAACAAGCTGCCGCTGAAGCTGCTGCACAACAAGCTGCTGCACAACAAGCTGCTGCACAAGCTGCTGCCACACGAGCTGCAGCAGAACAAGCAGCACAGCAAGCAGCACAAAATCAATGGGCTCAACAAGCTATTGCACAACAAGCAGCACAAGCTGCTGCCGATGCCGCCGCTGCACTTGCTGCACAGCAAGCTGCAGCACAAGCTGCAGCACAAGCTGCCGCAGCAGAAGCAGCTGCACAAGCAGCCGCACAAGCTGCTGCACAAGCTGCCGCTGCAGAAGCAGCTGCACAAGCTGCTGCTGATCAAGCTGCTGCAGAAGCTGCTGCTCAAGCTGCAGCACAAGCCGCCGCTCTCGCAGCTGCACAACTAGCAGCTGCAGAAGCTGCTGCACAAGCTGCCGC
>RGCG01000019.1 GCA_009919275.1 Actinomycetota bacterium
TCCCGTCTCCGTGTCGCCGACAACAGCGGTGCGCGCGAAGTTCTCGTCATCAAGGTGCTGGGCGGCACGCGTCGCCGCTACGCATCCATTGGCGACGTCTTCATCGCGACCGTCAAGGATGCAATCCCCGGCGCCGGTGTGAAGAAGGGCGAGGTCGTGCGTTGCGTCGTCGTGCGCACAAAGAAGGAAAAGCGTCGTCCTGACGGCAGCTACATCCGCTTCGACGAGAACGCGGCCGTTCTCATCAAGGAAGACCTCACGCCGCGTGGCACCCGCATTTTCGGACCAGTGGGTCGCGAACTGCGCGACAAGAAGTTCATGCGAATCATCTCTCTCGCACCGGAGGTGCTCTAGATGAAGCTGAAAAAGGGCGACACGGTCGTCGTCATCGCGGGCAAGAACAAGGGCGAGCAAGGTGAAATCCAAGCCGTCCTGCCCAAGGAGAACAAGGTGCTGATCGGCGGTCTCAACGTCGCCAAGCGCCACACGAAGCCACGTCAGGCAAACCAGCAGGGCGGAATCATCGACAAGGAAGTTCCGGTCGATGCGTCCAACGTGATGCTCGTCCACAAGGGCAAGCCGACGCGCGTGGGTTACAAGGTGAAAGCCGACGGCACCAAGGTGCGCGTCGCCAAGTCAACGGGCGAGGAGATCTGATGACCACCGCAACAGCACCCCGTCTGAAGACGAAATACAACGCCGAGATCCGCGAAGCGCTGCGTGCCCAGTTGGGAATCGCCAACGTCATGGAGATCCCGCGCCTCGAGAAGATCGTCGTGAACATGGGTGTCGGCAAGGCAACCCAGCAGCCGTCGCTCCTGGAAGGCGCCGTCGCCGACCTCACCGCGATCACCGGCCAAAAGCCCATCGTCACAAAGTCGAAGACCTCCATTGCGTCGTTCAAGCTTCGTGAAAATCAGGCCATTGGCTGCAAGGTCACGCTGCGCGGCGACCGTATGTGGGAGTTCTTCGACCGTCTCGTGTCGGTTGCAATCCCGCGTATCCGCGACTTCCGTGGTCTTCCCGCATGGTCGTGGGATGGTCGTGGCAATTACACGTTCGGCCTCGCCGAGCAGACGATGTTCCCCGAGATCGAATACGACAAGGTCGATGCACCGCACGGAATGGACATCACCATCGTCACCACCGCAACCACCGACGAGGCCGGCAAGGCACTCCTCGAAGCGTTCGGGTTCCCGTTCAAGCGCGGCAAGGACGCAGGAGCCAAGCCGAAGAAGGTCGTCCGTCGACGTGGCCCTGGTGCCGCGGCTGGCAAGGGCAAGAAGTAAGAGGGCACAGGAAACATGGCAAAGAAATCGTTGATCAACAAGGCGAACGCCAAGCCCAAGTACAAGGTTCGTGCGTACACACGTTGCAAGCGTTGTGGACGTGCACGAGCGGTGTTCCGCAAGTTCGGTCTCTGCCGTTTGTGCCTGCGCGAGCTGGTACACCAAGGCGAAGTGCCGGGCGTGACAAAGGCGAGTTGGTGAGGTAGCGACATGATGACCGATCCCATCGCCGACATGCTCACTCGCATCCGCAACGCCAATACGGCGATGCATGACGAGGTGAAGATGCCGTCGTCCAAGCAAAAGCGCGCTCTCGCAACCGTTCTCAAGGCCGAGGGATACATCGAGGACTTCTCGGTGGCTCCTTCGACCAAGGGACCCGGTGAAGTTCTCACGATCAAGCTCAAGTACTCGGCCGACCGCCATCGCACGATCTCGGGTCTCACCCGCGTGTCGACACCCGGTCTGCGCGTGTACCGCAACGCCTCCTCGGTGCCCCGTGTTCAGGGTGGCCTTGGCGTTGCAGTCCTGTCCACCAGTCAGGGACTCATGACCGACCGCGAAGCGCGCAAGCGCAAGGTCGGCGGCGAAGTCCTGTGTTTCGTGTGGTGACCGGAGGAAACGACACATGTCTCGCATCGGAAAATCCCCCATCGCAGTGCCGTCGGGAGTCGACGTCACCATTGTCAACGGCGCCATCACGGTGAAAGGTCCGAAGGGCACGCTCTCGCGTCCGATTCCCGGCCAAATCAGCGTGCGCAAAGACGAGGCACAGCTCCTCGTCGAGCGTCCCGACGATGAACGCGACAACCGCGCCCTTCACGGCCTCACCCGCACCCTCGTCGCCAACATGGTTCAGGGCGTCACCGGTGGCTTCACGAAAGAGCTCGACATCGTCGGCGTCGGCTATCGCGCCGAGGCACAGGGGCCGAACAAGCTGCGTCTTTCACTCGGCTTCTCGCACCCCGTCATGGTCGATGCTCCCGAAGGTGTCACCTTCGAGGTTCCGCAGCCCACGCGCATCATCGTGAAGGGCATCGACAAGGAAATCGTCGGCCAGGTTGCAGCGAACATTCGCTCGATCCGCAAGCCCGAGCCCTACAAGGGCAAGGGCGTGCGCTACGTCGACGAGCGCATCATCCGCAAGGCCGGCAAAGCAGGAAAGAAGTAAGGAGAGCGAACCATGGCATCCCTCGCACAACACCGTCGCGAATCGCGCCTGCGCCGTCACCGCCGCGTTCGCAAGAAGGTTCACGGTACGGCCGAGCGTCCACGTCTGGCCGTTCATCGCAGCAACAAGCACATCACCGTTCAGGTCATCGACGACGACGCGGGGCGCACCATTGCGTCCGCATCGACGAACGAGACAGAGGTTCGTGGTTCGGGCAGCGGTTCCACCGTTGCCGCAGCAACCAAGGTTGGTCAGGTCGTGGCGCAGCGCGCCAAGGCGGCCGGCGTCAGCAAGGTCGTCTACGACCGGGGTGGATACGTCTACCACGGTCGCGTCGCAGCGGTCGCAGAAGCCGCCCGTGAAGCAGGTCTGGAGTTCTGATGAGCAACGTCACAGCAAACGCACCCGTCGCAGGTGAACCAGGTGGATTGCGCGAGTCGCGCGTCATCACCATCAACCGCGTGGCAAAGGTCGTGAAGGGTGGACGTCGTTTCTCCTTCACCGCTCTTGTCGTGGTTGGTGACGGCAACGGCAAGGTTGGTCTCGGCTACGGCAAGGCCAAGGAAGTTCCCCTGGCAATCCAGAAGGGCACCGAAGAAGCGAAGAAGAATCTCTTCGAGGTTGCCCTCGCCGGTTCAACCATCACGCACCCCGTCATCGGCGAGGTAGGTGCCGGTCGCGTGCTCTTGAAGCCCGCGACACCCGGTACCGGAGTCATCGCAGGTGGTGCAGCTCGCATCATTCTCGAAGAGGCAGGCATTCACGACGTTCTTGCGAAGTCGCTCGGTTCGGCCAACGCCATCAACGTTGCGCGCGCCACGATCCAGGGTCTGCAGTCGTTGCAGCGCCCCGACGTCGTCGCCGCACGTCGCGGTATTCCCGCCGAGGATTTCGTGCCGAAGGGCATGCTGCGCGCCTACAACGAGCGCAAGAAGTCCGGAGGAGCACACTGACCATGGCTGACAAAACGATCACCGTCACACTCGTGCGCTCAAAGATCGGCAACAAGCCGAAGTCGCGCGGCACGCTGCGCGCTCTTGGTCTCAGCAAGATCGGCGACACGAACACGCTGCCCGACCGTCCCGAGATTCGGGGCATGATCGCGCGCGTTCCACATCTCATCGAAGTGAAGGAGGGCTGATCATGCGCGTTGATGAACTCGCACCAGCACCCGGGTCCACCAAGCGCCGCAAGCGCGTTGGTCGTGGTATCGGCGGCAAGGGCGGCAAGACCGCGGGTCGCGGTACCAAGGGTCAGTACGCACGCAACACCGTCGCACGTGGTTTCGAAGGCGGTCAGATGCCGCTGAAGCAGCGTGTGCCGAAGTTGAAGGGCTTCAACAACCCGTTCCGCGTCGAGTACTGCGCGGTCAATCTCGACTCCATCAATGAACTGTCCGATGCCGAGGTCACCCCCGAGGTCCTCGTTGCACGCGGAGTTGCACGCAAGGGCAAGCCGATCAAGGTGCTTGCTCGCGGACAGATCACACGTCCGGTGAAGGTCAGCGCCCACGCAGTATCCAAGGCCGCCGAGTCCGCCATCACTGCGGCGGGTGGCACCGTCACCATCCTTCCGCCCACCTTCCGGGGTGTGCGTCCGCCTGCCAAGGGCAACCAGTTCACGAACCGCTAGCCGCGTCGGCTCGGTGAGCCGGCGAAAAGGAGCACCTCAGTGCTGTCGAACCTGAAGAACATCTTCAAGGTCTCCGACCTTCGCAACAAGATCCTCTTCACGTTGCTCATGGTCATGATCTCAGGTACTCACCGTGGTCATTCCGAAACTCGAGGAATGGCAGCAAGAGGGTGCTGTTGGTCAGCGCAAGATCACCCAGTGGACGCGCTACGTCGCGATTGGTATCGCCGTTCTGCAGGGTGCGGGCCTCACCTTCATCTTCGGTCAAGGTCGCGGGTCGGCGTTCTTTGGTGCTGCTGCCAAGGCCCCCGACGTGGTGCTGCTCGACCCCTTCATGCCCCGCGCTCTGCTCGTCATTCCCACCCTCGTTGCGGGAACGGCGTTCCTCATGTGGCTGGGTGAACTCATCAGCCAACGCGGCATCGGCAACGGCATGTCGATGATGATTTTTGCGTCGGTGGTCAGCGGTTTGCCCTACAGCTATTACTCGATCCTCCAGAGCAAGAAGTTCATCGTGTTTGGCGTACTTGTTGCGGTGTCGATTGCGATTCTGTACGCCGTCGTTCGTGTCGAGCTCGGCCAGCGCCGTATCCCGGTTCAGTTCGCCAAGCGTGTGGTGGGCCGGCGCATGTACGGCGGTCAGAGCACCTACATCCCGCTGAAGGTGAACCAGGCCGGCGTGGTGCCGATCATCTTCGCCTCGTCGATTCTTCTTTTGCCGGTCCTGGCGTCGAACATGCTCGGAAGTGCCGAAGGTTGGCGCGGTTCGGTCGCCGGTTTCGTGAACGACTACCTCATCAACAGCCAGAACATGCTGTACATCTCGGTCTTTTTCATGTTGATCGTCGCTTTCGCCTACTTCTACAACTCGATCGCATTCGACCCCGTGCGTCAGGCAGATCAGTTGCGCAAGCAGGGTGGCTTCATCCCGGGTATTCGCCCCGGGCCCCAGACCGAGCGATTCTTCGCCAAGACCGTCAACCGAATCACCCTGCCGGGTGCGTTGTTCGTCGCATTCATCGCGATTCTTCCTTACGTCATTCTTTGGATCGGCGACGTTCAGTCGTTCCCGTTTGCCGGAACAACGGTGCTGATTGCGGTCGGTGTCGCTCTCGAGCTGATGCGACAGATCGACAGCCAGCTGATGCTCCGCAACTACGAGGGATTCCTGAAGTAGCGGCGGGCCGCGCTTCGACCATCGCGGCGGTCAACCCCGTGCACAGGATCCATTCATGACGAAGGGAACACGCATCGTTTTGCTGGGCCGTCAGGGCTCGGGAAAGGGGACTCAGTGCGTTCGCTTGTCGCGCCACTACGTCGTTCCGCACATCTCGACGGGTGACATGCTGCGGGCTGCGGTGCGAGAAGACTCGCCACTTGGTCGCGGCGTTGCCGAAGTCATCGGCTCGGGCGGTCTTGTGAGTGACGACCTCATCGTCGAATTGGTTCGCGAGAGACTCGGCAAAGCCGATGCTCGACGACGTGGATTTCTCCTTGACGGTTTTCCCCGCACGGTTGCGCAGGCTGTTGCGCTCGACGACATCTCCGGCGACGGTGCGCTGAACGCGGTCATCGACCTCGTCGTACCGCGCGAGATGGTTCTCGAGCGATTGTCGGCCCGTCGGGTGTGCCGCGATTGCGGGGCCAACTACCAGGCCGGGCCGGTCGAGCGTTCACCGTGGACCTGCGACACCTGTGGCGGCGACGTGGTTCAGCGCGACGATGACACCCCCGAATCGATCAACAGGCGCCTCGACCTCTACGAAACCCAGACCGCGCCCCTCATCGAGTTCTATGGCGCGACCAACCGCCTCTTCCCGGTCGACGGGGTTGGCACCCCCGACCAGGTCTTCGAGCGAATCACCTCGATCATTGATGCCCGCTAGCTCGCCGCCGCCGAGCGAGGGCCAGCCGGGGGAGGGGTCTGCGACCCGGGGTCGGCCCAGTGGTGTTGGGGCTGGCCACCGATAGCCTCTTCCACGCCCTGTCGGCAGGTATCGCCGTCATTTCGTACCCGCCCGACAACCGTTATCCGTTCACCATTCCGTCCAATTGAAGGAGTCTCTTCTGGCCAAACCAAAGGAAGATGCGATCGTGCTCGAGGGCACCATCACCGAGTCTCTGCCGAACGCGATGTTTCGCGTCGAGTTGGAGAACGGTCATCAGGTGCTCGCGCACATCAGCGGAAAGATGCGCATGCATTACATCCGCATTCTCCCCGGCGACAAGGTTCAAGTTGAGCTCACCCCCTACGACCTCACCCGTGGTCGTATCACCTACCGATTCAAGTGAAGTTGAAGTGAGAAGGCCATGAAGGTCCGCCCCAGCGTGAAAAAAATCTGTGAGAAGTGCAAGATCATCCGTCGCCACGGCAACGTGATGGTCATCTGTGAAAATCCCCGACACAAGCAGCGCCAGGGCTGACCCCGGGTAGCAAAAGGAAACATCAATGGCTCGTATTTCAGGTGTCGACATTCCGCGCGAGAAGCGTCTCGAAGTCGCGCTCACCTATATCTATGGTGTCGGTCGTTCGACCGCCCTCAAGATGTGTCAAGAACTCGGTATCGACCACAACCAGCGTGTGCGCAATCTCACCGAGGAAGAGACGAACCGCATCCGCGCCTACGTCGATGCGAACCTCACCGTCGAGGGCGACCTGCGTCGCGACGTGCAGCAGGACATCAAGCGCAAGATCGAAATCGGGTCGTACCAGGGCGTTCGTCACCGCAAGGGCCTGCCGGTCCGCGGTCAGCGCACGCACACCAATGCCCGCACCCGCAAGGGACCAAAGAAGACCGTCGCCAACAAGAAGAAGGCAGTGAGGAAGTAATGGCCAAGCCAGCAGCAGGTGGGCGCCGTCCGCGCAAGCGCGAACGCAAGCACGTCTCGGTCGGAGTCGTGCACATCAAGAGCTCGTTCAACAACACCATCGTCTCGATCACCGATCTCGAGGGCAACGTCATCTCGTGGGCGTCGTCCGGTGGCGTCGGCTTCAAGGGCTCGCGCAAGTCGACACCCTTCGCAGCGCAGCTCGCGGCCGAAAAGGCGGCGCGCGCAGCGATGGAGCACGGTCTGCGTCGCGCAGAGGTGCACGTCAAGGGTCCGGGCTCGGGTCGTGACACCGCACTGCGCTCCATCCAGAACACCGGCATCGAAGTGTCCGGCATCAAGGACGTCACCCCGGTGCCGCACAACGGCTGCCGTCAACCCAAGCGTCGGAGGGCCTGAGTCATGGCTCGCTACACCGGACCAAAGGTGCGCATTTCGCGTCGCCTCAACGTCAACATCTACGAAAACGAAAAGGGCACGAAGGCACTCGACCGTCGCCCGTTCCCCCCGGGCCACCACGGCCGCACCCGTCGTCGCAACGCCGGCAGCGAATACCTGGCCCAGTTGCAGGAAAAGCAGAAGGCCAAGTACATCTACGGCGTCCTCGAGCGTCAGTTCCGCAAGACCTACGACGAGGCCAACCGTCTCGCGGGTCCGACCGGTGAAAACCTGTTGCGTCTTCTCGAACAGCGCCTCGACAACGTGGTGTATCGCGCCGGATGGGCCAGCACCCGTCCGCAGGCCCGCCAGTTCGTCAGCCACGGTCTCGTTCTCGTCAACGGCAAGCGCGTGAACATTCCGTCGTTCACGGTGAAGAAGGGCATGAAAATCAGCCTCAGCCCGAAGGCCCGCAACATGATCGTCATTCAGCACAACATCGATGTGCTCGACCGCTCCGTCGTGGGCTGGCTCGAGACCGGCGACGGCGGCAAAGAGGTCACCGTGCGTGATCTCCCGCAGCGCGAACACATCGACATCCCCGTCCGCGAACAACTCATCGTCGAGTTGTACTCGAAGTAATCCCCCAGAAAGTCGAAGGAGAGCAGCATGCTCGTCATCCAGCGCCCCACGGTCGAAGCCATCGGCGAACCCGAGAACAACCGTCAGCGTTTCGCCGTCGGTCCGCTCGAGCCCGGCTTCGGTCACACGATCGGCAACTCGCTGCGCCGCACGCTCTTGTCGTCGATCCCCGGTTCGGCCATCACGACGGTGCGCTTCGATGCCGCCCTTCACGAGTTCGACACCATCGAGGGCATCGCCGAAGACGTCACCGAGATCATCCTCAACCTGAAGGACATCGTCATCGTGTCCGACAGTGACGAGCCCGTCGTCCTGCGTCTCGACAAGAAGGGTCCGGTCGACCTCACTGCTGCCGACATCAGCCTTCCTGCCGGCGTCGAGATCCTGAACCCGCAGGTCAAGATCGCATCGTTGAACGCAAAGGGTCATCTCGCCATCGACCTCACCGTCGAGCGCGGCCGTGGCTACGTGTCGAGCGACCGCGAATCCGAGAACCGCGTCATCGGCGTCATTCCGATCGATGCCATCTTCTCGCCGGTTCGTCGCGTCATGTTCGACATCGAGCCGACCCGCGTCGAGCAGTCGACCAACTACGAGCGTCTCGTTCTCGATATCGAGACCGACGGCAGCATCGAACCCCGCGAGGCGCTGTCCTCGGCCGGTGCAACGCTGCGCGCACTCGTCGATCTCGTTGCCAGCCTCTCCGATGAGCCCCAGGGTCTCGAGCTCGGTGAAGTCATTGGTGCAAACGTCGGCTCGCCCGACCTCGATCTGCCGATCGAAGACCTCGATCTTTCCGAGCGTCCGCGCAACTGCCTCAAGCGTGCGCAGGTCAACACCATTGGTGAATTGCTGATGAAGAGCTACGACGATCTGCTCAACATCACCAACTTCGGCCAAAAGAGCCTCGACGAAGTGATCGCCAAGCTCGACGAGCGCGGCCTCTCGCTGCGCCCGTAAGTCACATTTCGAAGACACGTCCCGAAGAAAAGGACCGCCATGCCCGCAACACCCAAGAAGTCGAAGCGATTCGGAGGCAGCGCCGCACATCAGCGCCTGCTGATGGCGAACCTCGCTGCATCACTCTTCGCCGCCGAGGGAATCATCACGACCGAAGCCAAGGCCAAGGCTCTGCGGCCGATTGCCGAAAAGCTCATCACCAAGGCGAAAAAGGCCGGCGAGGAATCGCCGCTGCGCATCCATCGCATTCGTCAGATTCAGGGTTACCTCGGTGACAAGGAAATGACCAACAAGCTGGTCAATGAAGTTGCGCCGCGTTACGCCGCCCGCAACGGTGGCTACACGCGCATCCTGAAACTCGGCGAACGTCACGGCGACAACGCCCCGATGGCGCGCATCGAGCTGGTCTAGCGCCACCGGCGCACCGCGCCCGAAATCATGAACGAAGAGACACCCGGACCCGCCGTGAGGCGGGTCCGTCTCGTTGTTGCCTACAACGGCGAACCGTTCCACGGGTTTGCAATCAGTGCGGGGGTTTCCACGGTTGCCGGAACGCTCACCGACGCGCTCAGCCAGATCACCGGTCACGCAATTGTTCTCACCGGTGCGGGGAGAACCGATGCAGGTGTGCACGGCTGGGGCCAGGTTGTCAGTTTCGATCTGCCCGTCGACCGCGACATCAACCGCGACCTCGGTCGCATTGCAAAGAGCCTGAACTCGATGCTCGAGCCGCACGTCGTCATCCGTGACGCGGCGTGGGTCGCGCCGGACTTCGACGCCCGATTCTCGGCGTTGTGGCGGCACTACCGCTACCGGGTTCTGAACACACCGACGGGCAACCCGTTCGAGGCGGCAACTTCCTGGCACGTCACCACGCCACTCGACCTTCGCGCGATGCAACTTGCCTCCGACGCGTTCATCGGTGAGCACGATTTCTCCGCGTTCTGCAGGCGACCGAAACAATCGGGGCCGAGCAAGGATGCACCAGAGCCGTCGATGGCACGTCGTGTCATCAGTGCGCGATGGAGCGATGCCGGATCAGGGATTCTTCATTTCGAAATTCGAGCCAACGCTTTTTGTCAGCAGATGGTGCGTTCGATCGTCGGCACTCTCGTCGAGGTCGGAATGCACCGACGCCGGGCGGGGGAGATGACCGGAATACTTCGCTCGGGGAGCCGCGCGATGGCGGGCCACATCGCGCCTCCGCACGGTCTGTGTCTCATGGAAGTCGGCTACCCGTCATGAGCCGGCAACTTCGGGTGCTCGTCATGTCCACGCCCGTCGGTCCGATTGGCTCGGGCATCGGCGGAGGTGTCGAGATGACCATCCGTGCGATCGCCAGCGGACTCGTGGCCCTCGGCCACAGGGTCGAGGTGGTTGCCCCCGACGGGTCGGCGGCTGTCGGTGATGTCATGCATCGCGTCGTTGGAACCGCGCAACCGAGCGTGCAGTTGGTTGATCGCTCAACGAGAGTTCCGTCGCCGGTTGGATCCGTGTTGGCGAACATGTGGAACCTGGTTCGCTCACGCTGCACCGATTTCGATGTCGTCCTCAATCTTGCGTACGACGAACTCCCATTCCGCGAGGCCCCCGACCTCGCCCGACCGGTTGCCCACCTTGTGTCCATGGGCTCGCTCACCGACGCGATGGACCGGGTCATCGACGACACGCTTCGCCTCGCACCATGGTCGGTGGCGATGCACAGCACGGCACAAGCCGCGACGTTCCTTCGTGGTACTGCTGCGACGATGATCGGCAGCGGTGTCGACGTCGAGGACTGTCCCTTCGTCGAGTCCCCGCATGCCGATGGACGCGTCGGATTCGTCGGTCGAATATCTGCCGAGAAGGGACTGCGCGACGCGGTCGAGGCGTGTGTTCAAGCACGCCGCCCGCTGCATGTCTGGGGCTACCGACAAGACGAGAACGCGTGGAACGATGCGATTGCCGACGCGCCACCGCACAGCGTGACGTACCGCGGGTTCGTCACGACCGAAATCCTGCGTTCGCAGCTCGGCGAATGCGCGGCGCTCGTCATGGCTCCGAAATGGACCGAGGCGTTCGGCAACGTCGCCATCGAGGCGATGGCCTGCGGCGTACCCGTGGTTTCCTACCGTCGCGGCGGTCCGGCCGAGATCGTGGTCGACGGAGAGACGGGGCGTCTCGTTGCCCCGGACGACGTCCCGGGTCTTGCTGCCGCGTTGTGCGACCTGGGGTCCCTGTCGCGTCATGCCTGCAGACGACGGGCCGAGACCCACTTCTCGACGCAGGCCTTTGCCCGTCGGGTGGAGGCCTGGCTGCAGGGGGTCTGTGGTCGCTTCGGGCGTGTCGATTTCAGCGGGACGCCCCTATCCTTCTAGAGCCCCTTGTCGCAGTCGGCGCAGGGTCCGAAAGAGATTCCATGGGTACCTACTCTCCGAAAGCTTCCGAAATTACGCGCGCATGGCACGTCATCGACGCTGAAGGCATGGTCCTCGGTCGTCTGTGCACCGAGGCTGCCCGTTTGCTGCGTGGCAAGCACAAGCCGATCTTCGCGCCGCACATCGACACCGGCGACCACGTCATCGTTGTCAACGCCGACAAGGTCGTCCTCACGTCAGGCAAGGCTGATCGCGAGATGGTCTACCGCTACTCGGGCTACCCGGGCGGCATGAAGAGCGAGTCGTATCAGCAGTTGCTGAACCGCCAGCCGGCCGAAGCATTGCGCTTGTCGATCGGTGGGATGCTGCCGAAGGGTCCGCTTGGTCGTCAGATGCTCACCAAGTTGAAGGTCTATGCCGGACCCGATCATCCCCATACTGCCCAGCAACCGACTCCCGTCGTGTTGAAGAAGGCAGCCGCTCGCTGACGGTTGCAACCGTTCGCGAACACCGAACCCGACACAGTCGAAGAAGCAAGAGTCGAAGTAGAAAAAGTCGAAGTAGAAAAAGAGGAAACATCGTGGCAACCCAGCCGCTCACCCAGACAACCGGACGTCGCAAGGAATCCGTTGCGCGTGCGCGCCTGCGTTCCGGAACCGGTGTCGTCACCGTCAACGGGCGCACCTTCGAGGACTACTTCCCGATGGCGACGCAGCGCATGGTCGTCGCCGAAGCGTTGCGAGTCACCAACACCGACACGGTGTACGACGTCGACGCGACCATCCACGGTGGTGGGGTCAACGGTCAGGCCGGCGCGCTGCGCATGGCGATCGCGCGCTCACTCGTCGAACTCGACGAGGAACTGCGTCCCGCCCTGAAGAAGGCCGGTTTGCTCACCCGCGACGCGCGTCGCAAGGAAAGCAAGAAGTACGGCCTGAAGAAGGCCCGCAAGGCACCGCAGTTCACCAAGCGCTGATCCAGCTTGTTGCGATTCGGCACCGACGGTGTCCGCGGTGTCGCACACCGCGAGATCACGCCGAAAGCCGTTCAGTACTTCGCCCGCGCAGCAGCGCGGGCGTTGCGCTGTCAGGGGGTGGTCGTCGGTCACGACCCGCGTGAGTCAAGCCCCGAGCTCGCGCGTGCGGTTGCCGAAGGGTTTCGCGCCGAGGGCGTCGTCGTCGACTTCGTCGGCATGGCGCCGACGCCGGCTGTTGCGTTTCTGGCCCAACACCGCGGCATCGCTGCGGCGGTGATCACCGCCTCTCACAACCCCTACACCGACAACGGCCTCAAGTTCTTCCGGCCGGGTGGAACGAAACTGAACGACGCGGAAGAAGCCGACATCCAGAGCATTTACGAACGGTTCATGGCTTCGGACGAGGCGTTCATCGAGCCTGTCGGCGGTTACGGCACGGTGACACTCGAAACGTACGTCGAGCACCTCTGTCATTCCGGGGCGAGCGTCAACCGCAACCTGCGTTTGGTCGTCGACTGCGCCAACGGGGCGATGAGCACCGCTGCCCGGCACGTGTTCTCGCAACTCGGTCTCGATGCCCGGTTCTTCAACAACGAACCAAACGGAACCAACATCAACGTCGACTGTGGCGCAGCCCACCCGGAGCACCTTGCGTCACTGGCCAAGGCAAATGCATGCGACGTGGCAATCGCCTTCGATGGCGACGGCGACCGTCTGATAGCCGCAACAAGCAATGGTGACATCGTCGACGGAGACCATCTCATTGCACTCGCGGCGCTCGACTTGAAATCACGTGGTTTGCTCGTCGGTGATGCAGTCGTCGTCACCGTCATGAGCAACATCGGTTTCCACCGCGCCATGTCCGACGCAGGAATCTCGGTGCACACGACTGCCGTTGGTGATCGTTCGGTTCTTCTCGAACTCGAACGCACCGGTGCGGTGTTGGGTGGTGAACAAAGTGGTCACATCATCCGTCGCGATCTCGCGACAACGGGCGACGGCCTTCTTGCTGCGGTCGAGCTCCTTGCCTTGTTGGGCCGCGTCGGATCCACTTTTTCAGAAGTTGCGTCGTCGGCGATGACGTCGTTTCCGCAGGTGCTCGTCAATGTTCGCGTTGATGCCGACGCAAGGGCGCGCGTCGAGGCATGCAGCGACGTCGTGCGTGCCGTCGAGGCCGAACTCGGTGACCACGGTCGTGTTCTCGTTCGTGCAAGTGGAACAGAGCCGTTGGTGCGCGTGATGGTCGAGGCTCGCGACGATGAAACAGCGCGGCGTCTCGCGAAACGAATTGCCGACTCCGTCGGTGCTACCGAGGGGTAGACTTTTCGGCATGTGCGGCATCATCTGCGTGCTCAGCCGCAAGGCTGCCCGTTCCGCACCCGGTCGCGACGAGGTGCTCTCATTGTTGGCCGAGGGGCGCGGTCTCCTGGCAAAGCGTGACGCGTCACTTGTGGCGCAGGCCGCGAAAACATTGCTGAGGGCCGATGACTTGTTGAAAGGCGAGCCGGGTGTCCACGCGCTCGTCGGCAACCGTGAATTGGTCTCGGGTATCGCTGGCGCGGTAGCGGAAATGTCACCGCTGCTTTCGGCCATCGAGGCAGACCTCGAGACCGCCGCCGATGCGCAGGCCATCGAAAATGCGGCCGAAGCCATCGCGGCAGCAAAGGATGTTCTCTGGTCGTTGCGCAATGATCGCCTGCGCACAGCACGCGAGGTCGAGGCACTGGCCGGACTGCAGGCATCACCCGAAGCACTCGATGGCTATCTGGCGATCCAGCAGGCCCTGTCGGCGATTGATCGCATGGAGGTGCGCGGACGCGATTCCGCCGGTCTCGGTGTCGTGGTCTGGGGTCACGGTCTCACGACCGATCGACTGCCCGCCGGCATCACATGGACCGAGCGTTGCGACGATCCTCTGTTCGTTTCCCGATCGCTACGGGTAACCGGGGACGTCTGGACATTCGTCTACAAGGCGGCTGCCGAGATCGGTGAGCTGGGCGACAACACGCGGGCCATCCGTCGTCAGATACTCGACGACAACGTCCTGCGCCACGTCATTGCAGCACCCGGCGCGCGAGTGACGATCATCGGACACACGCGGTGGGCGAGTGTCGGAATCATCTCCGAACCGAATGCCCACCCGGTGACCGGCGAAGAAGTCGACGTGTCGTCACCACTCGTGCTTGCGGTGCTGAACGGCGACGTCGACAACTACGCCGATCTCAAGGTCGAGCACGGGCTCAAGGTTGCCGAACCCATCACCACCGACGCGAAGGTGATCCCGAGTCTCGTGGCGCGACAGCTTCGCGATGGTGTCGATCTGAAAGACGCCTTCGTTCGCACGGTCGCACAGTTCGAGGGCTCCGTCGCAATTGCAACCGTGTCGGCGACAGAACCCGACCGGGTGATGCTTGCACTGAAGGGCAGTGGTCAGGGCATGTGCATCGGTCTCGCCGAAGACCGCTTCATCGTCGCCAGCGAACCCTACGGAACCGTTGAAGAGACCACGGTGCTCGTTCGCATGGACGGTGAACGGGGAGAGATCATCGAACTTCGCTCGAACGGCGCGGGAAAGCTCGACGGCATGCAGCGCTTTCTTTACGACGGCACCGAAGCGACGCTCTCGGTCGTCGACACAACGACGGCGGGAGTCACCACGCGCGACATTGACCGGGGGGAATCACCGCATTTTCTCCTGAAGGAAATCCTCGAGGCACCCGAGAGTTTCCGCAAGACGATCCGTGGACGCATCCGCGAGCGCGACGGCCTGTGCATCGCCGATCTCGACAACGACGTCTTTCCGCTCTTCCTGCGCCAGGAACTCGCCGAAGGTCGAATCAGGCGCATCCGCATCATCGGGCAGGGAACCGCCGCGGTGGCCGGCAGCAGCATGGTGTCACTCCTCGTGGCGCTTACCGGCGACGCAATCGATGTCGACGCACTGACCGCGACGGAGTTTTCCGGTTTTGGCCTCAGTCCCGACATGTCCGACACCCTCGTCGTTGCCGTCAGCCAAAGCGGAACCACGACCGACACCAATCGCACCGTCGACCTGGCACGTGGCCGTGGCGCACGGGTGATCGCCATCGTCAACCGACGCAACAGCGATCTTGTGTTGCGAGCCGACGGTGTGTTGTACACATCCGACGGTCGTGACATCGAAATGAGCGTTGCGAGCACGAAGGCCTTCTATGCGCAGGTGGCGGCAGGGTCCTTGCTCTCGTGTGCCATCAGCGAGGCGGCCGGTCTCGGGTCGGCAGATCTTCGCAGCCGCGTGCTCGGGGCCCTGCGCGAAGTGCCCGATGCGATGCGCAAGGTGATCGAACACCGCCCCGCCATTGCCGATGCCGCCCGCCGCCATGCCCCGGCGAAGCGTTACTGGGCCGTCGTCGGCAACGGTGCCAATGCGGTTGCCGCGCACGAAGTGCGAATCAAGTTGTCCGAGCTTTGTTACAAGTCGATTTCGTGCGACATCACCGAGGACAAGAAGCACATCGACCTGTCGTGCGAACCGCTCATTCTCGTGTGTGCAGCGGGGCTCGAAGGTGGCACCGCCTCCGACGTCGCCAAGGAGATCGCCATCTACCGCGCCCACAAGGCGACACCCATCGTGGTTGCAACGGCTGGTGAGCAGCGATTCGATGCGGCCAGTGCCGTTCTGGCGGTTCCCGAAATCGATCAGTCCGTTGCGTTCATCCTTTCGGCAATGGTTGGCCATCTCTTTGGATACGAAGCGGCACTTGCCATCGATTCAACCGCGCGTCCCTTGCGCGAGGTGCGCGAAGTCATTCGCGACGTCGTTTCGTCGCACGTCGATGCGTCGAGTCTCGTGTCGACGGTCAGCCATGCCGTCGCGACCCCTGCAACGCGTTTCCGTGATGGTCTCATGACGGGTCAGTATGACGGCACGCTCGAAGCATCGACGGCCGTTCGGTTGACTTCCGTTCTTGGCGACCTGATGTCGCGCGATCCGCTCGACGCGTACCAACGTCAAAGCGGAAAGGTCGTGACACCGGCCGTGCTGCTCGACGACCTCACTGCTGCGCTCACGCGCGCGATCGACGAACTCACCAGACCAATCGATGCAATCCGGCACCAGGCCAAGACCGTGACCGTCGGTATCTCGCGCAGCGACGAGGGACTCATGGACCGCGCCCTCGTTCAGGCCGTTGTTGGCGCAGGAGCATCCCGCGACCGACTCACGTACCGCACTCTCAAGGTTCTGGCAGACCTCGATCCCGCCGTTGCGGCCGTCACCGGATTCACCCGTTACCGGGTTGAAAACGGGTCGTCGGATTCGGCAACCATCACCATCATCGAGCGCGCCGGGTTGTCGAAGGATTTGAAGTCGCGCGTCGAAGGCACCGCAACCCTCGTCGGCACGAAACACCGAGTCGCGCGCGACCAACAAGTCTTCGTCACCCGGGGACGTTCCGACGGTCGCACCGTAATTCTCGTGCCGGAAGTGAAGTCGGGAGAAACAACCGGCATCACGCTTCTCCATGTTGCTTTCCACCCGACCCTCGACGCAAAGACGATGAAGAGTGTCCTTGCGGGTTACGACGACCGGTACAACCGTCTGGTCGATTGGGTGAAGGAAACCGAAAACGAATTCCGCGATGATCTCCTCGCCGATCTGAACGTTGTCGACGCACTCATCGCCCCGATCTCCGAGGCTGCAGAGCGATGGCGATCCCGTTGAAAGGGACGTCGTGAAGGGGATAGGTGTCGATGCCGTCGACGTCGGGCGATTTCGTGCCGCGCTCGACCGCACTCCCTCGATGCGCATGCGGCTCTTCACCGATGAAGAGATCGCACTGGCAGCCGAAAGGGGAAACGATGCCGCAACTCTTGCGGCACGGTTCGCGGTGCGTGAAGCCACGATGAAGGCTCTCGGAGTCGGACTTGGGGCATTCGACTTCCATGACGTGTGGGTCAGGCGGTCGGCCTCGGGTGCACCCGAACTCATGGTTTCGGGTCGTGCGGCGCAGTTGGCAACCGACCGCGGGGTGAATGGCTGGCATCTGTCGCTCAGCCACACCGATTCGGTTGCGATCGCGGTCGTCGCCGCGCTTTGACCCGTACGCTGGAAACGTGCGACTCGTTCTCACGCCCGAACAGATGCGGCACGTCGATGCCCACAGTGGCGCCTCGTTCGAAGCTCTCGTCGAGCGCGCGGGCTATGCCGTTGCCCACGCGGCACGACTGCTCATGAACGGCACGTACGGCCGGCGCGTCGTCGTGTTGGCGGGGAAGGGGAACAACGGAGCCGATGGTCGGGTTGCGGCACGTTGCCTCGAGAACCGTGGTGCGCGCGTGGTGGTGTTCGATGCCGAGCGTGCGCCGATGCACCTCGCCGATTGTGACCTGGTGATCGACGCCGCGTACGGCACGGGGTTCAGGGGCGAGTACATCGCACCCGCAACCCGAGCACAGGTTCTCGCAGTCGACATACCGAGCGGTGTCGACGCCCTGACCGGAGAAGTGCGGGGATGCCCAGCGCGTGCTGCGATGACCGTCACGTTCGGTACCCCGAAGCCGGGGCTGTTGTTGCATCCGGGCCGAGAGTTCGCCGGCGAAGTGTCCGTGGCTGACATCGGTCTTGCGATCGACCGGGCCAAGGAGGTCGATCCGCGACTTCTCGCCGTCGTCGAAGACGACGACGTGGTGGCATGGGTACCACGACGTGGTGCAACGGCGCACAAGTGGAACACCGGAGTGCGTGCGATCGCTGGGAGCCGCGGCATGGCCGGGGCCGCACGGTTGGCGTGCAGTGCCGCGTACCGCGCGGGCGCCGGCATCGTTCACCTCTCGAGTGTCGGGGTGTCGAGCGACGTCGAGGTTCCAACCGAGGTCGTGTACCGACAGTTGCCCCACGATGGTTGGGCGCGGGTCGCGCTCGCCGATATCGACCGTTTTGCTGCTGCTCTCATTGGACCGGGGCTCGGGCGCGGTGACGAACTTGTCGATGAGTTCGTCGATTTCGTCGTTGGTTGTCCACGTCCCCTCGTGATCGACGGCGATGGACTTCAGCTGCTGGGTTCTTCTCGCGATGGCCATCACGGACGTGCAGCCGACGTCATCGGTCGCCGGAGCGCACCTACGGTTCTCACGCCACACGACGGAGAGTTCAGTTCGCTCGTTGGTTCTGCACCGGGCCACGATCGAATCGCGGCTGCGCGTGATGCCGCCGGACAGCTCGGTGCCACGGTGCTTCTCAAGGGTCCCACCACCGTCATTGCGGATCCGTCGGGCGACGCACTGCTCGTCGAATCCGGCGACGAACGTCTCGCCACGGCGGGTTCGGGCGATGTATTGACGGGGATCATTGCGGCGCACCTCGCCCGAGGCGCGTCACCGTTGCATGCCGCAGCCGCGGGAGCTTTCGTCCACGCCGCAACGCTTCGCGACCTGCCTGACTCGGGGGTCGTGGCCAGTGATCTCGTTGCGGAACTCAACCATCACGACGGTGATCACGCATGACCGGCGAACCCACCCGCTGGGCATGGGCGGTTGTCGACCTCGATGCGTATGCCCACAACGTCGCACTCTTGAAAACGATGGTTGCGCCGTCCGGCGTGTGGACCGTCGTGAAGGCCGATGCCTACGGCCACGGAGCGGTTCCCGTCGCACGCGCCGCTCTCGAGGCCGGAGCCGACGGGCTGTGTGTCGCAATCACCGCCGAAGCAGCTGAGCTGCGCAATGCGGGTATCGACGCACCGATTCTCGTCTTTTCCGAACAACCACTCGCCGACATTGCCGAGATTGTGCAACTTGGCCTCACTCCAACCGTCTACCGGGCGGACTACGTCACCGCACTCGCCGATGAAGTTAGGCGCGTCGGTGCCATGCCGTTGCCGGTTCACGTGAAAATCGATACGGGGATGCACAGAGTCGGCGTTGACCCGGTCGAGACGCCTTCACTCATCGCACACATCGCATCGCATGACGATGCAATTCGCCTCTCGGGTCTCTACACGCACTTTGCCGCAGCGGATACGCCCGAACACCCCGCCAACAGAATTCAGTCGGAACGTTTCGCGAAGGTCCTGGGTGAACTTGGTCCGCTCGCGCACGACGTGGCGATACACGCTGTGAACTCGGCTGGCGCGATGTCGATGCCCGCAGAGCGTCGTTCGTTCGTTCGGGTAGGAATCGCCACGTACGGAATCACCCCAGGTGACGGCGTCGTCCAACACTGCTCGAACCTCATGCCGGTCTTGTCGTTGCACGCCCGTGTGTCGCGCGTGCAACGCATCGTCGCAGGCGAGGGTGTGTCGTACGGACACCGTTTCGTCGCTGACAGGTCAACAACGATCGCGACGCTGCCCATCGGTTATGCCGATGGGGTGCCCCGCCGCCTGTGGTCCGAGGGTGGCGAAGTTTTGATTGGTGGGAAACGGCGTCGAATCACGGGCGTGGTGACGATGGACCAGATGATGGTCGACTGCGGTGACGATCCGGTGTCGGTCGGCGACGAGGCCGTCCTGCTCGGGCGTCAGGGCGACGACCGGATTCGATCAGAAGACTGGGCGCGGGCGCTCGACACAATCGGCTACGAAATCACCTGCGGAATCGGTCCCCGTGTTCCCCGTGTGTACGCCCGTAGCGTGTGATGCGGTCTTTTCATCATGTACCTGCATGCCGACAATCTCGACGACACGGCGGACATCGCCCGCGCGATCGCCGACTTGCTGCGAACCGGTGACGTCGTCGTGCTGGCGGGCGAGATGGGAACGGGCAAGACGGCCTTCACACAGGCGGCCGCAACGGCGCTGGGTATTGCCGAGCCGGTGACGTCGCCCACTTTCAACTTGGTGCACACCTACCGTGGCGGGACGCTGACCCTGCACCATGTCGACCTCTACCGTCTGTCACGCACCGACGAAATCGAGGATCTCGCGATTGACGAACTCGCCCGCACCGGCGCAGTGTTCGTCGAGTGGGGTGACGTCGGTGACGACATCATTGGCGACCACCTCGAGGTCCGCATTGCCGTCGGTGAAAGCGATGATCAGCGTGACTTCGCACTTCGATCGGTGGGACGCCGGTGGGACGCACGTTGGGACAAGCTCCGTTCGGCGCTCTCGGTGCACACCGTTGATGAATGGGGCAATCCGTGAAATTGCTCGCCATCGACACCGCAACCGAGCAGGTGAGTGTCGCCGTCGGCGATGCACATCATGTCGACGCTGCGCTGCATGTCGCGAGTGATCGCCGGCACGTCGAAGCTTTGGTGCCCGCGATCCAACTGTTGCTCGGCAATCTGGGAATCTCGGTCCACGAGCTCAGCGCAATCGCCGTCGATGTTGGTCCGGGTCTCTTCACCGGAATGCGTGTTGGACTCACGACCGCCCAAACACTGGCCGATCTCGCCGAGATCCCGGTCGTTGGTATCGATAGTCTGTCCGTCGTGGCCCACGGCGCCCTCGCCGTTTCGCCGGTCGATGTCGATGACGCCGACATTGTCGTGCCGATCCTCGATGCCCGTCGCAGCCAGGTGTACTGGTCGATGCACCGCAACAACTTCTCCACGACGAACACTCTCGAAGAGGTTCGGCGTCCCCGTGTGGGTGACGTCGCGGAATTGTTGGAAGACGTGATGGACCGCGGGCAGCGCGCCCTCATCGTTGGCACGGGCGCCAACCGCTATGCGGAACAACTCGCGTCGTGCCCGGAAACCGTGCGAATGGGTGATCGCTCGGGTTCAACGGCGTTCCCGTTCGATCCGCACGTTCCGCATGCTTCGGTGCTCCTGCGCTTGGCAGCGGCGAGGGTCGAGACCGGCGCGGTCATCAACGCGGTCGAGCCGCTCTATCTCCGTCCACCCGACGCCGAAATCAACTGGGTGACGCGATGAATCCCGTGCTCGACATCGAGGTCATGCGCAGGCGCCACCTGCGTCAGATCATGCCGATCGAGGAGGTTGTTTACCCGCGGCCTTGGAGCACCGGTGTGTTCAATGCGGAACTCGACCTCGCCAAACGTGGAGAGCGGTACTACATCGTCGGAACCATCGCAGGGCGACTGGTCGGCTATGCAGGAATTCTGTTCACTCCCGACGACGCGCACGTCACCAATATCGCAGTGGACCCGGAGTGGCAACGGCGGGGAATCGCAACAGAGTTGCTGCTCGAACTGTGTTGGAAGGCCCGCGAGCGTGGTTGCCAGGGAATGTCGCTCGAGGTTCGTGTCAGTAACACCGCGGCGCAAGCGCTGTACGGCCGCTTCGGTTTCGTGCCGGCCGGCGTGCGGCGCAAGTACTACGAGAACGTCGAGGACGCGATCGTGATGTGGTGCCACGACGTCGGTTCCCATGAACAGGCGCAACGACTTCGCATCATCGAGGACGAACGGCGCGCGAGTGTGCAGGGGTCGGTGCGATGACGCAATTCGGCACGGTCACCGACGCGACGGTCGTCCTCGGCATCGAGACAAGTTGTGATGAAACAGCGGCCGCGATCGTGATGGGTGGTACCGATGTTTTGTCATCGGTCGTCTCGAGCCAAATCGACATCCACGCAAAGTTCGGTGGGGTGGTTCCCGAGATCGCCAGCCGTGCGCATCTCGAGTTGATTCGCCCGGTTGTCGCCGAGGCGCTCGGTACCGCTCACATCCACCACGAACGCATCGATGCCGTCGCGGTAACGGTTGGCCCCGGCCTCATCGGTGCTCTTCTCGTCGGTGTCGCCGCTGCGAAGGCAACCGCGTTCGCACTCGACGTACCGCTCATTGGGGTGAATCATCTCGAAGCACATCTCTACGCAGCACTCCTCGACGACCCGAATCTCGAGTTTCCCGCGGTTGTCCTTCTTGTCTCGGGTGGCAACACGCTGCTGTTGTTCATGGACGGCCCGGGTAGCTACCGCCTGCTCGGAGCAACCATCGACGACGCGGCCGGCGAAGCCTTCGACAAAGTCGCACGGTTTCTCGACCTCGGGTACCCGGGCGGCCCGGCGGTCGACCTCGCCGCGCAACGCGGTGATCCCCGGGCAATCGAGTTCCCGCGGGCAATGTTGCACGACGGACTCGACTTCTCCTTCAGCGGCCTGAAGACGGCGGTCATGAATCATGTGCGAAAACACCCCGATGTCTCTTCCGACGACGTCGCAGCCGGTTTCCAGGCTGCGGTAGTCGACGTGTTGGTCACCAAACTGCTGCGGGCCGCACGTGAGACCTCTGCACGCAGTGTCGTCTTGGGAGGTGGTGTCGCAGCAAACTCGCTGTTGCGCAGCGAAGTCGAACGTCTCGCCGCCGCCGAGGGTTTCCGCGTCGCGCTGCCGAGCCGCGCGATGTGCACCGACAACGCGGCGATGATCGCCGCGGCGGGCTGGTACCGCCTTCGTGATCATGGTCCTTCGCAACTCGACATCGGCGCCGTACCGAACCTTTCGCTAGTTGCCGACACGGTTCGGACGAACCGTGCGGCAAGCCACCGGGACCGTCGATGACCGCTGCGCTGCAACTCGGCTCGCACGTGGTCTCGCCACCCGTGGTTCTTGCTCCCATGGCGGGCGTAACGAACGCACCTTTCCGTGCCTTGTGTCGCGAATTCGGTCCCGGCCTCGTCTACGTCAACGAGATGGTGATGGCCACCGCACTCGTGCACGGCAACGAGCGCACCCGGAGGATGGTCACCTTTGCGCCCGATGAATCGCCCCGGAGTCTGCAGTTGTACGGATCCGATCCCGTGATGATGGGTGAGGCGGTGTCGCGTCTTGCCGATGGCGATCTGGTCGATCACATCGACATCAACTTCGGATGTCCCGCGGCCAAGGTGACACGTCGCGGTGGTGGCGCAGCGGTGCCCCTGAAGAAGAATCTCCTCCGTGCGATCCTGCGCGAAACGGTGCGCAATGCGCGCGGGATTCCCGTCACGTGCAAGTTCCGCATGGGTATCAACGACGACCTCATCACCCATCTCGACACCGGGGTGATCGCCGCGGAAGAGGGTGTTGCGTGGGTTGCCCTGCACGCGCGGACGGCCGAACAGCACTATGCGGGCCACGCGCGTTGGGATGCCATCGCCGAACTCAAGCGCCATGTACCCGACATGCAGGTTCTCGGCAACGGTGATATCTGGGATGCGCGCGATGCGCTGCGGATGATCGAACACACCGGCTGCGACGGGGTCGTTGTCGGACGCGGATGCCTTGGTCGACCCTGGCTGTTTCGTGATCTCGTCGATGCGTTCTCCGGGCGACCGGTTGTTGATCCTCCTCCGCTCGGATTCGTCATCGACGTCATGCAGCGCCACGCTCGGTCGCTCATCGATTTCTCCTTTCCGGGCAAGGGCATCCGCGAGTTCCGCAAACACACGGGTTGGTACTTCACCGGGTACCCCGTCGGAGGGGAAGTACGGCGGCGCGCAGCACAGGCCGACTCGATCGAGCAGTTGGATGCGTTGTTTGCCGAGCTCGACCGTGACATGACCGTCGTTCCGAACGGCGAGCGGGCGACACGCGGGCATACCAACGGACCCATTCGTGTGGCGCTGCCCGAGGGGTATCTCGACACCCTCGACGATCTGACACCGCCCGACGACGACAAGGTCGCCGCACTCAGCGGTGGCTGAGCCGGTCACGTCGTGCAGACACGCTCACTCGTTCTCGCGTCACGGTCGCCTCGGCGAATCGACCTCCTCCGTCGCATTGGTCGCGATCCAATCGTCGACCCCGCCGACATCGATGAATCGATGATGAACGGGGAATCGGCCATCGACTATGTGCGTCGACTCAGCCGCGAGAAGGCAACCACGGTCCTCGCACGACATGGTGACGTCGTGGTTCTCGGCGCCGACACCTGTGTCGAACTCGATGGTGTCGTCTATGGCCAACCCGCGGATACCGACGAGGCTCGACGCACGCTGCGTGCGCTGTCGGGTCGAACCCACAACGTGCACACCGCGGTCACGGTCACGTCGCTCACGGCGGCTCGAACCATTGTCGAGTCGGCTCGCGTCAGCCTTCAACCGCTCGGCGATGCCCTCATCGACTGGTACCTCGGCACCGGGGAGCCATTCGGCAAAGCCGGGGCCTACGCCATCCAGGGTCACGGGGCGGTGCTGGTGACCGGCGTTCGGGGGCTCATGTCGGGGGTCATCGGCCTGCCGCTCGGGCCCGTTGCGGCCCTGTTGGCTGAGTTCGGGGTTTAGCACTCGAACCCTGCGGTTGCTAACGGCCAATCCCAGGCCGTAGCATTGGCACTCGCATCCCCCGAGTGCTAACCGCTTGTGGGAGCACCAAATCCCCAAAACAATGCCACTACATCAAGCCACATGGAGGCTGTGAAATGAACCTGAAGCCGTTGGATGACCGGATTGTTGTGAAGCCCAACGAGGCCGAGCAGACCACAGCATCTGGTCTCGTCCCGATACCGCCAAGGAAAAGCCCCAGCAGGGAACCGTCCTCGCCGTCGGCCCCGGCCGCTGGAGCGACGACGAAGGCAAGCACTTCGCCCTCGACGTGAAGGTCGGCGACACCGTTCTCTACAGCAAGTACGGCGGCACCGAGGTGAGCCACGGAGGCGACGACCTCCTCATCCTCTCCAGCCGCGACGTTCTTGCGATCGTCACCAAGTAGTTCGGAGACACGCACAACATGGCAAAGATCCTGAAATTCGACGAAGAAGCACGTCGTGCGCTCGAAGCCGGCGTCAACAAACTTGCTGACGCGGTGAAGGTGACTCTCGGACCAAAGGGCCGCAACGTCGTGCTCGACAAGAAGTTCGGCGCACCGACCATCACCAACGACGGTGTGTCGATTGCAAAGGAAGTCGAACTCGAAGACCCCTTCGAAAACATGGGCGCACAGCTCGTGAAGGAAGTCGCGACGAAGACCAACGACGTCGCCGGTGACGGCACCACCACGGCAACCGTCATCGCCCAGGCGATGGTGCACCACGGTCTGCGCAACGTCGCGGCCGGCGCCAACCCGATGGGTCTGAAGCGCGGCATCGAAAAGGCCGTTGCTGCGGCCGTCGAGTCGATCAAGGGCCAGTCGAAGGACGTCGACGACAAGCAGGACATCGCGAACGTCGCCACCATCTC
>RGCG01000181.1 GCA_009919275.1 Actinomycetota bacterium
CTCGTGGGGTCGTACTCGATCGGGTCGATGATGGCGATGGTCGACGAAGCCGGCGTGAAGGTGAAGACCATGTTCCGCGCAGTCGAGATCGGCAAGGGATGGGTGAAGGTCGCGCACTCGTACAGCAACAGAGAAAAGAAGTTGAAGAAGATCGACACGGTCGTTCTCGCCACCGGCAGCTACTCAGAGACCACGCTGTACGACGCGCTGAAGGGCAAGCACCCGGAACTGCACATCCTCGGCGACGCCTACGCGCCGCGCCGCTGGACCTTTGCAACCCAACAGGCCCTCGCCCTCGCCCAAGCCCTCTGACCCCACAGGTTTCTCGGCGCGCTGCGGTGCAGCTTTTGCATCTTTTCGCGCCGAGAACCGGTGAAAATCACGTGGAATCGGCGGCGGTTTCTGCAAGGCTGACGCGGTGACAACGAGCAGGGAACTCAAGCAGTCGGACAAGTTGGCCGACGTCCTCTACGACATCCGTGGACCCGTGCTCGAAGATCGGCTTCGAGGCGCCGCCCGAAATCCTCGTCGATGTCATTCGCAACTTGCCCAATGCGCAGGGCTACTCCGACTCGCAGGGCATCGTCTCGGCGCGCACTGCGGTCGTGCAGTACTACCAAACGCACGGCATCGACATCACCAACGTCGACGACGTGTGGTTGGGCAACGGCGTCAGCGAACTCATCCAGGTTGCTCTGCAGGCGCTTCTCAACAACGGCGACGAAGTTCTCATCCCCGCACCCGACTACCCATTGTGGACGGCGGCCACCAATCTCGCCGGGGGTAACGCGGTCCACTATCTCTGCGACGAAGAGAACGGCTGGAACCCCGACGTCGAAGACTTGCGCAGCAAAGTCACCGACCGCACCAAGGCGATCGTCGTCATCAACCCGAACAATCCCACCGGTGCGGTGTACAGCACGAAGACACTTCGCCAAATTGCCGACATCGCGGCCGAACGCAACCTCGTCGTCATGGCCGACGAGATCTACGACAAGATCCTCTACGACGACGCCACGCACACACCGTTCGCGGCGATCGCACCCGACGTCTTCACGCTCACCTTCAACGGACTCTCCAAGGCGTATCGCCTCGCGGGTTTCCGCTCGGGTTGGATGGTGATGACCGGCCCGCGTCGTCATGCCGCCAGCTACATCGAGGGGATCTCGATGCTCACCAACATGCGCCTCTGCGCCAACGTCCCCGCGCAACACGCGATTCAAACCGCACTCGGCGGCCGTCAGAGCATCAAGGATCTCATTCTTCCCGGCGGGCGTTTGCTCGCCCAGCGCGATGCAGCGGTGAAGGCTCTCGAAGAAATCCCCGGTGTGTCGTGCGTGAAGCCGAAGGGCGCGCTCTACATCTTCCCGAGGCTCGACCCTGAGGTGTATCCCATCAAGGATGATCGTCGTTTCGTGCTCGACTTCCTGCGCGCCGAACACGTTCTCGTCGTGCAGGGCACAGGCTTCAACTGGCCCAAGCCCGACCATTTGCGCATCGTCACGCTGCCATGGGCGAAAGATCTGACCGAGGCAATCGGCAGGCTCGGTCGCTTCTTGTCGACCTGGGTGCCGCCGAAGGACTGAACAGAAAACTCAGCGGAACGCGATCGCGGCCAGCGCCAGGAACTGTGTCGCAAACAACGCGATCATCCAACGCATCTGCGAATTCAGCTTGTCCGTCACATTGGCGTTGACTTCGTTGACGATGCCCGTTCGTAGCGCATC
>RGCG01000182.1 GCA_009919275.1 Actinomycetota bacterium
CCGCCGAGCACGCGACCATTGACC
This sequence comes from Actinomycetota bacterium, assembly GCA_009919275.1. Classification (GTDB taxonomy): domain Bacteria; phylum Actinomycetota; class Acidimicrobiia; order Acidimicrobiales; family Ilumatobacteraceae; genus F1-20-MAGs119. Next base: position 25 of record RGCG01000182.1, read on the forward strand.
CAGGTTTCGCCAATGTCGAGGCGGTCGAGTCGGGGTCGTGACACCGGGTGACGCCACGTGAAGCGCGGGGAAGCCGACACAACGGCGATGCCCTTTGGCATCGTGATCATTGGGTGCGAGTCTCGGCCGCCGGCTTCGAGAAGGAGAACACGCCGTGATGGATTGGCCGAGAGACGGTTCGCCATCACACATCCCGAGGCACCACCACCGATCACGACGTCGTCGTATGCCCGTTCATCCATCGTTGGTTCAGTCACGTGCGGATGTTAGGTGCACCGGGAAATGAAAAAGAGCGGGGCTTTCGCCCCGCTCTTTCTCAGTTCTTGGGGTTGGCTGGATCAGCCGACGGCCCAGAGCTTCTTCAACTGGTCGAGGTAGCCCTCTGGGCCCTTCCAGTTCTGGAGTCCGCCACCGTCGAGGATCGCCTTGGCGGCCTCGGGGGTGTCGACGAAGAAGGTGCTCAGCTTCGCAGCTTCGCGCTCGTCGGTGAACTCGACACCGGCGGCGTCGAGCACGCAGGCATGGAACATGAGACCGAGAGCCATGGCCTTCGGGTTCGAGGTCCACACCGAGTGGGTACCGTCAACAACTTCCTGCAGGTTCGGTGCCGAGAAGTCGATACCGGTGAGCTTCACCTTGTCGGCGAGGCCCGCGGTCTTGATGGCCTCGGACACGCCGGTCGGCAGACCGCCGAAGGCGAAGTGCACGTAGTTCGTGTCAGGGTTCTCCTGGAGGTACGAAACGACGAGCTGCGGAATCTTGCCCGCACCAAGGTCGTCGATCGTGACCGGGAGGCCTTCGAACTTGCAGGTCGGGCAGCCAGCGGCGAGGCCGGCCTTCACGCCCTCTTCTTCGGACACAAGCACCTGGAAGTCACGGATGTTCACCATGACAACGTTGGCCGCGGCCTTCGAGTCGGCGATGATCCAGTTGGCCATGCGCTCGCCGTTGGCATAGGTCGAGGTGTCGTCACCCATTGTGGTGAGGAGACCCTCGATGCCACCGTCGACCGTCTGGGGGTCTTCGTTGGTGTAGCCGAAGGCGAACTTGATGCCCTTGGCAACGGCTGCGTCGAACTGCTCCTGGAAGAGAGCAAGCGGCGAACCGGTGATGGTGATGTAGTCAGCACCCCAGTCGATGGCCTGCTGCACGCCGGGGGCGGGCTCGAAGCTCTTGATGTTGATCGTCTTCAGTTCCCAACCGAGGGCGTCGGCGAATGCCTGGGCATCCTCACCGACTTCTGCACAGCTGGGGAGTTCGCAGGCGAGCCACGCGATCTTCTTCTTCTCGACCGGTGCGGTCACGCCGGTCTTGACGGGAATCTCCGTCGGGATCTGACGAAGGCCATCGACAATGGCCTGGGCTGCTGCAGCCGGATCATCGGCCGGAGCCGCGGTCTCGGCAGGAGCGGTGGTGTCGGCGGTTGCCGTGGTGTCGGCGGTTGCCGTCGTTTCGGCGGTTGCCGTGGTGTCGGCGGTCGAGGCGTCATCTCCGCTGTCGTCACCGCAGGCTGCTGCGATGAGACCGAAAGCAAAGACTGCAGCCGCGACACGGCGTGTGCTTTTGCGCATTCTTTCCCCTTTTTCTGTGGTGGGCTTGGTAGGTGGTATTGCAATCCGGCCGGAAAGTGTGGTCACCCCCAGAGCCGCGGGTCACACGCTACGGGGGCGAGGGGGGTGACGCAAG
>RGCG01000183.1 GCA_009919275.1 Actinomycetota bacterium
CTTCAGCACTAGAATATGATGTTGCAATATCTTTTAATAATTTACCATTTTCTTCAAGTAATGCTGCTCTATCCTTAATATGCTTGTTTGTTAATTCATCAACCTTTGCAGTATCCCCTGCTGCTTTTGCCTCAGCAATTCTCTTCTCATATGCTATGTCTAAAGAGTCTATCATTTCTTGTTGCTGCTCTAATGCCATTTTTTGCATAGCAATTGATGCTCCTGATGCTGTACCTATTCTTTCAGCACGATCTTTTCTTGAGAAAAGGTTTCCTGCTATAGCGCCAGTAACTGCTCCAATTCCTGCACCTAGTGCTGTTCCTATTACTGGAACAACAGAACCTATAATTGCTCCAGTTGCTGCTCCTGCTAAAGCACCACCCCCAGTACCAATTGCACCAACCTTTAGAATATCTTTGCCAGTCCACTTTCCAGCCTGCTTTGCCTGATCTCCAAAAGTCTGAACATTTTTCCTTGTTTCTTCAATTAATTTAACACGAATTGCTAATGGATCTGTTAAAAGATTTTCTCCATTAACACCAATTAACTCTATAAGTTTTGCATTAACTTGAATTCCAAAACTATAATCTCCAAGTTCTTTTCCAATATTTGCTGCAACGCTTCTTGCTTGTGCTGCTGTCATTGCGCCAGATGATACTGCAGTTGCAAGTTGATTTACCATTCTATTCTGTGCACCTGAACGACCCATTCCTTCAATATTTTGTCCAGTTGCCTTTATTAAATCCTTACCCTCTTTGCTCGCAACATAAGATTCTCCAAATGTTGTTTTACCTGTTTGAATAGCAAATGGATTTACTGCTGCCTCTCTGCGCTTATCCATTACTTCGCCAGCAGTCACTCCTCCAGCAAATTTTGCTAAACCTCTAATTGCGTCCTGTCCAGATCCTGTAGCCAATGCTAACTTCATGGCAGAGTCTTGTGCTTTATCAAAAGCCATTCTTAATTTTACTGCTGCTGCGATAACCAAACCAATACCAACTGCAAATAGTCCCATTTTAGTTTGAAGTAATGGAAGTATCATGGTTAAGGCCATGAGTGGCATCATTATTTTTTGTGCCATGTCTCCTATTGCACCAGGCATCATTGCTGCACCCATTGTTATTGCAGAAGCAGCCATCATTGCTCCGCCTGCGCCCATACCAGGTTTTGGATTATTTGGATCTGCTGGAGTTCTTCTAAATCCTCCGAAGAATCTTCCTCCGCCTTTTCCTCCAGAACCACCAGATCCTCCTGATGCATTGGCAGCAACCATTCCAGTAACTTGTGATTGTGTAACTAATCTTTTTTCTGCCAAAGCCTTTAGCCTTGCCTGTTTCTCTAACTGCCTTCTTAATGATTTTTGTGCTGGATCAATTGGTCCCGCTCCATATAACGCTGCTCTGGATGCTGCTGCTTGTTGTGCTTGAGACATTGCTCCTTGAGTTACTGCAGTTCCTATTTGTTGACCCGCAACTCTTGCATCATCTACATATTCTTTCATTCCAACAACTGCACCTACTGCAATGTCTGCACCTATTTTTTTGGTAACTTTAGAAGGAGATGCAACTTGTGCCCTCTCCATCATTCCCTCTACCATGCTCTTTTCTGCAAAATCTACAAGGCTAAATCCTGTCTTCTTATAAAATGTAAATCTATCTCCGCCTCGGCGAATTTTCATTCC
>RGCG01000184.1 GCA_009919275.1 Actinomycetota bacterium
GAAAACGGGTCTCGATGCGCAACAGACGCGCATGACCGTCATCGCTAACAACCTCGCCAACGTCAACACGACGGGCTTCAAGCGCGATCGAGCAACGTTCGAGGATTTGCTCTATCAGAGCGTTCGTCAGGGGGGTGCCCAGACCTCCGCTGACACGGCTGCGCCCACGGGATTGTTGCTCGGTACCGGAACGCGCGTCGTCGCGACCGAGAAGTTGCACGCTCAAGGAAATCTCATTCAGACGCAGAACGCGTTCGACATGGCCATCAGCGGCGAGGGATTTTTCCAGATCCTCCAGCCAGACGGTACTTTGGCTTATACGCGCGATGGTGGCTTCAAGATTTCGGCCGAGGGCGTGTTGGTCAATTCCAGCGGCTATCGGCTACAGCCAGAACTCGCCATCCCGCAGAACGCGCAAACGATCACGGTCGGCGGTGACGGCACGGTATCGATTCAAGCTTTCGGCGAGCCGCAGGCTCAGGTGATCGGTCAGATCCAGCTTGCGCGCTTCCTGAATCCGTCGGGCCTGCAGGCGATCGGTGAAAACCTGTTCCGTGAAACGACATCGAGCGGTGCGCCGCAGGTCGGCATTCCGACCCAGCAGGGTAACGGCCAACTGATCCAGGGAGCGCTCGAAAGCTCCAACGTCAACGTTGTCGAAGAAATGGTGAGCATGATCGAGACGCAGCGCGCCTACGAAGTGAACGCAAAGGCGATCGAGGCGGTGGATGGCATGTTGAGCTATGCCAACAATAAACTTTGAGGCTAACTCGTGACGAAGCTTTACCCGATCGTTGCCCTTGTTGTCCTGCTTCTCGCCGGGTGCGCAGAAGTGGGTCTACGCGACATTCCGCCGGAGCGGGTCTACATCCCCTCATCGGAGCGGGCAGCGCCCGTCGCAGCCGAGGGATCTATTTTCTTGAAGGCCGGTCAAGACAGTCTGCTCGGCCTCGATCGAGCACGTCGACCCGGGGATCTGGTCACGGTCCTCGTCGAAGAGCAGGTCTCGGCGTCAAGCTCGGCATCGTCCAACGCGTCGCGAAACTCCGCCACCACGGCGCTCAACGGTAGTGCGCTCGGCGAGATTGACCGGCGATTCAAAAATGCCGGGATACCTTGGCCGGTGGATATCAACCCCGCCGAAAGCGCAATTGAGTCGACCGGCGAGGGCAGCGCCCGACAGCAAGGGCGAATCACCGGCGAAGTGACTGCAGTCGTCACCGAAGTTCTGCCCAACGGTCTGCTGGCGATCCGCGGTTACAAACGAATGGAGTTCGCTCGCGGCGCGCAGATCATTCGCTTGACCGGTCTCGTTCGGCCATCGGATGTGCAGCCCGACAATACGGTTCGCTCGCGCCGCCTTGCAGATGCCGACATCAGTTTCGCCTCGAAGGGAGAGCTGGCGGATGCCAGTCGTTCGGGATGGATGAATCGCGCGCTACTGCGGCTGTGGCCATTCTGAGGAATTGAATCGATGAAGAAGTTTTGTCGCGTGCGAAATCTGCTGTTGGTTTTGGTGCTATCTGTCTTGTCGGCAGCAGCAACGCAATCTGAAGCCGCACGAATCAAAGATATTGCAGCACTGTCTGCAGCGCGACCGAATCAGCTGATCGGATACGGATTGGTGGTGGGTCTGCAGGGCACAGGTGATGGCAAGGACATCTCCTTCACCATCCAGAC
>RGCG01000185.1 GCA_009919275.1 Actinomycetota bacterium
GCTGCCTCCCGTAGGAGTCTGGGCCGTGTCTCAGTCCCAGTGTGGCTGATCATCCTCTCAGACCAGCTACCCGTCGATGCCTTGGTGAGCCGTTACCTCACCAACTAGCTGATAGGCCGCGAAGCCCTCCCGAACCGAAAAACTTTCGTTGTAGAGCCATGTGACTCCGACAACGGCATCCGGTATTAGCAGTCGTTTCCAACTGTTATCCCAGAGTTCGGGGCAGGTTCTTCACGTGTTCCTCACCCGTTCGCCACTAGATCTTCCGCAGTATTGCTACTGCATGGATCCCGTTCGACTTGCATGTGTTAAGCACGCCGCCAGCGTTCGTCCTGAGCCAGGATCAAACTCTCCGTCAAAATCATGTCGACCCGATTGCTCGGACCGAAACGATTGGAAAGTTCACGACAACGAACGGAATCGTGTTCTGTGTGTTGTCATGACCTTGGCTTGAATTTTCCCGACCAGGTTGGGACCCGGCCGGAGGTATTACTGATTGGTCAGTATGGCTACTGACCAGAATTGACAAGCAGAGTCAGGCTTTCACCTGTATCTCTGCCCGCACTGGCGTTCAGTCTTCTCTTCCGTTTTCAAGGAGCAAATGTGGGCACTCACCCGTGGGTGGCCGTGCCAGGTCCTCCAGAGTTCCGACTGCACGCAGCCGGCTTTTGGGGGCGAGTTGCAACTCTATCGGCGGTTTTGACGGAACGTCAACCCGACCCGGCGGAGTTTTCATTCGGGGGCGGATCCCCCGAAAGGCTCCGTGAAGTTATCCGAGGGGTTCGCGAATCCCAACCTACGGAGGCCCGATTCCGGGCACTTTTCTCAGGCTCCGCGATCGATGAGGTGGTACGTCGTCTTGCCGCGCCGAAGGAGCAAATAACGCGCATGTAGTGGGGCGACTTCTGCAGGCTTCGTGTCGAGTGAAACCACCGCACCGTTCAGGCGAACCCCGCCTTGTTCGATCGTGCGGCGGGCCTCGGACTTCGACCCACATACCGACGTGTCGACCAACAGTTGGGCCATGTCGTCGGGCAGGTTGGACAACCTCGATGACGGCACTTCGTGCGCAATCGCCGCAAAGCCGGCGGCACTCGCCTGCGTTGGGTCGCCTCCGAAGAGGATGGACGCAACTTCGTCGGCCGCCCGCGCTGCGTCGTCGCCGTGCACCATCGCGGTGATTTCGTGCGCCAGAAGACGTTGCGCTTCGCGCAGCTCCGGTTTGGCGGCATGCGCCGTGAGAATCTCTCGACACTCGGCGATGGGGCGCAACGAGAACTGCGGGAAATACCGCGCGACGTCTGCATCGGCCTGCTGCACCCAAAACTGACGGAACTGGTACGGGCTGGTGCGAGCGGGGTCGAGCCACACCGCTCCATCGGCCGTCTTGCCGAACTTCGTTCCGTCACTCTTCGTCACGAGCGGCCAGGTGAGACCATGAACCGAACGACTCAGCGTCTTGCGAATGAGGTCGATACCGGCAGTGATGTTGCCCCACTGATCGCTGCCGCCCATCTGCAACTCGACGTCGTGCACTGCAGCGAGATGTCGGAAGTCGTTCGCTTGCAGCAACATGTAACTGAACTCCGTATACGACAGACCGTGCTCGGAACCGAGACGCGACTTGACGGAGTCCTTGGCCAACATTTGGTTCACCGTGATGTGCTTGCCGACGTCGCG
>RGCG01000186.1 GCA_009919275.1 Actinomycetota bacterium
CGGGCACCGGAACCCTCACGTTCTCTGGTGTCTCGACCAACACCTACAGCGGTGCTACGACAGTCTCAGCCGGAACCCTCACGCTCGGTGCTGCGAACAAGATCAGCGACTCGTCGACGTTGGTGGTTTCGAACAATGCGACGTTCAATCTCGGTGGCAATAACGAAACCGTCGCCTCGATTGCAACGTCGACGACCAGTGACACCGCAGCGTCGATCACGCTCGGTTCGGCCACGCTCACTTCCGGCGGTGCGACCGATACCACGTTCGCTGGTGTGGTCTCTGGCACTGGTGCCATGGTCAAGACCGGCACCGGCACGCTCACGCTGTCGGGTGCAAATACTTATAGCGGATCGACGACAATTTCGGTGGGCACGCTGGCGCTTGGTACCGCGGCGGAGAGAATCTCTAACTCCTCGGCGGTGACAATCGCCGACGGTGCGACGTTCAATCTGGCGAGTTTCAACGAGACGGTGGCGTCGATCTCGGGTGCTGGGTCGATCACGTTGAGCACGACTGGTTCGACGAACAACACGCTGACCTTGGCCGGGGATGCCACCACGACGTTCTCGGGCGTGATCTCTGACTCGGCTTCTGCATCAGGCTCGATCGTCAAACGAGGTTCGGGCACACTGACGTTGTCGGGTGCGAACACCTATGACGGGTCGACGACGGTCTCGGCTGGCACGCTGGCCGTCGGCCGTAGCGGCGGTTCGGTGCCTGATCGTTCTGCTGTGTCAGTCGCGGGTGGGGCGACCTTCGACATCGGCGGAAACAACGAGGAAGTCGGTTCGATAAGCGGACCCAAAGGGGGGATCTGCAGTTCTGGCACTCCTTCGACGATCGACGTCAACTGGGGTAGCGGCGGGCCGGTCGGATGCAATACCGAAGATTTCATGACGTACTGGACCGGTTATATCCAGGCTCCTGCTACGTCGGTGACATTCAGCTGGACATCAGATGACGGTTTCTATCTGTCGATGAATGATCAGGCACTCAGCGACTGGCAAGAACAAGGCGGCGAGGCGAACGGGGGAAATGGCAACGGAACAATCACCGGACTGGTCGCTGGTGCCTGGTACCCGTTCGAGATTTGGCATCACGAGAGGTGGAGTAGTGCAGTAGTCCAACTGTTCTGGGAATATTCGGGGCAGTCACGAGTCAAGGTGCCGGCAGAACGTTTTTCATTAGACGGTGTCACGGCGAACACTGGAGTGAGATTTGCAGCAAAGAACGAGTATTGGGATGTCTCTGGAAGCAATCGCGTTGCACTTTCGGCCTCTGATCCACAGATTGTGCTCGGCTCTGGCGTGCTTACCTCCGGCGGTAACAATTCATCGACCGAGTTCGGAGGAGTGATCTCGGGCAGTAGCGGGTCAGTTATCAAAGTGGGCTCAGGCGCGTTGACGTTGTCGGGGGCAAACACCTACTCGGGTGCGACGACGATCTCCAATTCGGGTGGCACGTTGAAAGTGTCGGGCACGCTGGGCAGCGGCTCATACGGGGGTGCGGTGACGTTGGGTTCGTCGACGACTCTGGAGTTCGCGTCGTCGTCGAATCAGACGTTGACGGGTGCGATTGCCGACGTGTCGGGGGTGTCGTCGGGTTACGGCGAGTTGCGGTTGACGGGTGCGTCGACGTTGACGTTGA
>RGCG01000187.1 GCA_009919275.1 Actinomycetota bacterium
CCAGCCCGCAGAACACGCCGCCGAATACGCGACTACATGTCATGGCGATTCAGAACTCAGCAAGTTTGCAAGTCGGCGGTCAGCCTGCGGTACTTGCGGCACTGCCCACGTTAGGTGCTGCGGGTTCCTTGAGTGCCAACAAAGAGCTCTACGTCGACACGACTGCTCCGGTAATTTTCGGGGCCAGCCCGCCTCCAGGTTTGCCAATCGCGCCAATCGTTGCGCGCACGGCGAATTTCTCGGTGTTTCTTGATGGAGGTGAGGCGCTGGTCTTTGTGCCGACCAAGAACGTGCAGATTCGCACGGTTGCGGCACCAGACGCAAACGTGCAGCAACTCACGATTCCAGCTGCAAGTGCAACTATCACCACGGCGCGCGCCGGCACGACGGTGACCGTGACCTTGAACGGTCACGGATATTCCACCAATGATGTGGTCTCGATCTCAGGTGTCGCTACCCCAAGCATGAACGGCACGTATGGCATCACCGTTGTTGATGCCAACTCGTTCACCTACACGACGCCACAAAGCGGAAACGTCGCCTCGAATGCGGCAGGCGTGGCGGTGAAGGCACCGAGTGGCCTGAGTCTCGCCAACGGGCAACTTGGCATCAATTTCGCTTCTGACCTGTTGGGCCCGACCGCGGCCGTGACGACGGCAACGCGAACTGGCTCAACGGTGGTGTACACCACCGATGCGGCACACGGCTTTAAGGCGCCGCTCACGCCTACGGCCATAGCGAGGGCAAGCAATGTCGTCACGATTACGGCAGCTGGTCACGGTCTGATTGTCGGTGACCAAGTCACGCTGGCGGGTGCTACCGGAACAATTGCGAGTTTGAACGGCGACTATGTGGTTGCTACGCGACCAGACGCCAATACGATCACTGTCGCTTCAAGTGGCGAAGACATTGTTGATCCGACTTCTGGCTACGGCACTCTTGCCTACCGCGTCACGGTCAGCGGTGCAGGCGCCACCTTCAACGCCGCCAGTTGCGTCGTCTCAACAACTTGGTCGGCCTGACTGCTGTTCCACCGACAGCGCAAGCCTGGAAGATCAAGACTGGTGTCGACCGAAAAAAGCCGCGAGCCGTCATGACGAATCGGTCGGATTACTTTCCACCGCTCAGCGCCTTTGAGATCGACTTCGACGAATCGATGGTTACCTCGTCGGGGACGCCAACGCTGAGCCCGAACCCGTCAAGTGGCATCATCTTGACGGCCGCAGTCACGGGCAATCGAGGCACCATCACGTTCGGCGGCACTGGGCTGTCGTCGAATACGACGTACACCCTGACCGTGCCGTTGACCACCTTCACCGACACCTCTGGAAACAACATCGAAAACACGGGTGATGCTTCGTTGACATTTACGTTCGCGACCAACCCGGTGCCGACTGGCGGAGGCGGGGGAGGCACTCCTGGCTCGTGTGGTCCACCACCATTGCCGCCGTGCGGCGTTGGCCCGGGGATCAACTTTGGCCCAGGCGGAATGATTCAGAACCCGGGCGCCATTGGCGGCGGTGACATGGTCAACTTGCGCCCAGACAACTTTATGGGCTTCCGTCCTGATGACGCACGCAACCTAGGTGCAGGTGCGATGCAGAACTTCCGCCCCGACCAGTTCGGCGCGTTGCCACCGACAGCGATGGC
>RGCG01000188.1 GCA_009919275.1 Actinomycetota bacterium
TGAGTCCGATCCAGATGTTGTTGCCGCTGACGTTGTTGTTGAGGAAGTTTTGTTCCTCGGGCGAAGTGATGGTCACCAAGTAGCCGGGACGCCCCTTGTAGGAAGCGCCGGTGGCGGCGGTGTTCGCATTCGTCCAAGTGATTCCCGACGAACTCACCGCCTGATAGAAGTGACCGGTAGTTGAGTAGTAGTAAGTGTTGGCGGTACTGAGGGTGGTCGACACCGTGAGGATCGCGGTTCCGCTGGTCGCGCCGGTAGAGACCGTCATTGAGTCGAGTGCTGCGTTGGTGTTCGCCTGGTTGCCGGTGAAGCTGAGGTCGGTTCGGCCCGTCCATGTCGAGTAGCCGAATCCCAACGTGAGTCCGGTGGTGGTTGGAATTGAGAACGACGTTCCCGAGGGTCCGGAAAGTGACACGTTTGTCAGTAGCGTGTCGCCCGACTGATAGCCGGCGATGTTGAAATCGTCCGACAGGGCAGCGCCCGAGGTGTTGGGAACAACGCGCGTCGCGGCAGGGGTAACCAACGTTTCACCGACCGCTTTGGCCGGTCCGGCGGGCGTGGCGACTGCGAGCAGGGATGCGACGAGAGCCGCCCCCAGCAGGGACGCGAGAAATCTTCCAGTTCTCCGCTCTCCACTCGTCACGACACTGACCGCCAGCCTCCAACTCCGAAGAAAAGTCTATTAGTAGGTTCTTTTAAGTCAATGCAGGAAAATGGCATGAAATGCGCCAATTCCAAGGGTTTGGGACGGTTGGTGTCTGTCAGAATGGCGGGCGTGACGGGGCCGAGGATCGCGTTTGTGGGGGCAGGGAGCACGGTGTTCGCCCGCAACCTGATGGGAGACATCTTCAGCCGACCGGCGCTGGCGGGGGCCACGGTGGCCCTGCACGACATCGACCCGGGGCGTCTGGCCACCTCGAAAGCCGTGGGGGACAAGGTTTTGGCGGCTTTGGGGGTGCCAGGGCGGGTCGAGGCGACGACCGACCTGCGAGAGGCCCTGACGGGCGCCGGGTACGTGGTGACGATGTTCCAGGTGGGGGGCTATCGGCCCTCGACGGTGGTCGATTTCGAGGTACCCAAGCGCTTCGGCCTCGAGCAGACGATCGCCGACACCCTGGGGGTGGGTGGAATCATGCGCGGGCTGCGCACGATTCCTGTGCTTCTCGACGTGTGCCGCGTGATGGAGGAAGTCTGCCCGTCGGCGGTGTTGTTGAACTACGTGAACCCAATGTCGATGCTGTGCTGGGCGGTGTCGCGTGCGTCGTCGATTCGCGCGGTCGGTCTGTGCCACAGCGTGCAACACACGGCTGCGCAGTTGGCCGGTGACATCGGCGTGCCGGTCGACGAGATCGACTACCTGTGCGCGGGCATCAACCACATGGCGTTCTATTTGAAGTTCGAACGCAACGGAGAGTCGCTGTATCCATTGATTGAGCAGCGCGCTTCGCAGTACCCATTGCCGATGCGTGGTGATGAAAAGCGTTCCGACGGCGGGTTCGAAGGACTGTCCGATGCGGTGCGTTACGAGATGTTCCGTCGGTTGGGCTATTTCGTCACCGAGTCGAGTGAGCATTTCGCCGAGTACGTGCCGTGGTTCATCAAGCGCGATCGACCCGATCTGCTCGACCGTTTTGGCATTCCTTTGGATGA
>RGCG01000189.1 GCA_009919275.1 Actinomycetota bacterium
CGACGGCCTTCTCGATGCCGCGCTTCAGGCTCATCGGGTTGGCGCCGGCCGCGACGTTGCGCAGGCCTTCGTGCACCATCGCCCAGGCGAGCACGGTGGCGGTGGTGGTGCCGTCGCCCGCGACGTCGTCAGTCTTCTTGGCGACTTCCTTCACCAGCTCTGCACCGATGCGCTCGTACGGGTCTTCGAGTTCGATTTCTTTGGCGATCGAGACTCCGTCGTTGGTGATGGTGGGGGCTCCCCACTTCTTGTCGAGCACGACGTTGCGACCCTTGGGTCCGAGGGTCACGCGAACGGCGTCGGCGAGCTGGTTCATTCCGGCTTCCAAGCCGCGGCGGGCTGCTTCGTCGAAAAGGATGATCTTGGGCATCGGCGTCTCCTTAGGTAGGTCAACGGGGGATGTTGTGGGGGTGCCTCCCTGCCGGAAGGCGTTAGCACTCTACCGACGAGACTGCTAACCGCCTACACGATGGGGCGAAGCACCACGTCGGTGCGGGTGTCGGTGGCCCCTTGCTTGTGCAGCCACTGCAAGAACTGGTCCAGCCCCTCGGTTCCCTCGCACGCGACCAGGATCTTCACGTCCGGCACGCCCGTGACGTGCGCCGCCCACACCACGTCGTCGCGCTTGCGCAATGCGTCGTCGAACTTCGGGGTGGTCGCAATGCGGGCGTCGATGATGGCGCTCAGCGAACGGCCGAGCCGGCGCTGATCGACCGAGACGGTGAACCGTGCGATCACCTTGCGGCGCAAGAGACGACGCACGCGGTCGGCGGCGGCGTTGGCCGAGAGCCCCACCCGCTCGCCGAGCATTTGCCACGGGATTCGGGCATCATCCTTGAGAACACTGAGAATTTCTCGGTCTTTAGTATCTAACGCTTCTGATTCTGCAGTCATAGCCGCACTCTAACGCGCAAATCTGCGGTTTACGCAGCACAAACCCCGCCATCATGTCTGCATGACTCTGGCGACCGTTTCCAATACCTCAACGTCGGCAGTCACGCTGATTGCCGACTACTTCACCGGCGTGGTTCCGCCGACTCCGCTGGTGACCAACGCCGATCACGACGCGTGTCCGGCTGCGACGCGAGCACTGCTGCACTTTGCTGACGACATCGGTCGGGCAGTCGGCTACGACCGCGAACAAGAGGGTCGTCTCATCCAGGACATCTTCCCGGTGAAAGCTGCCGAGCGCGCGCAGGTGTCGACGTCGTCGAAGGTGATGCTCGGCTCGCACACCGAAACCGCGTTCCACCCGCACAAACCGCGTTACGTGGTGTTGCTGTGCCTGCGCGGCGACTCGCAGGCGGCCACCACGTACTCCGACGTGAACGAAATCGTGCAACATCTCACGCCCGAACAGCTGGCCGTGCTGCAAACCGACGAGTTCGTCACGACAGTCGACCCGAGTTTCATGACCCACGGCGAGCCCGATGCTCGAGTCGCCGTCACTCCGCTCACTCGACGACACCACGGCTGGACGTTCGTCTATGACGAGCTGCTCATGTCTGCGACCACCTCTCGCGCCCGATCCGCGCTCTCGGCGTTGCATGCCGCAGTCAAGTTCGCGAGTCGACGAGTGGTACTGAAGGCCGGCGAACTGCTGGTGATCGACAACGACCGTGCGGTGCACG
>RGCG01000190.1 GCA_009919275.1 Actinomycetota bacterium
AGCAAGTTGTAGGTGCCGCCGTACAACGACGGTGACGCGACGATGTGACTGCCCGCTTCGGCCAAGGTGAGGATCGCGAGTGTTTCGGCCGCCTGACCCGAGCTGACGACGAGCGCACCGGGTAGGCCGACAGCGGTGGTGACCGCACCTTCGAGGTCGGCGACTCGCGCTTCGAGCACGGCCTGCGTCGGGTTCATGATGCGGGTGTAGATGTTGCCGATCTCGGCGAGCGCGAAGAGGTTCTGCGCATGGGATGAATCGCGGAACTGATACGAGGTGGTTTGGTAAATCGGCACCGCGCGCGAACCCGTGGCGGGGTCGGGGCTCTGTCCGGCGTGAATCTGGCGGGTCTCGAAACCCCAGGAGGCGTTGGTCATGGCGTGGGACGCTACGCCTCAATTCCCGACCCGTCAACTCAGGTTTTCCACCCCCAAGGATTCTCGGTGTGAATTGACTCGCTTTTTGCGACATCACGCACCGAAAAACCGACGGTTCTCACCCCCAGGGGCAGCGGTAAACCCCTGCAGGGCAAGGGTTTCAAACAATTCCGAAAAAAGTCGGGAGAAAAGTGTCCGCGGTTGGGGACCTGACGGCTCTGTACGGCAACACAGCCCAAAAGGGGCCCACCACACAAGGAGAAAACAATGAACACCAACCGGATCACCAACAAGAACATGAAGCGCATCGCAATCGCGGCAGGCCGGTTGCCCCCACGCCACAAGTTGCCGAGACCGCGATTGCCGAAGCACCTGTCGTGACGCTTCCCGCCGAGCAGCCCGCGGTCGACGAGCCGGTCGCCGAGGCGGCACCCGCTCCGGCCCCGGCACCGACTGGTGGTTCGACATCGCTCAACATCCCGAAGATCATCGGCACTCCGAATCTGTCGTCGAAGCTCGCAGGAGTCGACCTCTCGAAGCTCACGACGGTGACCCTGCCCAAGCCCTGCCTCCCCGGCATCAGCTGCTGAGGACCACGATCACCTGCCCCTATCAGGTGCACAACAAAAAGGAGAGGCCCCGCCAAACGGCGGGGCCTCTTCGATTTCCCTCGAGGGTTCTCGGTGTGTAATTACCCGTTTTCCGGGTCTTTTCACACCGAGAACTGCGCGGTACTGCGCCGAAAACCTCAGCCGCCGGAGGCTTCCGACACCTTCTGCTTTCCGGCCGAGATCCACGGCATCATGCCGCGAAGACGCTTGCCGACTTCCTCGATCTGATGCGACGCGCCAGCAGCGCGGAGCGCGTTGAACTTTGCGCGCCCGCTTTCGCTCTCGGCGATCCATTCCTTGGCGAACTTGCCCGATTGGATCTCTTTCAGGATCTTTTGCATCTGCTTCTTCGTGGTTGGCGTGATGATGCGCGGGCCACGGGTGACATCGCCGTACTCGGCAGTGTCGGAGATGCTGTAGCGCATACCGGCGATGCCTTCCTCGTACATCAAGTCGACAATGAGCTTCACCTCGTGCAGGCACTCGAAGTACGCCATCTCGGGCTGGTAGCCGGCCTCGACCAGGGTCTCGAAACCGTTGCGCACGAGTTCGGTGAGGCCACCACAGAGAACAACCTGCTCGCCGAACAGGTCGGTTTCGGTTTCCTCGGCGAACGTGGTCTCGATGATTCC
>RGCG01000020.1 GCA_009919275.1 Actinomycetota bacterium
ACTCGACGAGATCGTTCAAAAGACCTGACCCGAGCGAACCGCCCATCACCCCGACCACGAAGCCGTCGGTGGGCAAGCCAAGGAGTCTGCGCGCCCGGATGCGCTCGGCGGCACGGTCGAGTTCACGCACGGCCCGGCGGACGGGCGCCCCGGTGAGTATCGCGTTGTCGAGGGGTGACGTGGGGTCGGCAACCGTGACGGTGTCGGCGTGTTTCGCCTGGCGCCGGGTGGCGAGACCCGGCCGCGAGTCGTAGGACACCACAACCGTGCGTATGCCGAGACGTCTGGCGGCGTGCATCGCCGCGAGACTGCCGTATCCGCCAACCGACACAACGATGTCCGGCCGCAAATCGGCGAGAAGTGCGCGGCATCGCCTGCGCGCAGCAGCGAGACGGGCTGCGCTTGCGAGATTGCCCAAAAGGGCTCGCGGTCGCAACGATCGGGCCAGACCCGTGACTGGCAGAAGAGTGTGCGGATACTCCGTGTCACCGAGAATCTGCCCGTCAACGCCGCGGACCGTTCCGATGATGTGAATGTCGGACGCGGAGACACCACGGTCTTCGAGCATCTCGGCGATGGCGATGGCCGGCAGGACGTGACCGCTCGTACCGCCGCCGGTGATGACGACGGTCGTCACGCGAACCTCACTTCATGTTGCGTGCAACGTTGAGCAAGAGGCCCGCCGCCGCCATGGACACGAGGAGCGAACTGCCTCCGTACGAGATGAACGGAAGCGTGAGACCGGTGACGGGCATCGTCGCGGTGACCCCACCCACGTTGATGAAAGCCTGGACCGCGAACCACGACGTAATTCCACCAGCAATGAGGGCTCCAAAGACGTCTCTCGCCCCAAGAGCGGCCTGAATACCGAAAAGAACGAGTCCGAGAAACATTCCCAGCACCGCAATGACGCCGAGAAGCCCGAATTCTTCGGCGACGATGGCGAAGATGAAGTCGCTGTGCGCCAGGGGGACGTAGCCCCACTTTCCCGCGCCCTCGCCGACGCCGACGCCCGTGAGCCCACCATTCGCGATGCTGATCATCGACTGGTACACCTGGTACCCGAGGTGGCCCTTGGTTTCGCTGAGGTTGAGGAACGACGTCCAACGTTGACGCCGATAATCGCTCGGGAGCACCGACATGATGCCGAGCACGGCCATTACCGCTCCCGCCGACACGAGAATCGACATGCGCATGCCCGAGATGAAAAGCACTCCGAAAATGATCGCCGCGAAGACGATCGCGCTGCCAAGGTCGCCCTGCAGAACACAAAGCCCCGAGGCGACGAGCATGAAGAACATGACGGGCCAGAAGGTGCGCCGTAGGTTGTCGACCTCACGGAAACGTTCGGCGAGCACCTTCGCGCAGACGAGCAGGATGGCAATCTTCAGGAACTCGGAGGGCTGGAAGCCGAGCACACCGGTGCCGACCCACGCTCGGGCGCCACGAACCTCGACACCCCAGCCCGGCACGAACGGGAGGAACATACCGAAGATCCCGACGGCGAAGATTGCGGGTGCCCACTTCTTCCAAATGATGTAGGGCGTTCGGTACATGAAGAACATCATGAACGCACCGATTGTCGCCCAGAAGAGTTGCTTGTTGAACATGTAAAGGGGCGAATTGCCGCTGTGCAGCATGGTCACGGACGACGCAGAGAGCACCATGACCAAGCCGAACATCACGAGCAAAATCGTGAAGGCAAGAATCCCGTAGAAGGCGGCTGGCGGTGGCCCCGATGCGAGCTTGCGGTTCGACGCGATACCGGTGCGCTCGAGAGTTGCGCGACGGCGTTCGGCGACGCTCATGTTCCCTTTCATGGCGGGATTGAGATTTGCAGGTTTCATCACCGAAGTCATTGATCCCCCCCGTCGCGATCGGTAAGGCCGAGCCGCTCACGCACGGCACGGGCGAAGTCGCATCCTCGCTCTTCGTAGTTTCTGTACCAGTCGAAACTGGTGCACCCGGGCGACAACAAAACGACGTCTCCGGCAGTGGCAAACGATGCGGCCCTGACAACCGCCTCATCCATCGACGACGCGAGAGCGGACGGGCAGCGTCCATCGAAATGACCGACCACTTCGGATCCACTCTCGCCGATGCCGATCACGGCCTTCACCGAGGTTCCGGCACTTGCGATACCCGAGAGGTCGAGACCTTTGTTGCGTCCGCCGGCAATGAGAACAATTGACGAAAACGCCCGGAGCGCGGTCGCAACGGCGTGAGGGGATGTCGCTTTTGAGTCGTCGTACCAAGCGACGCCTCCCGCTTCGGCGACGAACTCGATGCGGTGATGCGAGGGTCTGAACGTGGCAAGGGCGGCGGACACTCCCGCCAGCGATCCCGCTCCTGACTCGAGCACGATGGCTGCTGCAGCGAGGGAATTCGTCACGTCGTGAGGAAGAGCACGCGGCATCGACGTGGCGGCGATGAGGTCTGACCCCTTCGCGCTCAGGCGACCGTCGACGCACGTGTAGTGCTCGTCCGCCCCCAATCCGAAGGTGACCGTGCGTGCCCGTGTCGCCCGCGCCGCGGCAACGATCGACGGATCTGCGGACGGTGCCACCGCGACGTCACCCGGTCGCGCCGACGACCAGATCCGCGCCTTTGCGGAGCGGTACGACGGCAAGTCACGGTGCCAGTCGAGGTGGTCGGGCGCGAGGTTCAACCACACCCCTGCCTCCACACGGAAGTCGCGCGTGAGTGCGAGACGGAAGCTCGAACACTCGACCACGAAAACCTCGACATCATCGTCAAGGGCGGCAATGAGCGGTGTCTCGGTGTTGCCCACTGCCGCAGCACGATGACCCGATTCTTGGATCATCGCGGTGGCGAGGAGCGTTGTCGTTGTCTTGCCGTCGGTTCCGGTGACTCCGAGCATCGGGCGCGGGCCACCCGCACGCTGCTGTTCCCACCGGTAGGCAAGTTCGATCTCCGACAACATCTCGCGGCCGGCGTCGTGCGCCACGGCAAAAAGCGGGTGGGCTTCGGGGATCCCCGGGGCCGGCATGACGAAGTCGACATCCTTCACAAGCCTGGAGAGCGTTCCGAGATCGGGGGCGATGCTCAACCCGACGCCCAACTCGGTTGCGAGCGCGTCGTGCGATGGATTCGGCTTGTCGTCGACGAGCAACGGCTCAACCCCGCGGGACGAAAGTGCGCGGGCAACCGCGTTGCCTGCAATTCCCAGACCGAAAACGAGG
Organism: Actinomycetota bacterium; assembly: GCA_009919275.1. Classification (GTDB taxonomy): domain Bacteria; phylum Actinomycetota; class Acidimicrobiia; order Acidimicrobiales; family Ilumatobacteraceae; genus F1-20-MAGs119. The sequence goes on from RGCG01000020.1 coordinate 3,204, forward strand.
GCCCTCAACGTCAGCCGACCTGACGCGTGAAGTCGCCGATGAAAACGGCGAGTGCGGTTGCAACGCAGATGCCTTGGATGATCCAGAACCTGATGATCACACTCGTCTCGGGCCAACCGACGAGTTCGAAGTGGTGGTGGATCGGCGACATGCGCAGGAGACGCTTCTTGCGCCCCGAGGCCTTGAAGACACCCATCTGAACCGCGACCGAGCCCGCCTCGAAGACGTTGATGCCGCAGATCAACACGAGGAGCAAGTGCGTGTTCGTGGTTACGGCCAGAAGCCCGAGGGCCGCGCCGATGCCGAGTGCACCGACGTCGCCCATGAAGATCTTGGCGGGCGCCGCGTTCCACCAGAGGAAGCCTCCGCACGCGCCGGCGAACGCCGCGGCGAGAACGGCAAGGTCGAGCGGGTTGACCAATCCGTACAACTCGGGATTACGAAAGGCCCAGTACGCGATGATCGTGTACGCGAGGAATGACAAGAGCGCCGATCCCCCGGCGAGACCGTCGAGACCATCGGTCACGTTCACCGCATTCGTCGCGCTCCACACCATGACCGCGCCCCACACCACCCAGACGGGCCACGGCAGTTCCCATCCGGGATTGTCGGCACGAACGATCGAAAAGGTCTCGCTGACGTTCGTTGCCGCTGCGAGCCACCACAAGAAGAGGACCGTGAGACCAAACGTGACGTAGCCCTTCTTCTTCCAGAAGATGCCCCGATTGTGCGCCTTGCGAACCTTGATGAAGTCGTCGAGAAAACCCATCGCCGCCATGACGACGATGCATACCCACATGATGAGGGCCTGGTCGGAGAACGCGAGACCCTTGCGGAAATGGGCGACGGCCCAACCAACGAACGCCGACGCAACGATGGCCACACCGCCCATCGTCGGCGTGCCCTGCTTGTAATTGTGGTGGGTGGGACCGAGGTCTTCCTTGCCGAGGATCGGCTGGCCGCGGCCGATCCGGCGGAAAAAGGTGATGAGGTAGCGGGTCCCAAAGAGCGACACGAGCATCGCCACTGCCCCACCGATGAAAACCGCAATCAATTCGCACCTCCCATGACCCGCAGAAGTGCACCGCGCGCCTCGTCCATGTCGTCGAAGTCGACAGTTACCGTACCGATTGTCTGACCGCGCTCGTGGCCTTTCCCTGCGATCACGACAACGTCCCCGGACTGTGCCGTCGCGATTGCGCCATTGATTGCGTCACGCCGATCGAGAACGACCCGGATCGAATCGGGACGCCCGGCGCCTCTCACAACCTCGTTCGCAATCGCGGCGGGGTCTTCCGAGCGTGCATTGTCGGTGGTGACGACGACGACGTCGGCGAGCTCACTCGCGACCGCACCCATCACCGGACGCTTCGTTGCATCACGGTCGCCACCACATCCGAAGACCACGATCAGCCTCGCGCCCGTCGCGAGCGTCGAACCGTGCCGTGGAAGTCGAGATGGTCGTGACCAAGATTCGTGAAGGTGGCGGTACGAAACACGATCCCGTAGACACGGTCCAGCGCGAGCGCGTGCGACGTGACCTCCATGATGATCACGCGTCGACCCGCATCGACCGCTCGCCGCATCGCCCGTTGAAGTTCCGTCGATTCGGCGGTTGTTCGCGCACCGCTCAACGTGCCGAATACCTCGGGGTCGAGCCCTGCCTCGGTGCAAATGGCGGCGAGCATCGCCGCAGTCGTTGTCTTTCCATTCGTCCCGGTGATGCCGACGACGGGAATCTCGCGCGACGGGTGTCCGTGCACCGATGCGGCGACCACCGCGACGGCGCGACGTGCGGCCGCGGCATCAACCATGACAACCGGCACCGTTGTCCTTTCAAGCGCCCTTGTCACGAGCAACGCGACCGCCCCGCGGCGCACGGCCTCATCGGCGAAGTCGTGACCGTCGTGGTTTTCGCCTTCGAGACAACAAAAGAGCGAGCCCGCCGTGACCGCCCGTGAGTCGAGGTGAACGTCAACCACGTCGGCGTCACCGGAGCACGACGTGAGCCAGCCGTTGCGGTCGAGTTCAGATGCGAGTTCTGTGAGTCGCACGCCCATGGAAGCCGACCTAGTGCCCCGACTCACCCGCTCGGGCGTAAGGATCGGCCTTCGCACACGGCTGGGTGGTTGCGGGTGGCTTGATGCGCAATTCCCGAGCAACGAATGCACCGATGTCGGAGAACACCGGGGCCGCCGCCGTGCCACCGAAGCGGTCGCGCGAGCCGGCGTCGGGTTCGTCGATCGATACGAGGATCGTCACTTGCGGATCCTCGGCGGGCAGGAAACCAACGAAGCTGGCGAAGTATTTGCGGCCCGTGGTGTCGGAGCCGTAGGTGCCGTCGTTCTGCACCTTGTAGCCCGTACCCGTCTTGCCCGCCACCGTCATGCCGGGAATCTTTGCGAGGGTTCCCGTACCGAAACAGACGACATCACGCATCATCAGGTTCATCTGTGTTGCGGTTTCCTGCGTCAAGACAGGTCGCGTAGCGGATGGCGCGACGTTGTGCATCTTTCCCGCGTCGTCAATCGTCGCGAGAACGAGACGCGGCGCGACATACGTGCCGTTGTTTGCAACGACGTTCATCGCCGAGACCAACTGCAGGGAGGTCGACGCGAATCCGTACCCGTACGCCACCGTGATCTTCTCGGTGCCCTGCCACTTTTCGGCTGGCTTCAGAATGCCCGCACTCTCGTTCGGGAATTCGAGCGCCGTCTTGTCGCCAAACCCGAAGGCATGCAGATAAGACTCGAGTGTCGTCGTGCTGATGCGCTGGGCAGTGAGGACGGTTCCGAGGTTCGACGACTTCACGAGAATCTCACGCACCGGCATCGCTTGTGTCGGGTGCGGATAAGCATCACGAATGACGTATTCGTCGAATTTCTGGATCCCGGGCACGTGAAAGACGCTGTCAGGAGTCACGGCACCCTCGTTGATGGCCGCGGCGATACTGAAGACCTTCGCGGTCGAGCCCGTCTCGTGCGCCTCAACGGCTGCGTAGTTACCGCTGTTCGAATACGTGCCGTCCTCTTTGCGACGGATGTTCGCCATCGCATAAACGTCACCAGTCTTCGAGTTCATGACGACGGCGGTTCCACCTCGGGCACCCACCTGACGTACCCGCGAAAGAAGTGCTTGGTTCAGTTGGAACTGAATCGAACGGTCGAGCGTGAGGACGAGATCGTTTCCGGGAACCGGCTCGACTTCGACGTTGCTCGCGCCGGGAATCGATCGACCGTCCTTGTCTTGTTCGCGCACGAACCGGCCGTCTTTTCCGGCAAGGGTGTCGTTGTATTGCATCTCGAGACCCGCGGTACCGATGCCGTCGGTGTCGGTACCTCCCACGACGGCCAGAGCAGACGGATCGACGATCATCCGATCGGGTTCCTTGTACGCACCGACACCGGGCAACCTGAGATCGGTGACTGCCTTGGCCCGGGCCGGGTCGATTTGGCGGGCGACGAACGTGAAGCTCGATTCACGCGCCGCCAGAGTCGTTGCGAGTTCCTGTTCACGCACCGGGTCGAATTGCATGAGGCCGGCGATCGCGCGAGCGGTTCCCGTGGGGTCCACCACCATGGTCGGGTCTGCGTAGAGCGTCATCTTGGGAACGGACATCGCAATTTCGCGACCGTTCCTGTCAAAGATCGCGCCGCGCTCGGCACGCAACGTCGTCGTGCGCATGCGCGCGGCCAGACCCGCCGCGCGGTAGTCGTCGCCGGAAACGGTTTGCAGGTAACCGACTTTTCCAATGAGGAAGATGAGAAGCGAGACGAGTACCGCGACCGCCCAGCGGAGTCGCTTTTTGATGATCGGCGTCGCCTGTTTCGTACGACTCGGTCGAATGAGTACGCGCCTGACAAAACCGACCGTTGATTTCTTGCGTGAACGTGATTTTCCGCGTGCGCGAGAGCGGACGGGTGCCTGACGAGAACGCGGGTGTTTCACCTGTGGGACACCACGTGGGGTGTGCGGAGCCGGCTTTCTGGCAACGGGGCGCGCACCGTGTCGCGCCCGCTGTTGTGTGCCGCTACGGCGTGGTTCGGCCACACCGGCGTGTGATCGCGCGCGGGATGTTGAGGTTGCGGTCGATGTCGAGCGTGCCGCGCCCTTGCGCGGCTGCGCACCGCGCGACGACGTCGTGTGTTGCCGAACCGTCATGGCGCGCCGTCGACTTCCGACTTGATGCGACCGAACTGGTCGAGAGGTGACGTCGCCTCTTCCGCCACACGGTCCATCAAGTCGCCCGTCGAGGCGAGAACTGTTGCGACGACATCGGCGTCGACGGGGACGAACCTCGCGTTGCCCGCAGGCTTCATGCCGAGTTTCGCAGCTTCGGACGAGAGGCGCCCCGGGGACTCGAGAAAGGCCCGTTCGTGGCGCAGATCGTTGTAGTGATCGCGGGCCATGATGACCGAACGGTTCAGGTTGTCGAGCCGAAGCTGTTGCTTGGCGAGTTCGGTACGCAGGATCGCGGTGAAAAAGAGCAGGCAGCACAGGCCGAGGGCCGAAAGACTGATCACCCAGACGAGGCGGCTACCCCGCTCGACAACGACGAGCCGGGGCCGTGGGGTGTCGCGACCCGGCAGCTGCGCGGGCGTCTGACGCGACGGACGAGCATTCGGTTGCACCGCAACGGCCATCAGCACACCGCCAACTTTTCGACGACGCGGAATTGTGCACTGCGCGCTCGCGGATTGGAGTCGATTTCGACGTCGGTTGGTCGGCGTGTGACGCGCACACGGCGAACCCGTGGCACGGCTCCGCATGCGCACGGCAGACCGGGACGGCACGTGCAACCGCCGCTTTCGGCCGCGCGGAAGACCTCCTTCACGATGCGGTCCTCGCCCGAATGGTACGAGATGACTGCAACGCGACCGCCGGCGCACGTCGCGTCGATTGCCGCATCCAGGGCCATCGGAATCTGGGTGAGTTCCGCGTTCACTTCGATTCGCAGGGCCTGGAATGTCCGCTTTGCAGGATGCCCGCCGCGACGGCGAGTCGCGGCGGGGATCGCTGCAGTGACAGTGGCGGCCAGCTGAGAGGTCGTTTTGATGGGCCGGGCAAGGATGATCGCGTCGGCGATTCGGCGCGCGAATCGCTCGTCGGCGTTGTCGCGCAGGATCCGTGCGATCTCGTCGCGGTCGTAGGTGTTGACGATGTCAGACGCGGTGAGCGACTGCGAACGGTCCATCCGCATGTCGAGGGGGGCCTCGACACGGTAGGAGAAACCGCGCTCCGCAACGTCGAGCTGCGGCGAGGAAACACCGAGGTCGAAGAGGGCACCGGAAATGTGCGTCACGCCGAGGCTCGGTAGTGCTTCGTCCAGAACCCGTCCGAGTTCACCGAACGTGGCGTGACGAGTGGTCACCCGTGCGGCGAACGGGGCGAGTCGCACGCGAGCCGCCTCGAGAGCGACGTCGTCACGGTCGATACCGATCACGGAGATGTCATGGCGCGACTCGAGCAAGGCAACGCTGTGCCCCGCACCACCGAGCGTCGCATCGACGACGTGTCCGGCCGGAACGTGTGCAAACGCTTCGACGACTTCGCGCTCCATGACGGGCGCGTGACGGAATTCTTGTGCTTCGCTCACCGGCAGCCCCTCGGCCGACTGATGCCGCCGGGATTTCTCCCCGGAACGCGCGAGACGGTAGCGGGCGGAGTTGAAGCTAGCCATCTTGCCGACCGAGAGACTGCCGGTGAGCGAAACATCTGGGTGTTGCATCCCGTCACCATCACTGTCCCGCGCCGGCGATCTTCTCGGTGCCGGCACTCGCAATGCGACCGAATCGCGTGGGTTCCCAAATTTCCACGCGGTCGAACGCACCTGTGACGATGACTTTTGAATTGAGACTGAGACCCGCAAATGTCCTCATCTCCTCGGTGAGAAGGACGCGACCCTGGCCGTCGATCGTGACTTCCGCTGCGCTACTCGAGATCGCCCTCAGCTGGTCACGGCCCATTTCGCCACGACGCACCTTGTCGAGCATCTCTTGTCCAAAGCTCTTGAAGTCCTCCGACGTCCAGACGGTGACGCACTTGTCATCGCCGAGAACGAGGAAGCAACGGGGTTCCAACTGCGGCCGGAACGCAGCGGGCAACGCAAGTCGACCCTTGGGGTCGAGCTGCCGCTCGTGCGTGCCGACAAACACGTTGTCTCCGTCCCGGCGCCCCTTCTCCGCCGCGTGAGGGATTCCCCACCCGCACCCACGGGGCGGGCACCACCTCCCCGCAGGTGTCACCACTATGCCCCACTTTTCCCCACATTGCAAGCATTTCCCCCCACTTTCTCCCCACCAGGCTCCACCCGGGTGACTCAGGGGTCAGCGCGGGGTGGCATTGAACCGCGCGCGACACGCCAAAAGGTCAACAAACACCACGCTTTTCGCACGTCGATGGCACGTATCTCCCGGCGTGGGGAGAAGTGGGGAGCGTCAGTGCGTTGGCAACGCGGATGCCAGCGCGACGACGAGGTCAGCTGGCTCAACGGCGGGCATGGTGGCGACCAAGGTTGCAGCCCGCTCGGGATCGCCATTCAGCAACGGGATCGCACCGAGATGCGCCGTGATGTCCCATGCGTGATAGGCGATGCACTGGAACCGGGCAAAGTCACGTGTGCGACGCTGGCTGATGCCGACGACCTTTGCACCCGAGACGCGAAAGACCTCACCGGCGCCGCGCCCGGCAACGCACAAGGTCTTCGACCAATCGTTCGCAGCGTGCGGACCTTCGTTCACGACAGTGCCGCTCATCCCGAAGTCGACGAGCATCTGGCGCCACGCCAACCCAACGAAGTGCATCGCGCGGCCGACATCGTCGACCCACAATGCGTCGTCGCGCGGAATGACGATGTCGATCCATACCGAGGCAGCCGAATCGACGTGGACCGCTCCCCCGCCACTGCGACGGCGTACGACGTCGATGCCATGCGCCGAACAAAACCCGCCGTCGATATCACCTTCGTCTTGCGACGAGCCGAGGACGAACGCCGGTCGCGTCGGATTCATGAGCCACAGACCACGATGCGCGGGCAATTCCGCCGCATGCAACGACCGCGCATCGGACGCGAACGTCTCGATTGCCCAGCTGCGCGACCCGCTCATGGGTCAATCCTGCGGTCTCAGGAAGCTTTTGCCAAATAGGGCTTCCACGCCTCGGGTACGCGGGACACTGCAAGGGTGATCCACGCAGTCTCGCGAGGAGCGAGGGGCGACTTGGCGAGGGGCATTCCCGCCTCCTCCGGCGTGCGGTCTCGTTTGCGCAGATTGCACGGCCGACACGCGGCGGTCACGTTCTCCCACACGTGCATTCCGCCCCTCGACCGGGGCATCACGTGGTCGATGCTGTCGGCGGGCGCGCCGCAATATTGGCAACGGTGCCCGTCACGGGCCATCACTGCTCGACGCGACAGTGCGGTTCGCCGATGGTACGGCACACGCACGACGTAACGCAGTCGAATGACGAGCGGCGAGGGCAAGGCAAATCGTTCGGCTCGCAACTCGCTGCCGTCGTCTTCAACGATCTCGGCCTTGTCGGACAGAACGAGGCACGCTGCACGACGCACCGACACGATGCTGAGCGGCTCGTAGGTCGCATTGAGGACGAGCGCGCTCCGCACGGTTATCTCCGCCCGGGACTTTCCGGTCTTGTGACGGCGGCAAGCGGAAGTCGTCTCATCGTCGGCCAACGGCCAGTCGTCGGTTCTCCGCCTTGCACCACATCAAGTATTTCAGCAGGTCTTCGGCCTCGAGGGAATGCTTTGGATCGCCGTACTGAATTGTGGCCCTCATGGCGACGTAGTCGACCGCGGGTAACGGGAGGAACGGCGGGCGCGCCCACCATCTCGGTCGGGCGAGGCGGAATGCCTGAACGATCGCGGTCACCCAGAGCGACGGCCGCCGCAGAACTGCCGCGATGAGACGCACCGACTCGGCCCTACTTCGGTTCCTTGGGCAGACCCAGAACCATCTCGCCCACGATGTTTTTCTGGATTTGCGACGAACCCGCATAGATGGTTCCCGCGCGCGCGTTGAGGAAGGTCATCGCCCAGCTGTTCGTCGAGTTCGGCGCGCCAGGGTCGTCGGCGCCAAACGCACTCGATGGCATTCGGCCGGTCGGCACCAAACCATCGGGGCCCATGATGTCCATCGCAAGTTCGGTGACGACCTTGTGGTACTCGCTCCACAACAACTTGCTGATTGCGGCGTCGGGTCCGGGTTGATGACCCCGCAGGAATTGGGTGAGCGTGCGGTACCCGACAAAGCGCATCATCTGCACGCGTGTGTGACACCAGGCGAGCCGTTGACGGATCTTGGGGTCGGCCGCCTTGCCATATGCGCGGGTCATTTCGACCAAGCGGTCGAATTCAGCCTGGTAACGAATCGAGTTCACCGCAGCCGCCGCACCGCGTTCGAAACCCAGCAGCGTCATGGCAACGGCCCAACCATTGTTCACGCCGCCGACAACATTCTCTTTCGGCACGACGACGTCGGTGTAGAAGACCTCGTTGAATTCGCTCTCACCCGAGATCATCTTGATCGGCCGCACCTCGATACCGGGTTGACGCATGTCGACCAACAGGAAGGAGATGCCCTTGTGACGCGGCGCGTCGGGGTCGGTCCGCGCAAGCGTGAAGATGTGGTTGGCAAGGTGTCCGGCCGAGGTCCAGATCTTTTGGCCGTTCAGAATCCACTGGTCGCCGTCGAGTTGTGCCTTCAGACCGAGGTTGCTGAGGTCGGAACCCGCGTTTGGTTCGCTGTAGCCCTGACACCACACGTCATCACCGGAGAGGATGCGGGGGATGTAGTGCGTTTTTTGCTCTTCCGTACCCCACCGCAGCAACGTGTTGCCGAGCATCTGGATGCCGAAAACGTCGTTCGCGGCACCGGCCGGCACGCCGGCGCGAGCAAATTCCTCGTTCAACACCACCATCTCGAGCGACGACAATCCGCCGCCGCCGTATTCCTTTGGCCAGTCGGGCGCGAGGAAGCCGTTCTTGTGCAGAACGACGCGCCACTCGGCGACGAACCGCTCGAGCGCCTCGCCCTCGTAGGCGCCGATGCCTCGCCAGTCATTTGGAAGATTGTCGGCGAGGAACTCGCGGACGGTCTTGCGGTACGTGTCGGCTTCGGGCGGATAAACGGGCTGCATGCCCGAAACTTAGTCGCGCGGAAACCGGTCGCGAATGCGAGCCGAGCCAATCTTGCTGTTTCGGAGTGTCGCAGCGATGTCCTGGACACCCACCTTGCCGATCGCGCGCAACTGTCGCTCGATCACGAGGGCGCAGGCCAGCATCACGAGGAAACCCACGAACGCGAAGAGGAAGTGCACTTGGAGGGCCACGATCGTGAGAACAAGCCCAAGGATGACCCCGAGAACCGCCCACCGAATCGAGCGCGCCGACTGACGATAAAGGCCGGCGGGCGAGGCCAACTGCGCAAAGCGCTGGTCGGTCTGCAATTGCTCCTCGATCTGACGGAGGATCCTTTGCTCGTCGTCTGACAATGGCACGTCTTTAGTCTCTCATGTCTCGCGGCAAACCTCAACGCGTGACGGAACATCGCGCGACGACGTCAGGACGTTGGTCCCCATGGATTTTCCCCAACTTCGCCCAGTTCTTCGGCATCACGCAATGCCGCAACCGTCCGAATCGCGTCAGCGCCGAATTTGCGACGGATTTCGTCCATCGCCCCGCTTGCATTGGCCCACGTCGCCTCATCGAGGACTTTCGTCTCGATGAGCCCGCGTTCGTCGGGTGACTGGTCGTCGATGGTGTCGAAGAGCGACGCCTGAACCGGACCCGCGGGACCATCGGCAGCCTCGAATTGCGACGCCGATACGCCGAGAAGGCGCACACCCTGCCCAACCTCGATTGCGCCCAGCAACGGAGCCAGCGCATCGACGAACCCGGGTGCACTCTCGCGCGCGTGGTCGAGCGTGATACTGCGCGTGATCGACCGGAAGTTTGCAAACTTGATCTTGAGGGTCAAGGTGCGCGCCCGGAGTTTGCCCGCACGCACACGAACGGCGACGGCCTCGCACAGTCGCGCCATGTGACGATGCAGTTCATCGGGGTCAAAGACATCGTCGAGAAAGGTCTCTTCGTGACCAATCGACTTTGCTTCGCGATCGCTTTCGACGGGCCGGTCATCACGACCCCACGCCAGATCGAAGAGATGACGCCCCGAGGCTTCCCCCAACGCGACGACGAGATGTTCGACCCCAATAGTTGCGAGGTCTGCAACGGTCTTCACTCCGATTCGATCGAGTCGGGCATGCGTGGCCGGCCCGACACCCCAGAGCGCCCGCACCGGAAGCGGGTGCAGGAACTCGACTTCACGACCCGCCTCGACGACGACAACTCCCGCGCCCGGGTCGATTCCGTCCGCGACGACACGAGGCTTGGCCGCTTTCGAAGCGATCTTCGCAACGAACTTGTTCGCCGCGACACCGACGCTGCAGGTGATTCCGATTTCGTCAGCAACCCGGGTGCGGATCATGTCGGCAATTGCAAGCGCCGAGCCGTGCAAGCGCAGTGCACCAGTGACATCGAGAAACGCTTCGTCGAGCGAGATTCCCTCGACCAACGGCGTGAACGAGGCAAATATGCCGTGCACCTGCGAACTCACCTCGCGGTACACCGACGGACGCCCCGGGAGAAAAAGCGCATGAGGGCACAGCCGCCGTGCCTGCGCCGACGACATCGCGCTGAAGACGCCGAACCGACGCGCCTCGTATGAGGCCGCAGCAACGACGCCGCGCGGCCCCTCTCCGCCGACCACGACAGGCAAGCCGCGCAAGGTGGGATTGTCGCGCAACTCGACCGCCACGTAGAACATGTCCATGTCGACGTGAAGAATCGAACGCTGTGGGTCCATCGCCGGACCCGAGCCTACGATGTGGAAGTGACCTCCGAGCCCGGACTCCCCCCACGTCCACTCTCTGCACTTCCCTCGCGCGCGGCGCGCCTTGCCGCGTATGCGGCCGTCATTCTGGGTGGTCTCGCCGGGGGACTCATCGGCTACGCACTTGTCGATGTGCAGTGCTCGGGATCCTGCGAGACGCCTCTCGGCCTCGGGCTCTTCGTTGGTGCAATCGTCACCGCCGGCGGCACCAGCATCGTCGCGGTTCTCGTCCTGCGTGCGCTCGGAGAGTGGCGCGAGCTGCAGGACCGCCAATGACGCAACACCTCGCGGGCGAACTTCTCGTTCTCGCGCGCGACATCGCGACGCGGGTAGGCGACGTCGCTCTGGCCGGACGCCGTCGGGGACTGCAGAACGTCGAGACGAAGTCGACCACGACCGACATGGTCACCGAACACGACAAAGCCACCGAACGCGAGATCATCGCCACCCTGCAGCGGGTACGACCGCATGACGCAATCGTCGGCGAAGAGGGCGGCACGCATGACGGATCGTCCGGCATCACGTGGTTCATCGACCCGATCGACGGTACAACGAACTTTCTCTACGACCTGCCGATGTGGACCGTGTCGATCGGAGTGCACGACCGGCATGGCGCACTCTGTGGCGTCGTGTACGCACCCGCGCTGCGCGAAACGTACACGGCGGTGCGTGGTGGTGGGGCGCATCTCAACGGCCACTCCATCTCGTGCAGCGGCGTCGGCGACCTCGCACAGGCACTCGTCGGCACGGGGTTCAACTACTCACCCGAGAATCGCCTGAAACAGGCGCACCGATTCCCACACATGATTGACAAAATCCGCGACGTCCGGCGCCTCGGATCTGCGTCGCTCGACTTGTGTTTCGTGGCCTGCGGTCGCTACGACGCCTATTTCGAGGAACACCTGTTCCCCTGGGACCTTGCCGCCGGGGCCCTCATCGCAGCCGAGGCCGGCGCGCTCGTGGAAGAACGCAACGACGACGGTCGAACGGCAACGGCCGTATTGGCCGCAAACGCGAGCCTTTTTCCCCAAATAAGGACCCTCGTATTTGGCTGAATCGGCCAGCCGACTGAATTAATCTAATGCCATACGGGGGAAGACGCTCTCGAATTGTTGAAACACGAGAATCCCGACCTTGTCCTCATCGACATCATGCTGCCCGGCATCGACGGTTTCGAGGTGTGTCGTCGACTCCGCGAGACGAGCGATGTTCCGGTCATCATGGTGACTGCACGAAACGGGAAAGAAGACACGATCCTCGGTCTCGAGGCGGGCGCCGACGACTACGTGACGAAGCCGTTCGACACCGACGAATTGTGCGCTCGCATACGTGCGCTTCTGCGTCGTGCCACCAACGCATACGCCACTCCCCACGGTTGGCGCACAACTCACCGGACATTTGGCGATCTCGAGATCAGACCCGACGAAGGTCGAGTTCTCCGTGCCGGCTCCGAGGTGAAACTCACGAAGACCGAGTTCAGGTTGCTGTGCGAGCTCGCAGCCGCACCCGACAAGGTCTTCAGCCGCGAAACCTTGCTCGATCGCGTCTGGGGATACGGCTACTTTGGCGACGGACGTCTGGTCGACGTTCATGTGCGCCGTTTGCGCATGAAGATCGAACCCGATCCCGGCAACCCGCGCTACGTCGTCACGGTGCGCGGGTTGGGCTACCGACTCGACAACTGAGAGCGCCTACTCTCGGCACGGTGGGCGCAGTCGTTCGCAGATATTCGTCTCCGTCGCTGCGCACGCGCGCGGCGCTGTTCGTGGGTGCTTCGGTATTCGCCGGGGCGGCCGTTCTCTTCACCGTCACGGTCATCGCCAGCAGATCATGGGTCGGGTCCGAGCAGCGCTCGCTCCTCGTTGCCCACGCCCGCGAGCATGCCCGGCTCCTCGAAAACGTGGTGGATGACCCTTCCAGACTCGACCAGATCCTGACGTCACTGCTGCCCAGCGCGGTCGCAGCCGTTGAGATCGAGGGTCGGTGGTACGGCGCGCCGCGAACGCGCTTCGGCGATGCTCCGACGGATGGCGTTGCAGGCTTCGACTACGTCGCCGATGCCACTGACTCGGAGTCCCTCATCATTCTCCCGATCGAACTCGCCATCGGTACGACGGGGGGCACGTCGATGGGTCGGCTCTTCCTTCTTGCAGACCATGCCCAGTGGGATGCGCGCCGAACACGCACCGGGCGGCTCGTCATTGTGAGCGCGATTCTGCTTGCCGTCGTCGCCGCCGGCGCCGGGAGCATCGCGGGACGGCGTTTGTCTCGACCACTCGCCGAGATAGCGGCTGCGGCGCGCAAGGTGGGCGCGGGCGGGCTCGAAACCCGGCTACCGGAATCCGAGGATCCCGCACTCACCGACCTCATTGAAACTTTCAACGAGATGGTGGAAACCGTTGCCGCCCGCGCGGCAGCCGACCAACGATTCAATTCCGACGTCAGTCACGAACTTCGCTCTCCGCTCACCACACTGATGGCTTCGCTCGCGGTGATGCAATCCCGCCGGCATGAACTCTCGCCCGCCAATCAAACCGCACTTGATCTGCTCGATGCCGACCTGCACCGCTTCTCCCGCCTGGTTGACGACCTGCTCGAGATGTCACGCTTCGACGCGAACGTCGCCGCACTGGTCTCCAGCCGCGTCAATCTGAATGAGTTTCTCGAGGAAGTCGTCAAGTCCTCGGGCCAAAACGACATCAATCTCGTTGTCTCACCGATGGCCCGGGTCTTCGAAATAGAACTCGACAAGCGACGAATGGCCCGAGCACTCGCGAATCTCCTCGACAATGCGTTCCGTCACGGAGCGCCTCCAATTTGGCTGACCGCAATTGAGATACCACCGGGCGATGTGAAGCCATCGCACGTGAAGATCTCCGTCGAAGATCGGGGACCCGGTGTCGATCTCGACCGGTCGGAAGAACTGTTCGAGCGATTCAACCGCGGCCCTCGCCTGTCGCGTTCCGTACCGAGGGGCACGACGGGCACCTGCATCACGGTTGTCCTGCCACTTCGCGCCCCCGACTCCGACGGGTAGCTGCGAACTACTCTTCGACCATGACGTACGTCGTGGCCATCGATGCGGGTACGACCGGCGTACGCAGCAGGGCGGTCTTTGCCGACGGCCGAGAAACCATTTCCTCGTATCTCGAGTTCACGCAGTATTTCCCCGCGCCCGGCCTCGTCGAGCATGACGCCGATGAGATTTGGCGCGTCACCCACGGCACCCTCGTCGAGGTGATCGAACGGATCGGATCGCTGCCCGCGGCGATCGGCATCACCAATCAACGCGAGACCGTCGTTGCGTGGGACCGCACGACGGGCGACGCCTTCGGTCGGGCCATAGTGTGGCAGGACCGACGCACCTCGCAACGCTGCGTGGATCTCGCACCGCACCTCGACCTGATTCGTGGGGTCACGGGCCTCGTCCTTGATCCCTACTTCAGCGGCACCAAGATCGAGTGGTTGCTGGCAAACGGTGTCCCTCGCACCCCATCGGTCGCATTCGGAACCGTCGACTCGTGGCTGTTGTGGAAACTGACGGGTGGGGCCGTGTTCGCCACCGATGAGTCGAACGCCAGTTCCCCATCGATTCGCTGCCCACTGTCCACGATTCGAGCGGCCGGTTCGGTACGACTTCGGCAGAAGGTCTTCCCACGGGCATTCCCATTTCCGGCATCGCGGGTGATCAGCAGGCTGCACTCTTTGGTCAAGCGTGTTTCACCGAGGGCGACACAAAGAACACCTACGGAACCGGCAGCTTCATTCTCATGAACGCAGGAACCACGTTCCCGGTGCCAGCCGAAGGAATGTTGACCACGGTTGCGTGGCGACTCGGCGGCGTCACCACCTATGCCGTCGAAGGCTCGATCTTCGTGACCGGTGCGGCCGTGCAGTGGCTACGCGACGGCCTCGGCATCATCTCCGAGTCTCGCGAGATCGAAACACTTGCGGGTCGCGTCACCGATTCGGGTGGAGTCGTCTTCGTACCCGCACTCACCGGCCTCGGCAGTCCGTGGTGGGACCCCGATGCGCGCGGAGCGGTGTTCGGAATCACACGCGGCACGACCGCTGCACATCTCGCACTCGCGACACTCGAGGCAACGGCATTTCAGACCCGCGATGTGGTCGATGCGATGGTCGCAGCCACGGGGATTCCCATCAGGTCGCTGCGCGTCGACGGTGGTGCGGCCGGTAACGACCGTTTGATGCAAATCCAGGCCGACCAGCTGGGAATCGACGTCGAACGCCCCGTCGACCGCGAGACAACGGCGGCCGGGGCGGCTCTCTTGGCGGGCCTCGCCGAAGGCGTTTGGTCGTCTCTCGATGCAGTCGCAGCAACGCGCGCGATCGATCGTCGTTTCATTCCGAACACCGAACTCAAGGTCTTCGCCGATATCGCTCATGCACAGTGGCGCGCCGGCCTTGGTCGCGTGACGGAAAAACTCAGTCCCCCGCACCAATGAACGCCGCGCCGATCGCGCCGGCATGCTCTCGAAGTTCCGCGGCAACAAGTCTCGGCAGTGCACGTCCGACGTGCCCGCCCTCGCCGGCGACGAATCGCGCCGACACGACCTCGACGATGGCCGGTAGCGAGCCGAGCCCGCCACCGAGCACGACGCACTCCGGGTCGTAAAGGTTCACCAGGTTGTGCAGACCGAGTACCACCCAGTCGACAAATTCCATGACGACCTCGACGGCCCACGCGTCGCCCTGTAGAAAATCGTGCACCACAGCCTCGGACGCGACGCCGTCGGCCAAGCGCGCGAGCCCGCCGCCAGACGCATAAGCCTCCCAACAGCCGCGACGTCCGCACGGACATGATTCGCCTCCGCGTGCCACAACCATGTGGCCGAACTCGCCAGCAAAACCATTGTGGCCGCGGACAACCCGCCCGTCGATGACCGCACCTCCGCCGATTCCGGTACCGAGGGTGACCATGAGCGCGTTGTTCGAACCCCGTGCGGCCCCGAGGCGCCATTCCGCGACGGTGGCACAGGTCGCATCGTTGTCGACCGCGACGGGAAGGCCCAAGCGCGATGCCACTGCATCGCGCAGCGGCAATTCGCGAACACCTGGAAGATGGGTGGTCACGACGACATCACCATTGTGCGACACCAAACCGGCAATGCCGATACCAACCGAGTCGATCTCGCCGAAGCTTCGCGCAAGGTCGACAACCACTGCTTCCGCATCACCTCGTGGGTCGGTCGGCACCTTTCGCTCGTCGACAACCCGGCCACCAGCGATCGAGTCGTCGATCACGACACAAAGAGTCTTCGTTCCTCCAATGTCGATTCCTAGACGTCGCACATCAAGCCCACTCTCGTGGCCGTCAGGATTCGCAGCGTGATTTCAGCTCGGTGAGCGTGTGCAGAATGCGGTTCTCGGCCCTGCGCTTCACAAAACCGGGTAACGGAATGACGAGGTCGATCGAAAGGTCGTAGGTGACGAGCGTGCCGTTGCTGACGGGCTCGAACATGTAGTCGCCGTCGAGGGTGCGCATGATGTCACCGTCGACGAGTCGCCATGCGATTGTGAGTGGCGAGTCGCCATAGGTGTAGGCGAGGGTGTAGTGGGTGCTGCGACCCAACGCGGACGCCCGAAATTCGACCTTGGCGCCACGGCCGTGCGCGTCACGTTCGAGCACGACTGCTTCTTTCACGTCTTTTGCCCATTCGGGATAACGCTCGAATTCTGTCGCAACCTGAAAGCAGCGCTCGGGCGAGGCAGAGATCACGGTCGTTTGCTTGGCGGTATCGGCCATGACCCCATTGTTGCGCACGGAGGCGCCACCGAGCGGCTTATTCCGGATCGGATGGGTCGACGGATGGGTCGAGGGAGGTATTGCCGGCGGGCGCCCCGCGTTCTTCGAAGACCCCGTGCCGACTGGCCCACAGTCCATTGAGGCCGAGCCCGAGCATTGGCACGAGAACGCCGAATGCGAGGACGCTGCCGGCCTTGCCGTCGGTCGAAGGACGCGCGATCGCAGCCGCAATTCCAACGACGGTCTGCACACCGAGCGCCGCCAGCATGGGAATTTTCACATCGCGCGGCGAGACGGTTCCGGTGAGAAAGAAGAGCTGCGACACCGAGATTTGACTCTCACGACTGCGTTGCACTGCCGCAAAGAAGCCCAACAGGAACGCGCCAACCCCGACAGCGAACAGCGAAAGCGACACGACCACGATGACCACCCGAAAAACGTCGTCGAAGACGACCGCGCTGACGATGGCCACGATGCTGAACACGATGGTTGCAACAAGGTTGAACCGTACAAGTGGTGATCGGTTGATGGACAAACGAGGGTTCATGGCAGCGCGCGAAGCGTATTCCACAGACGTGCCGCGAGCACTTCGTAGGAAAAGTCGGCCACCGCTCGTTCGCGCGCCGCACGACCCATTGCGAGACGGGACTCGTCGTCCGCGAGCATTTGCTCGAAAGCGTCGACCACCCGGTCGACGTTGTCGGGGTCGTCGACGACGAGTCCAGTAACGCCGTCTTCCACCGCTTCCGCAGCGCCCCCACTGGCACCGGCAACCTGGGGCACGCCACACGCCGCTGCCTCGAGAAACACGATGCCGAACCCCTCTTGCTCGAGGCCCAACCACCGGTTACGGCACAACATTGTGAACACGTCGGCGCAGCCGTAAAGAAGTGGAAGTTCCTCGAACGAGACACGACCGAGGAACCGCACCGGCGCGCCACGATCCCGCGCGATGCGGGCGAGGCGACCCTCGTCGCGGCCTGCGCCGGCGATGACGAGTTCGAGGTTCGGTCGCGTGCGCGCCATTCGGGCCACCGCAGCAATTGCTGTGTCGAAACCCTTGCGCGGCACGAGTCGACTGACACCGACAATCAGTTCGGCATCGACCGCGATGCCGAACTGCAAACGCGCCGCGGCACGCTCGGCGTCGGTGAGAACTCTGAATCGTTCGGTGTCGACGCCGGGCTGAACGATGGTCGTCGGAAGGGTGCGACCGGCCGCACGCTCGGCCTCGCGTGCCGGGTACGACCCTGCAGCGATGCAGTGCACCGCGCGACGCAAGACCCGGGAAAGAACCTGCTGCGAGCCTGGCAGTCGCCCCGGCACGGTGACCTCGGCGCCGTGCAACACGACCGCATACGGCAAATCGAGATTCGGCCCGATGATGCCGAGCGGGACCGCCGGGTCGACAACGACGAATTCGGCGCCGAAGTCTCGCGCCAGGTCGTTGATTCGCTTGACCATCAGTGGGTGCGGGAGCAACACCGACTCGCGGATTCGCTCGATCCGGAACGGCTGTTGTGCGTCCCACTCGCCCGCACCTTTGTGCGGGCTTGTCAAGACCGCGAATTGGTCGGCCGGCAAACGTCGCCACCACTCCCACAACAACGACTGGATTCCACCCACCTTCGGGGGGAAGTCATTCGTCACGAGAAGGTGGCGCCCCGTCATATGCACCCAGTGTTACGCACGCGCCGAGGGAAGGCACTGCAATTCGTCGCGGACGATTCCATCGGGGTCATCGGACGGCACGAGATCGCGATGACCGACGCGCGCCGCCGCCCAGACCGCATGCGCCCGAATGATCGGATCGGGGTCGACAATGCACCGGGCGACTGCGGCTCGCGCTGCGGCATCGTCTCGGGCTGCCGTGTTGCCGAGAACCACGAGTGCGTTGCGCCGCACCCATCGCGCCTCGCGGTCGTGGATGTACCAGCGCCCGAAGTTCCCGAGGATCTCGGCGTCGCTCATCGCGAGGATTGCCACCGGGTCGACGAAGGCCTGTATCGACGGTGTGTCGGCTGCCGGTCTTGTTTCGACACGGGTAGCCCGCGTGGACGGTGGGCACACTTCCTGGCAGTCATCACAGCCGTACATGCGATCATCAACGGCCTCGCGCATACTCCGGTCGATGACTCCCGGCTTTTGGATGATCCACGCCAAACAGCGGGCAGCATCGACAACACCCGGCTCGATGATCGCACCGGTTGGACACCCGTCAAGACAACGACGACATGTTCCGCAACCGTCGGCAACCGGTGTCGACACGGGAAGCACGGCGTCGGTGACCACGCCGCCGAGAACGAACCAGCTGCCCGAACCTTCGAGGAGCAGATTCGCGTTCTTGCCATACCAACCGAGACCGGCGAGATAGGCAGCCTCGCGGTCGACCAACGAGTTCTCGTCGGCAACCGCGACGGCACGATGACCCACAGACTTCAACTCGTCGACAACCGTGCCGAGCGCCCGACGCAAAGTCTCGTAATTGTCGCGCCAGGCGTACCGTGCGACACGGCCCGCGTTCGCACCGGGTGTCGACGGTGTTGCTTCGTAATACGACACGGCTCCGACAATGATTGACCGGGCGCCGGGCACCACGAACGAGGGATTGGTCGAGCGCGCCGGATTCCGGAACGTGAACTGCATGGTGTCGGACAGTCCCCTGGCGTTGCGGTCGTCGATGGCGCGTCGCGCCCGATCGAAGGTTCGCGCGGGGGCGATGCCCGCGCGGTCGAGGCCGGCCGCCCGCCCGATGTCACAGAGATGACGGGCGTAGTCGCGCAGCGCGTGTTCGGTGCGTGCTGACCAACTAGACGGCATGGTGCCGAAGCGTAGGCACCATTCCCGCTTCTGCGAGCAACTTCACCGCCCTGGCTTCGTCGAGGCTGAGCACGACGGCTTCGTCGGGATTGCGGCCGACGAGGAAGCTGACCACGCAGTCGCCGCAGGCATCGGTTTCTCTCATGCAGCAGGTGTCGCAGTCGATGGTGAGGGACCCGTTCGATGTCATGTTGACAGCGTGACAACGGGGTGTCACACGACGACGCTTCGGGCTCCGTCGGAATCAATAGACAAGATGCGTGCCCGTCCATCGTCGGGAAGACCGGCCGCGATCCGGCCGGCGTCGCCGGGCCGGGCAAAACAGGCCACGGTTGGACCCGAGCCGCTCAACCAGGCGGCCACCGCGCCGGAAGCGATCATCACCTCGAGTGCGCGGCGACTCGGTTCAGCTTTCGACAGGCGCAGGTCTTGGTGCAGACGGTCGGCGGTCGCTTCGGCCAGCGCATCGATGTCACCAGAGGCCAGCGCGGCGAGCAGAAGCGCGGTGTGAGTGACGTTGAACACCGCGTCGGCGAACGGCACGGTCGCGGGCATTTTCGCCCGCGACTCGGAGGTTGATGTTGTGAAATCGGGAATCCATACGACGACGTCGAGATCACAACCGAGCGGTATGCATGCCGCACGATGGCCGTTGGTACCAACGACTCCACCGAGCATGGACGCCGCAACATTGTCGGCGTGTCCCTCGAGTTCCGCGGTGAGCTCGATCACCCGGGCGCGCACGTGAGGGTCGTCGAGTACCGCACCGGTCGACTCGCACAGACCGAGGGCGGCTCCACCGACGCGCACTGCCCCGCTGAAACCAAGCCCGCGGCCCATCGGGATGTCACTGCGCACCCACACTTCACCCGCGCCACCCGCCCGTCGGTACGCGATCGTGGCCGGGTGATGTTCGTCTGCGCGCCGCGCGCGCTCGGGCATCTCTACGTCGACGACACCAACCTCGGCGTACAACGAAACCGCCATCCCGACTGCGTCGAATCCCGGTCCGAGGTTCGCCGAACTGCCGGGGACGCGAATGCAGGTCACTGTTCGAGCCGCTTGGCCGCCCTGTCGCTTGCGACAACCAGACGATCGAGCACGGACGATGCCGCACCGCCATCGATCGATGCTTCGGCCAAGGCGCGACCTTCGCGCAGATCGGCCGCCAGCCCCGCGACATGCAGTGCGGCGGCGGCATTGAATACGACCGTGTTGCGCATCGGACCCGCCTCACCCGCGAGAATCCGACGCGCGATATCGGCGTTCTCGCGCGCGTCGCCGCCACGAATCGCATCGAGCGGTGCGTTGTCGAATCCGACATCGGACGCGTCGATACCGAATTCCGTGATCGCTCCGTCGCGCAACGCCACGACGCGGCACTCACCACCGAGTGTGATTTCGTCGACGGCACCGTGACCGTGCACAACCCAAGCCGAACGCACGCCACGCGAGCCAAGGGCTTCGATCATCGGTCGCATCATCCAAGGCGCGGCAACACCCACCAACATCGACGAGATCGGCGCGGGGTTCGCCATCGGACCCAGCAGGTTGAATGCCGTCGAAATCCCGATTTCACGTCGCGATGGACCGGTGTAACGGAACGCGGGATGGAACCGCGCAGCGAGACAGAAACCCATGTTCGCTTGAGAGATGCACTCGGCGACGCCGACCGGATCGAGTTCCGCTGCCACCCCGAGTTCTTCGAGCAAGTCGGCCGCACCGCACTTTGACGATGCGGCACGGTTGCCGTGTTTGCACACGGGAACTCCCGCCCCCGCCACAACGAATGCAGTGACGGTGGAGACGTTGAACGACTGCGACATGTCGCCACCCGTTCCGACGATGTCGATGGCCCGCGCAGCGACGTCACCCGGAAGATCGACGCGTTGGCCCGCGGTGCGCACCGCGCGCAACATGCCCGCAAGTTCCGGAGCGGTTTCACCTTTCGCACGAAGCGCAACGATGAACGCGGTCATCTGGGAGGGCGTTGCGGATCCCTCGAGAATCTCGGTGATCGCCGCTTCGGCAACCTCGGGGTCGAGGTCGCGGCGCGCGATGAGACCCGAGAGAACGGCGGGCCAGCCGCCAAAGTCGGCGAGCGGACGTGAATGGTTCGTCGTCACCCAGTCATTCTCGCCTTTGGCGAGAGCAATCTCTACGCGGTTCGACGGCGCTGCCGAATGATGCGGCGTCGCTCACGCTCGGTGGTGCCGCCCCAGACGCCTTCCTTCTCGCGCGACGCGAGAGCGTGCTCGAGGCATGCAATCCGCACGTCACAGGTTCCACACACCGCGATGGCCACGGCAACCGTCTCTTCGTCGCCCTCGTCGGGAAAGAAAACCGCCGGATCCAGGCCCTGGCAGGCTCCTTTTTGCCGCCACGAAATCTCTGTGATTGTCACGCCCCTGCCCCCCAGCTCGTGAGTTCGGTGGCATC
>RGCG01000191.1 GCA_009919275.1 Actinomycetota bacterium
ATACGTGGGAACGGCGTGCAGAGACCTCGGGGGGGTGCGATGGGCATCACGCTTCACATTCATTCTTTATCGAAAACCTTCCCCGGACAGGTCGCCCTGCGCGATGTGGCCCTTGACATCGAAGAGGGTGAGATCCACGCCCTTGTCGGTCAAAACGGCTCGGGCAAGTCGACTCTCATCAAGATCCTCGCCGGCTTCCACCAGCCCGACGCCAACCACGTCGTTACGATGCGCGGCGCCGAATTCGAAATCGGCAACGCGGCTGCGGCCCACGCGGCTGGCATCCGTTTCGTTCACCAAGATCTTGGCCTCGTCGAATCCGTCAGCACGGTCGAGAACTTGGCATTTGGTTTCGGATACGACACCGGTTTCGGCAAGCGGATCAAGTGGCGCTCGGAAGCCAAGCGAGCCAAGCAACTTCTCGCTGATCTGGGCTTTGACATCGATGTCCGAATCCCGGTTGGGGCCCTTGGCGCCGCTGAGCGGACGGGTGTTGCCATCGCGCGTGCGCTTCAAGACGTTGACCAAGGTGTGTCAATTGTCGTTCTCGACGAACCCACGGCGTCGCTTCCCGGCGCCGACGTCGACCGCCTCTTCGACGCGGTGCGACGACTAAAGGCCCGTGGCATCAGTGTCATTTTCGTGTCACACCACCTCGAAGAAGTCTTTGAAATCGCCGACCGAGTGACAGTGCTGCGCGACGGTCAAGTGGTCGGGTCGAAGAAGATCGGTGAATTGACGATGGACTCACTCATCGAATTGATCGTCGGCCGCAGGGTTCTTGCCGAATCCGCCCAGCGCTCGATCAGCGAGGCAAGTGCACCGCGCCTCGTGGTCGAAAACCTCTTTGGTCCGGGCATCAACGATTTGTCGCTCGGGGTGCGTCCGGGCGAGGTTCTCGGTGTCACGGGTCTCACCGGTTCCGGACGCGACACTCTCGTCGGTCTTCTTTCCGGCGCCACACCCCGCTTCGGCGGTCGGGTGTTGATCGAGGGCGAAGAACTACCGAATGCGAATCCGAGGGGAGCTTTGCGCCGCGGATTGGCGTTCGTCCCGGTCAGTCGGGTCCGCAACGGCCTGCTACCCCTCATGAGCGTTCGCTCCAATCTCACAATCGCCAACGTCGAGCGCAACAAAAGGGGTTTGCGTCTCAGCCACAACGACGAGCGCAACGAGACCCGCGACTGGATCGGAAAGTTGAGCGTCGTGACCGCCGGTACCGAGGCGCCCATCTCGACGCTCTCGGGTGGCAACCAACAGAAGGTGATGATGGCACGCAGTTTCCGCCTGTCACCGAAGGTGTTGCTGGTCGACGAACCCACGCAGGGCGTCGACATCGGTGCGAAAGAAGAGATCCACGCATTCATCGACCAGGCAGCCGCCGACGGCACCGCGGTACTCGTCTGCTCAACCGATTCAACCGAGCTCGCCCGCGTGTGTGATCGCGTGGTTGTCATGTACCGCGGTGAAATCGCCCAGACCATCACCCGTGCCAACGGGCTGACGGCCGAGGCAATCGACCGCGCGATTCTCGCCGGATCAGCTCTCGCAAGTTAAGAAAGAAACGAAAGGACCAACTGTGAGTTCGGA
>RGCG01000192.1 GCA_009919275.1 Actinomycetota bacterium
TGCAGCAGCGGAGTCGGCAGACGCCGAGTCGGCGATGGCCGCGATCCCTTCGACGCTGACGAGCCGCTCACCCTCTTCGAGCCGAATGAGGCGCACGCCTTGCGTGTTGCGACCGACGATGGAGATTTCCGCCACGCCCGTGCGCACCAAGGTACCGCCCGAGCTGATCATCATGATCTCGTCTTCGCCCTGCACTTGTAGCGCGGCGACCGTTGCACCGTTGCGATCGGTGGTCTGCAGCGCGATCACGCCCTGCCCACCTCGACCATGTAACGGAAAATCTTCGAGCGGCGTGAGCTTGCCGTAGCCGTTTTCGCTCGCGGTGAGGATCAGCCCATCGCCGACGACGACCAGCGAGATCACTTCCTGACCGTCGCCGAGACGTATGCCGCGAACGCCCGTGGCATCGCGCCCCATCGCGCGCACTTCGTCTTCGTTGAAGCGGATGGCCTTGCCGCCGCTCGAGCAAAGAATGATGTCGCGCTTGCCGTCGGTGAGACCGACGCCGACCAGGCGATCACCGTCCCGCAGATCGACCGCGATGATGCCCGAGGGTCGCGGCCGCGAGTACGCCGACAGCGGCGTCTTTTTGACAGTGCCGTGGCTCGTCGCCATGAACACGAAGTGTTCGTCGTCGAATTGTTTGATCGGCAGCAGCGCGTTGATTCTCTCGCCCTCTTCGAGCGGCATCAGATTCACGAGCGGCTTGCCGCGCGCGCCACGGCCCGCCTGCGGCAACTCGAACACGCGCAACCAGTAGACCCGGCCACGATTCGAAAAGCACAGCAGCGTGTCATGGGTATGCGCGACGAAGAGTTTCTCTATGTAGTCTTCGTCTTTGACGGTGGTTGCCGTCTTGCCGCGCCCACCGCGGCGCTGGGTCTGGTATTCGGCAAGCGGTTGGCTCTTGGCATAGCCCGCATGCGACAGCGTCACCACGACATCTTGCGGCTCGATCAAATCTTCGGTGGCGAGATCGATGTGATCGAGATTGATTTCGGTCCGACGAGCATCGCCGTATTCGTCGCGAATGGCAGTGAGTTCGGCACGCACCACCTCGGTCAAACGCTCGGGGCGCGCCAAAATGTCGAACAGATCGATGATCAGTGTCAGCAGCTCGGCGTATTCGCCGACGATTTTTTCTTGCTCGAGGCCGGTCAGGCGGTTGAGCCGCATGTCGAGAATGGCCTGCGCCTGCGTCTCGCTCAATCGATAGCCATTGGCGTCGCTCTGCAAACCGAGTTCAGCCGCCAGATCCTTCGGGCGGGTCGAGACGTTATTGGCACGCGCCAGCATCTCGGGCACGGCGCCGGAGTTCCAACTGCGGGCGAGCAAGGCCGTCTTGGCCTCGGCGGGCGTCGGTGAGGCCTTGATCAGTGCGATGACCTCATCGATGTTCGCCAGCGCAACCGCAAGACCCTCGAGGATGTGCGCCCGATCGCGTGCCTTGGCGAGATCGAACACCGTCCGGCGCGTGACCACTTCGCGCCGATGCCGGATGAAGGCCTCGAGCATTTCTTTGAGCGACAGCAGCCGCGGCTGGCCATCGACGAGGGCCACCATGTTGATGCCGAACACCGTCTCGAGCG
>RGCG01000193.1 GCA_009919275.1 Actinomycetota bacterium
CGTGCCCACAACCACCAAGCCTGTACCGACAACACTCAAGCCGGTACCGACAACAACCAAACCCGTGCCCACAACCACCAAGCCGATTCCGACGGTTCCCCCGGCGCCAACAACCGTTGCTAAACCACCAACGACAACAACGTCGGCACCGACGAGCGGCGGCTATGGGTGCCGCGCTCAAGTGAAAGATGGTGTGCTCACAATCCTTCAAGACCAGTGCAAGAAGCGGGTGGCGAGCTTTGTTGCCGAAGCGGGAATCGGAATGGTCACACGGGCAACCATCACGGCGAACTTCGTTCGAGCAATATCGATTGACTTCAACTCGTACGACTCCCGCGGATCAACCTGGGTGAGGCCCACCCTCACACTTGACGACGGCTTCGTCGCGCGCTTGCCGCAGCTGGTTCAAATTCCGATGCGCGGCGACAACACCTAACCGTCCTCGCAGCAACCTTCGCTCTCATGCTCCTCGGCGGAGGTATCGCTGCCACCGGCACAGCACAGGCCCATCGGGCGGTTCCGGCCAAGCCGACCGGGGTGCCATCACTGCCACCACGCACCAAGAACGCGGCACTACCCACCACCACAAGACCAATGACGGTCACCACACCGAAGCCACAACTCCCGCGCACCAAGAACGCAGCACTCTCTGACACCACATTGGCGCCAACCACGGTGCCACCCAAGTTGAACACAGCGCCGTCAACGACGTTTGGGGCTAACACGGTGACGCGGCCCACTACCGTTGTTCGGCCCACAACCACGTCGGTCGTCAAGACCGCGACCACTCCTGTGCCGACGCTGCCGCCCAAGCGCTAGATCAATCACCCTTCGCACGCAGCTCGAGCAGGGCCACACGAGGCGACGAGCGTAGAGCCGTCAGCGGCTAACTGTCGCCAACTTTCCGCCCGCAACCAAGTCGCGCAGTTCGCGCTTCAAGAACTTGCCCGCCGCGTTGCGCGGTAGTTCCTCGTTCATGATCACCACGTGGTTCGGCACCTTGAAGTTGGCGATCTTGCCGTCGAGGAACTTCCACAAATCAGCGGCCGTCAACGACACGCCATCGTTCGGACGAATCGCCACGGCAACTTCCTCGCCCAAACGGTCGTGCGGAACGCCGAACACCGCGGCTTCGTGCACGGCCGGGTGTTCGTAAATCGCACTCTCGACTTCGGCGCAGTACACGTTCTCGCCACCGCGCAGGATCATGTCCTTCACACGGTCTTCCACGTAGACGAAGCCCTCATCGTCCAATCGACCCACATCGCCCGAACGCAGCCAGCCATCGACGATGGTCTCGGCCGTTGCCTCGGGCTTGTTCCAGTAACCGCGAATCAGCATCGGCCCGAAGAACCAAATCTCACCGCGCTCGCCGACAGGCAACGCGCGCAGGTTTTCGTCGCGAATCTCCACCTTCATCGGCGGCGTCGCGCGTCCCGTGCTGGTCGGCCGCGAGGTGTAGTCGGCGCCGCGGTTCGCAGGTCCGAATGCATTCGTCTCGGTCATGCCGTAGCCCAGCTGGGGCTGGCCCTTCTTCACAGACTCGGCAACCTTCGCCACCAGCGGT
>RGCG01000194.1 GCA_009919275.1 Actinomycetota bacterium
GTCGCCGACCAACGAAAACCCTTCGTCAGCGACGTACTGCTTGGCCGCATCGACCAATTCGCTGATCAATGGCTTTTCAAGATCACCGAACTTGCTTCGATCGCTTTCGTTCAGGTGAACAGAAAAAACATTCGGTGCAGTGGTGCGACCGTCTGCCCCGGTGGTGCGTCCGGCGTCGATTGCGCGAATGAGTCTGCGGCCGATTTCGATTGGCCTGATACCCGTTTTGGAGACGCTGCGGAACACGCCTCAACCCTACGTGGCGGACTCTCGTCCACCTTGGAATTGCGCGGCCTGAAATTGGGGAATCGAAAAGCGAATACCAAGCGGGCCCCCAACCAGAACACGGGCCGTGAAGCCGGCGGCCTTCAGCGGACGATTGCTGGCGATGCCGGCTATCCGGTGTGACATTTCGGTGGGCACTTCGACCACGGTGTAGCCCGCCTTGGCGGCAACGATGAGTGCCTCGAACGACTCCATGTATTCCTGCGGGTAGTTCTTCGAAAACTCGATCAGTAACTCTCGGCTGCCGATGACAAGGTGGGCACCGGTGCGCGACTGTTCGGCGAGAAGTACGCGAATGAGATCAGGGGAGTGTTGGCCGTCGGCATCGCATTGCACGACCCGGCGGTAGCCATTTGCCACCGCCCAGCGGAATCCGGCCCGCAGGGCCCCGCCGATACCCGTGTTGAAGGGCATGCTGATGACATGGGCCCCGGCGGCCCGTGCCACCGTGGCGGTTTCGTCGCGCGAACCATCGTCAACCACCAGGCATTCAAGGCCCGCGGCAAGGATGCTGCGGACCACGCCACCCACCGATTCGCCCTCGTTCAGGGCGGGTACGACAACAAGGGCATCGCGGGCAGGCACCGGGACATTGGTGACGCCCGCCGACCCCAGGCGGTCGGTGAGCAACGCCACCGACTCGGCCAAGTCGCGGATGCGCCGGTGATGTTTCGACTCAGACACCGTGAGTTCGACCCCCAGCGCCAGGGGAATGAGCACCGCAACAAACAGGCCGAACGTGGCGGGGGTGATGCCGAGTGCATCGGAGAGGGGGATGACCGTCCAGACGAGAACCGCGCCCAGGAAGGCGAGGACACCCATTCCCAGCCAACCGACGACGAAGCGGAAGGACAGCTTGCCTTGCTTGGCCAACAACAAGATCGAGCCGGAGAATGCGAGACCGAAGACCCCGAGAATCAGCGCCTGGCGCGCAACCATCGACACGCCGACAGGCTAGTGAGCGGGTCGGGGGATATGGTTCCGCACGTGGCGCCCCGGATCACGTTTGCGATGCCTTTTTATCGAGGGCTTCGCCACCTCGAGTCGGCGCTCGGCAGTTTGCAGGCCCAAACCATTGGCGAATGGGAGGCAGTGGTTGTTGACGACGCCGGCCCCGAATCGGCTGCAAGCACCATTGCGCAACTCAACGACCCACGCATTCGTTATCTGCGCAATGAGTCGAACCTGGGACTGGCGGGCAACTGGAACAAGGCACTGTCGCTGGCCACCACCGATCTGGTGACCATTTTCCATTGCGACGACTTACTCGAACCCC
>RGCG01000195.1 GCA_009919275.1 Actinomycetota bacterium
CAGACCCGATGCCATGTGGGCACGGATCGACTGACCCGAGGGCAACATGTCGACCATCGTGATCGAGGTATGAATGTGGCCGCGGGCCTGGATTCGCTTCACCGGGACACCGGCGTTGCTGAGTGCGCGTGCGTATTCGTTGCCTTCGTCGCGCAATGGGTCGAACTGTCCGGTCACGATCATCGCGGGCGGAAGGTTCGCAAGGCTCGGTGCGAGCAGCGGTGATGCCTTCACATCCTTGCGGTCTTCGGCGCTCGCGTAGTGATTCCAGAACCACTCCATCACGGCCTTGGTGAGCACGTAGCCCTCGCCGTTCTCGGTGAACGATGCCGATTGACGCGAACCGTCGGTGACGGGGGTGAGCAACAGCTGCCCGCGCAGGGCGGGCCCACCGTTGTCGCGAGCCATCTGCGCGACGACTGCTGCCAAGTTGCCTCCGGCGCTCCAGCCGGCAACGGCGATGCGGTCGGCGCTGCCACCGAGTTGCTCTGCATTGGTGGCCACCCATTTGAGGGCCTCCCACGCGTCGTCGACCGCAGCGGGGAAACGCGCCTCGGGTGCGTGGCGATAGTTGACCGAGATGATCATCACGTCGGCGCGCTTGCACAGGTCGCGACACAGCGGGTCGTCAGACGTGTGGCTGCCGAGCACCCAACCACCACCGTGGTAGTAGACGACGATCGGGTGCGGCCCTGGTGCGGCCGGTCGGTAGATGCGGTATTCGAGATCACCCGCGGCGCCGGGAAATGTGCCGTCGACGATTTCGCCGACGTCGGGCCCTGGTGCACGCATCGTCGCCGATGCATCCATGAATCCGCGCGCTTCGGTGGGTGACATGGCTTCGATCGGTGGCAGTTCGAGCGTCGCCATCATGTCAAGCATCATCTCGACGTCGGGCTGCATGAGACGCACAGGTCCGGGGTTCAGTTGCTCCTTCGCGTCGCCCGTCAGTTGGAAACCGACGAACCCACGCTGCAACGCCTCGGTGCAGATGCGTCTGTAGCGACCGACTCCCCCGATGTAGGGGAACAGCACTCGCGGCTTGCCCGGCACGTTGGCGCCCATGTACCAGGAATTCGTGTCCTGGAAGAGTGTGATGTCGGCGCAGTCGGTGCAGTGAACGCGCCAGTCTTCTTCAGCCTCGACCGTCGGTTCGATGGTGTCGAAGCCGTTCTTGCGAAGATCGACCAGTGCGTCACGGATCCATTCGACATGTTGTTCGATCGACACCATCATGTTCGACAGCACCGAGGGGCTGCCGGGGCCGGTGACCATGTAGAAGTTGGGGAATCCGACGGTGGTGAGACCGAGATACGTGAGCGGGCCGTTTTCCCACTTCTTCTTCAGGGTGACGCCGTTCTTGCCGGTGATGTCGACGTTCACGATCGCGCCGGTCATCGCGTCGAATCCGGTCGCGTAGACGATGGCGTCGAACTCCTTCGATTCGCCGCCGAAGTCGATGCCGGTCTCGGTGATCGAGTTGATCGGCTTCTTTCGAATGTCGACGAGGCGAACGTGCGGAAGGTTGAAGGTCTCGAAGTAGTTGGTGTCCATGCA
>RGCG01000196.1 GCA_009919275.1 Actinomycetota bacterium
ATGATCGGTGACCCCGACCGCAAGGTCAGCGACCTCTACGACATGATCCACCCGAACGCGAACGACACGCTCACCGTGCGGTCGGTGTTCGTCATCGGACCCGACAAAAAGGTCAAGTTGACGATCACCTACCCCGCTTCGACGGGCCGCAACTTCGACGAGGTGTTGCGCGTCATCGACTCGCTGCAGTTGACGGCGAACTACAAGGTGGCGACGCCCGCCAACTGGAAGGACGGCGACGACGTCATCATCGGCGCAGCCGTCAGCGACGAAGAGGCAAAGACGCTGTTCCCCGGCGGCTGGAAGGCCGTGAAGCCGTACCTGCGCGTGCTGCCCCAGCCGAACAAGAAGTAATCAGCCGTTCATCATCGGCCGAAGAGCCGGTGGTTCGTTTCGACCCATTCGCGCACCGCGGGAGCAAGCATCCCGAGGTTGCCGAGTGGGTCGTTGCGTATCTGTGTGGCACTGATCGGAACGTTCGCGCGCGGCTCGTCGACGACGACCGCTTCGGCTTCGAGACGGCGCGCAAGTTCGGCCACATAAGCGTCGGAAGAAAACACGGGCGGCCTCGCCGATGAACCAGGAATGGCCGAGGTGCGGGGGGTGAAACCGCCCAACAATCAATCCGGTATCGAAGGTGTCCATTTCGTACGCGTCCCTGCGCTTGTCGTTGCACTGCTCCGGAAATGCAACGATAGGGGGCATGGACGTCTTTGAAGCAATGGGCACCGCGCGCGCAATGCGCTTCTTCAAGCCCGACCCTGTACCCCAAGAGCTGCTCGACAAGGTGCTGTGGGCCGCCACTCGTGCGAGCAGTCCCAACAACACGCAGTGCTGGGATTTCGTCGTCGTCACCGATGCGGCGGTTCGCAAACAATTGGGCGATCTCTTCAAACCTTTCGCAGATCGCGTCGCCTCGATGCCCGTGCCGGACAACGCTGTCGACCGCCGCACGCTTGCCGGTGCGAAGAACTTGGGCGAGAACATGGGCAACTTCCCGTGCATCATCTTCGTCTGCGGCCACAACGTGTACCCGCCGGGCGCCCCGCGCGAAACGTTCATGTACTCGGCGGTTTACGCAGCGAGTCAAAACCTCGTCGTCGCCGCCCGCGCTCTCGGTCTTGGCGCGGCCTTCACGACGCTGCACGGCGTGTTCGAGGCCGACATCCGACGCATCCTGCGCATTCCCGACGACGTTTTCATCGGCACGACGATCCCCCTGGGTTACCCCGACGGGCCAACCGGCCCCGTGTCACGGAGGGACGTGGCCGACGTCGTTCACTACGACGGCTGGTAGCGCACTCAGGCGGGCTTGCTTCCCGGCGCCGACAGCACGGTCGTGGGCATGTCCTCGGGTTCGCAACCCGAGACGATGAGCATCTTGCTGAAGCCGTGGAACAGGGCAAGGCCGATACCGAGTTCCGCGAGTTCGGCCGGACTGAATTCGCCATCGACACGTTGCTGCAGTTCGGCATCGAGCGGTCCCTGTGCACCGAGAAACGCGTCGGCGAACGCGATGGCGAGTTTCGC
>RGCG01000197.1 GCA_009919275.1 Actinomycetota bacterium
CGGCGCGACGAGCGCAAAAGAACTGGTGCTCGTGGCGTCTCCAACTACCAACAGGAGACCAACATGTCCGTGCCAACCCACGATCAACCTGATCTGCAGCCGCCACTCGGTGGTACCGAAGTCGACGGATTGGTGGTGTGTAAGACCATCACCAAAGATGAGCTCGCCGACTACCTACAGAATCTCCATTGGATTCCGGCCCTGCGCGGTATCCCATCGAGTATCCGCCGCCGCTTCATGGAATACCAGCCGCTTGAGTTCATCGGCTACCTCCGCAAAGTCGGTGCAATAAAGAAGGGAGAGCACTTCACCGGCCGTGTGCCCGCCCCCGACCTCATCTACGTGACGCTCTACATCGGCGGCATCTGGGAGGCAAAGTTCCTCACGAAGACCGGAAAGATTCGTACGCGACGCAGCAAGCCGACCGTGAAGCGGGCCAGTTAATGCCGCGCAACAAAGCACTGCTGCGCGTGGGGTGGCATCTCATCAAGCGAGATACATTCGACGTGACCAGCAAACACTGCTACTGCACCGTCTATGGCGGTGTGGCTGACGTGCTGTGGCGGTATCTCGACGAGCACCGCGAGGAAGTCGAGGTCATCCCCGTGTGCACGAGCCATTGCGACCGATTCGGGCGAGACGCCGACGACCCCCGACTCTTGACGCGCACCGACACCACCGCACCCCGCGGCATGGTGATCACCCGCGACGAACTGGCTAACTACCTGCACCACTGCCACTTCATCGCCGACCAACGCGGCCTGAAGTCAGCCTCGCACTGGAAGTTCACCCGCTTCAGGCACCCCGACCTGATGAGACAACTACAGGCCCTGCGTGCCGTCAAGCGAAGCGATCACTTCTCGGGCTGGGAACCCCGCGAGGGATTCATACAGGCGACCCTGCTGCGCAACGGTACTTGGGAAGCACTCGTCAAGGTTGGCGAATCAGGGAAAACGGTAGTCGTGCGGTCACGTTGAATGGTCGGGGTCAGCGCATCGACGAGTCCATCTGCGTAAGAGACCTGACGAACCTATTCACGCGATTGAAACTCGGGATGCTTGTCTGCCGCAATTGCCACGAGATCTTGCACCAGAGAAGTGCGAATTCGGACACTACGTCGTATCACCTCGACCAACTCTGGATGAACCCAGCCGATATGGTCGCCGATTTCGCTTACGAAGACCTTCTGGGTCTCGTGCCAGACATACCCCGAGCGAGAAAGACCCTGAGCGGCAGCCCGAGGAACGCGCCGCCCCTCTTGGTCGCCCTCGACGCTTGAAGTCAACGAGACCACCCGCCACTTGTTGGCTCCCGCCTTCTCGACGATCACGGCGGGATGATGCAGTTCGCTCCGAATTCCTCGCTTCGACTCATGAAGTTGCACCCACCGAATCTCGCCTACCGAAAACGCATCTCGGGCATCAACTTTTCGTGGTTGTCTGGAGAACGTTGGTTTCGCACGCTCGCGAACAATGAGTCGTGCTGTCGGCAGACTTCCGTCTTCAATCCAGATATCCGAGAGCTTGTTC
>RGCG01000198.1 GCA_009919275.1 Actinomycetota bacterium
AATGTCGACGGGACCATCAAGACGTTGCACTTCTGCAATCAGCCACTCGGCGTAATCATTTTGCGTTGCCGGCCAATCGGCAGGACTCGGAGTACCGAAGCCCGGTGGCGAGAGGAAGAGAACGTCGCTCACTCCCCTTTCACGCAGCTCGGCAGCGAGGGGTTGCCAGATCGCCGATGTTTCCGGGTTGCCGTGAACGAAAACCTTCATCACGAGTTCCGACTCTCGTCTGGCTTCACGGCGACAAATTGAACGGTCGAACTATGACCATCGTGGTACTTGCCCTCGACGATGTTGCGGTCGATCGCGCGGTGGACTTCCAACGTCCAGCCCGCAAAGTCAGCTTCGATCTCGTCGAGTTCAACGGTGAGGTCGGTGCTCTGCGGACCGCCGACTCCGCGACCGATGTTGGCTGCGTTGTACGACTCGAGAACGAAGCGTCCGCCCGGGCGAAGTGCAGCCTTCACTTTGTCGTGCAGACGACGGCGAACATCCGAAGGAACGTGGCAGAAAATCGACACGATGTTGTCCCACGCCTCTGCCCCCAATGCGAAGGTGTCGAGATCGCCGACGTGGGCATTGATCGTGGTACCGCGTTGTGCTGCGAGTTGTTTCGCTTTCGATGCGCCGACTGCACTGAGGTCGACGCTGACAACTCGATGTCCCTGTTGTGCCACCCACACTCCGTTACGACCGTCGCCGTCGCCGAGCATCAAGGTGTCGCCTTTTGCGAGCACGGGTTCCACTTCGACGAGGAAGTCGTTCGGATCTTCCCCGAAGGCGAAACCCTCTTCGCTGTAGCGATCGTCCCAGGTTTGCCCGCTTGACGTTGTGTGCGACATGCCGGTCAGGCTATTTGTCGGCAAAGAAACCGCGCAGACCCGACGCCATGTGGGCGCGCACGGACCGACCCGACGGCAGCATGTCGACCATCGTGATTGAGGTATGAATGTGACCGCGTGCCTGCATGCGCTTCACCTGAACGCCGGCGTCGGCAAGCGCGCGGGCGTATGCGTTGCCTTCGTCGCGCAACGGGTCGAACTGACCCGTCACGATCATCGCGGGTGGCAGATTGGCAAGGCTCGACGCCAGCAACGGCGACGCCTTCACGCTCTTTCGGTCCTCGGCGCTTGCGTAATGGTTCCAGAACCAGTCCATCACGGCCTTGGTCAGCACGTAGCCCTCGCCGTTCTCGGTGTACGACGGTGACTGACGCGAACCGTCGGTGACGGGTGTCAGCAACAGTTGTCCGCGCAATGCCGGGCCGCCGTTGTCGCGCGCCATCTGCGCAACGACCGCCGCGAGGTTGCCTCCGGCGCTCCAGCCCGCAACGGCAATTCGGTCGGCACTGCCGCCAAGACGTTCCGCATTGTCGGCAACCCACTTGAGTGCCTCCCACGCGTCGTCGACTGCGGCGGGGAAACGCGCCTCGGGCGCGTGGCGGTAGTTGACCGAGATGATCATCACGTCGGCGCGCTTGCACAGGTCGCGACACAGCGGGTCGTC
>RGCG01000199.1 GCA_009919275.1 Actinomycetota bacterium
ATGATTTGCAACCAATGTCACCGCAACTGCCGCCCAGATCACCAAAATTACTTGCCAAACTTCCATGTCATACCAACCTTTCTCAGAGGGCTTCAGCTCGTGGGGCTGATTATTGAGTGGACTCCCTGGCATTCCTTTTTTTTACAAGCGGGGCCATACAAATCAGTGTGGCCACAAGCAAGATGAGCTCAATGATATACACAACGACATATCCCGTCGCGGCACCGGCGAATTCTCGACCAAGAAAGGCGCCTGCATCCCCCATGGCCACCACCAAATCCCGCACCACTCCCCCAATGGCCATGGCCAGTCCCGCTGCAGTTGCCTGCACGGCCCCCCAGGCCCCCAGGGCCAGGCCGACCTGCTCTTTGGGGGCGCTCTGCATGGTGGCCGTCAGCGTTCCATGGCCGAAAAGCCCTGCCCCCAGTCCGATCAGAAACGTGCCGGCAGTAAAGATCGGTGCCGACTGGGCGGTGCGCAAAGAGGCCACGGACGATGGACGGGTCGCGCTCACCTTGAGCAGAGCGGACGCGGAGCGCGCGCCATGAAATCGCGCGAACTCAATTTACCTGCCGCGTTACAGCCACTGCGCGATGCGATCGCCCGACTCCCCGAGAGCGACCAGCGCACGCTGCGCCTCGGCAGTGTCGCCGTTGCGGCGATACTCATTCTCGGTGGGTGGGTGACCGTCAACGAAAAAGCGAGCGCCGCCGAGCAACGGCTCGCCGATCGCCGCGCGCAATTGGCCGACCTGCCGCTGCGACTCGCCGAGTTGCGGCGCGGCGTGCGTCTCGGCGGAGGTGCCGATTTGCCTCTGCTCACCCTCGCTCGTCAGGCGGGCGAACTCGCCGGAGTCGTACCGGAGCTCGCCGCTGGCGCCGATGGATCGGCGACGCTGCAACTTCCGGGAGTACCCTTCGACTCGTTACTCGAGTTGGTCGCGACGCTGGAAGCCGCGAGAGTGGACATCCGCCGGTTGCGCATCGACGCGGCCGGCGCCGGTCGGGTGAACGCTTCGCTGGAACTCGCACCGCGCCGCTCGTGAGTCGTCGCGGACTGATCGTCACGCTCGTCGTCAGCGGCGCCCTCGTCGGCTTCGTCGTCTGGCTACCCGCTCGTTTCTTTGATCCCTTGCTGCCGCCCGACCTGCGCTGCAGCGAACTCGGCGGCAGTGTCTGGGCGGGCCGATGCGAAGGCTTGTCGATCCGCGGTAGTCGATCGGGCACCCTCCACTGGCAGATCGAGCGACCGCTGTGGCAGCCGCTGCGGGCGAACGTCGGCTTCGTCTGGACACCACGGAGTAGCGAGTCGGACTCGATGGGTGCAGCCGGCGTCAGGGGCGAACTTCGCGCAACGCTGGACGGTCGCGTGGCCGTGTACCTCAGCTCGGTACAACTACCGCTGCAGACCTTGCGCGATGCCCTGCCGGCGGACGTCACGCTCGGACCGATCGCCGCAGTCGCCGGACGT
>RGCG01000200.1 GCA_009919275.1 Actinomycetota bacterium
TGGCCAGCTGCACGATGGTGACGAGCAGCAATACCGCGCCAATTGCGGCCCACGTTCGCCATGACATCAACTGACGCACAAGCGTCAGGCTACGACTGCATCGGTAGCGTCTCGTCCGTGGCATCATCCCAAAATTCATCGGGCCGTCTCTCGAGACTGGCCTTTTCGGTGTTCTCCTACATCGATCACCTGGTGTTCCACGTGCTCAACGTGATGCCGCCAGTCGCACGTTGGGCTTACTACAAGCTGCTGTGTCGCAGATATGGCAGGCGCGTGCTGCTCGACTACGACACCTACGTTCGCTACCCGCACAAGGTGAGCATCGGCAATGACGTCGCCATCAACCGAGGATGTCGGATCTATCCATCACTACTCAACAAAGAAGCGACTATCACGCTGGAGGACGGTGTGGTGCTCGGCCCGCAGGTAACTTTTTTTGGTGCAGGACAGAACCCACGAAGCGAGAATCTTGCTGATGTAGCTGCCTCAATCGTTGTGAGGCGCGGGGCTTACATTGGCGGAAACTCCACGATTCGCTATGGCGTGACCATTGGTGAGGGTGCCGTCGTGGCTGCAGGCTCGGTGGTCGTCAACGATGTCGCAGCGAACACCATCGTAGGTGGTGTGCCTGCGAAAGTGATTAGCCAGCGAACTTTCGATTGACCAACTCAGGCGAATTGCCTTTGACTCCTGGCTTCGCTCAGCTATTCGGCGAATGCGACGAGATGCGGTATGGATGCACCGAAGTGATACCCCTGGGCGGCTGCAGAGTCTTGCCGTAGAAACGGAAGAGCGAGATACCCGGCACTTCGCATCAGATCTCGCATACGCTTCTCAAGTTTCATTACCGTGAACCGAGCTGAATCTGACCAAGTCTGCCGAGTCCAGATCGGTGCGAGACCATGATCTGAGCGATCGATTCGAATGACGTACTGCGGTCCGTGCGAGCTATGCGCATTTAGTGCGACTGAGATGAGATGGCCCGCTGCACGGCGCACGAAACGTGACCGGAAAGAGTGAGGAGATACCGGATCAACCCCTAGACGTCGGAGAATGAGTTCATTTGGCAGACCCACTTGTGCATGCGACCAGAACGGCGAAGTTGATTCGTCGAGCAAATCGACGAAGTGCGAGGTTTGGGTATTTACAGTCGGCCACGCCATGTCTTCTCCTCGGAGAGAACCGTAAATCTGTAGCACCCCGCCGGTTCGCCGAATGCTGACTTCGCCCAGTTCCGCTGGTGCGGAATTCATCAGAATGCGAGTGGAATTCACCGCGCCCGCAGCCAGGAAAACTTGCTCGCACAGTTCTCTCTGATGCAGGCCGTCCGTCGTTGTGTACTCAACGGAAGCTTCCTCGTTTGTCTCCGTCACTCTGAAGACCTCGCGAACACGTCGATAGTCCACGACATCTGCTGCTATCCAGTGCTCGAAGTCATGGCGTGCCGTATAAATCGACCCATAGACACA
>RGCG01000003.1 GCA_009919275.1 Actinomycetota bacterium
GTCGAGGTCGTTCGTCGGTTCGTCGAGGAGCAGCACGTTGGGCTGTTCGACGAGAGTGAGGAGAAGTTGAAGGCGGCGACGCTCACCGCCCGAAAGGGTTCCGATGGGCGCGAATTGAGAATCGCCGTCGAACCAGAAACTGCGCATGAGATTGAGGTCTTCTACCGAAGGATCGCCCTTGTCTCCGATGACGGCCTCACGCACGCGCTGGTTGGGATCGAGGTCGCGACCGAGCTGGTCGTAGTAGCCAATCTTCACGGTCGACCCGCGGGTCACGGTTCCTGTGGCTGGTTGAATGCGATCAGCCACAAGATCGAGAAGCGTGCTCTTGCCGGCGCCGTTCGGGCCGACGATTCCGATGCGATCGCCCGGTTCAAGAGTGAGGTTGCAGTTCGCAACGGTGGGTTGCGTCGCGCCGGGCCAAGCAAAGGTGACGTCGAGAAGCTCGATGCCTTTCGAGCCGAGGCGGGACGATCCGAGGTCGAGACCGAGGTCTCCGCGTCGCGCCGGTGCATCGGGTCGTTGGGCGATGAGGGATTTCGCCGCGTCGACGCGGGCCTTCGGCTTCGTTGATCGAGCAGGTGCCCCGCGGCGCAACCATGCAAGTTCGCGGCGAGCCGCGTTTCGGCGTACTTGCTCGGCGGTCGCGGCGTTCTCTTCGCGTTCGATGCGCGCAGCGAGGTATGCGGCATAGCCCGACCCGGCGTTCGCCCCGCGCGGCTCGTGGAGATACGCGCTGCCCCGATCGATCTCGAGCACTTTGGTGGTGACGCGGTCGAGTACGTGACGGTCGTGGGTGACGAGGAGAAGCCCGCCACCGAATGCGGCGAGAGTTTCTTCGAGATACGTGATGGCGTCGAGATCGAGGTGGTTCGTGGGTTCGTCGAGGATGAGAGCATCCCATTCGCGGCAGAGAAGCGATGCAAGGGCGACGCGCTTGGTTTGGCCACCCGAGAGTTGATCGGTTCGCGCATCGAGCATGTGTCCCATGCCGAGCCTGAAGAGCGCAGCTTCTGCGCGCCATGTGTCAACACCGACGCTTGCCGCTTCACGCACGGTCCCCGCGGGAAGCACCGGGTGCTGCGAGAGGACGCCGATCCGGGCGTTGCGGCCCGTACGAACCTCGCCCGTATCGGCGGCGAGTTCGCCGGTGAGGATGCGCAGCAAGGTGCTCTTCCCGCAGCCATTCAGTCCCACGACGCCGATGCGGTCGCCTGTCGAGACGGTGATGGAGAGGTCGCGAAAGAGCGGTCGGTTCGGCCGAGAGGCCGCTATTCCCTGCGCGTCAAGCACGATCACGACGTCGAGGATATGAGGACACCCAGTGCCTACGATCTTTGTGTGGGGTTTTTCGAGCGTCGCCGCCAGCGAAAAGAACAAGCAGCCGCCCAACAAGCCGCTGCAGTGGCGCGTGCGGCACAGGCCGATCGGACAACACGCCTCGACACCGTCGACACAATGATCGATGCGGTCGAACGCTCCGCACGGGGCGAACTCGACGGGCTGTTCGAAGGCGACGACGGCGGTGTGGTGTTGAAAGCGGGTGAATTCGCCATCGCAAAAATCCAAGGATCCGCGCTCCTCGAAACCACACGCGCTCCGTCCACCTATCAGGGCGGATACGGCGGGGTGTCGTTTCCTCTCTTTGGTGGCATCCGACTCAACACGGGTGGTGTTCGAGGCAAGCGCATTCCCGGCAAAGAATCGCTCACGTACGTCGAAGACGGCGAAACCGTCATCACCAATGTCCGCGCCGTGTTTCTCGGCGCCAACAACACGGTCGAGTGGCCCTTTGCGCGTGTCATCGCCTGCGAACACAACGAGATGGGGTACACCACCTTCGGTGTCACCGGCCGCAAGAAGAACTCCGGATTCGGTTACGGCACCGAAGTCGCCGACGAAGTGCAGTTCCGCGTCGAATGGGGCATTGCGTTGTGCAACGGCACCACCGATCGCTTACTCAAGCAGTTGCGCGCCGAACGCCAACACCTCGCCGATGTGCCCGGCAGTCTTCCGCCTCCGTCCGTCTAGGACGTCAGGGGTTTTGCCAGCCTGACGGTGGGTAGTTTTTCCGGATCGGCGAGACCTTTCATGGCGACGTCGAAGTCGGGCAATCCGAACACGCCACCTTCGTCGGTGACCATGATGAAACGATCGAACTTCGCGAGAAACGTACGGTCGTGGCTGACGGCGATGACCGTGCCCTCGAACCCGTCGAGCGCAGTCTCGAGAGCCTCGGACGATTCGATGTCGAGGTTGTCGGTGGGTTCGTCGAGCAGCAACACGTTGTGGCCGTCGAGTTCGAGAGTGAGAATTTCGAGCCGAGCCTTCTGGCCGCCGGACAACGTTTGGAATTCTTGACGCGCCTGGTTGCGCAACCCGTAGCGCGCGAGTGCGCGCATTGAGCGCTCTTCGTCGATGAGCTTGTCACGCACGATGTCGATGCAGGTTCTGCCCGCGAACTCGGGCCGGTCATTCACCTGAGTGAACATGCCGACCGAGGTGCGAGGACCGAAGGTGATGGTTCCGACCAATCCCGACGAGTGGCCGTTCAGGGCGTTGAGGAGATGCGTCTTGCCCGTGCCGTTGGGGCCGATGAGACCGACGCGTTCGCCGAAGTGGACTTCGTCGGAGAACGGAAAGAAGAGATCATCGACGGTGACTTCTTCGAGCTTCACCACTCGCCGTGCCGAATCACTGCCTCCCAGCGGGTTTCTGCGGCGTTGGCCTTGGTCGCATTCTTGAAGTTCTGCGCCGCGCGCTGCTTCATGATCTTCATGTGATGGAAGAGTCGACGCTCTTCGACCTCCCAGCGCTTCAGGTCGTCGCCGAGTTGTTCCTGGCGCTTGGCGCGTGCTTCGGGGAAAGTGGCATACGAGCCGCCGTGGACCCAGCACCCCGAACCTTCGATGACGATGACCTTGGTCGCCACTCGTTCGAGGAGCGCACGGTCGTGGCTGACCATGAGGATGGTCGACTTGCACGCCCTGATTTGGTCTTCGAGCCACGCACGCGTGGGAATGTCGAGGTAGTTGTCGGGTTCGTCGAGCAAGAGCACGTCGGCGCCCGACGTGAGAAGCAAGTCGAGCACCAAACGCTTGCGCTCTCCGCCCGACAACTCCGAGACCTTTCGTCGGGAGAAGTCGTCGACCGGTGTCTTGACGCTGCGCTGTGCCGAGGCAGCCCACTGCGCCTCGAGTTCGTAGCCGCCGAGGTCGCCCCACGTGGCCAGCGCCTCCGCATAGCCCATTCCGTCATCGGTGCCGTCGGCCAATGCCAGTTCGGCAGCGACGAGGGCGCGACCGGCGGCGCGGAGATTCGCCGGGGCAACTTCGATCAACATTTCGCGCAGCGAATCGTCGGGTCGAGACATGCCGACGTCCTGCGTCATCGAGAGCATGCTGCCGCCGACAGCGAAGTCGCCTTCGTCGGCCTCGTAGACGCCCGACAGGATCTTGAGAATGGTGCTCTTTCCGACTCCATTGGCGCCCACGATCGCCGCGTGCTCGCCGGGCGCCACCCCGAAGCTGACGTCGAAGAAGATCTGGTCGGCGCCGGGAGGTGCGTAGGCAAGCTCGGAAACGACGATGCTGCTCATTGCGCACAGTGTGGCAAGGCAAAGAACGCTCTCCACCAGCGACTGTTACCCTCGGATTCATGACGACGGTGAACCTGAACGAAGCAGATTTCGAATCGACAGTGACGGCTGATGGGATCACGCTCGTCGACTTCTGGGCTGATTGGTGCGGTCCCTGCAAGATGTTCGCCCCGGTCTACGAAAAGGTGTCGGGAAACCACGCCGACATCACGTTTGCCAAGGTCGACACCGAGGCCGAGCAGGGAATAGCCGGCGCGCTGCAGATCCAGTCGATCCCGACGATCATGGCGTTTCGCGACGGTGTACTGGTGTTCCGGCAGGCCGGCGCGTTGCCCGAGCACATGCTCGAGCAGCTGATCGGCGCGGTTCGCGACCTCGACATGGACGAAGTGCGCCGCGAGATCGCCGAGCAGAACGACTGAGGCTCGTCAGCGCCGCAAACGCAGGCGCGAAAACAGCACCGTCAGAGCCGCGACGGTGACGAGAGCAACGATCACCCACAGCGTGGTGTCGTCCTCGTCGTTCGGAGTCGATTCCGCGACCGTCACCGCGCTCGAGGACGATGAAACGGCGACAGTCGTTGATGTCGTTGTTGTCGTACTTGGCTCAACCACTTCGACCGTTCGTTCCACCGCATTTCGTGCGCCAACGATTCGGGTCTCAAGGCCTTCGTCACCGGGTCCGGCGGGTATCCATGTCACTTCGTTCTCGCGGAGAGCAATCCAATCGCCGAGGTTGAGTCGCGCAATGACCACACCACCCACCGCGTCGTTCGCGGCCAGGAACGCCGTCACGCTCTTCGGCTCGACGGCAACCTCCGTCGCGCGTGGGTCAACGAGAACAGAACCGGACGTTGTCGGAATCTCGATAACCACGAGCGGCGCGTCACTGGTGATTGTGGTGGGGGTTGGGCTCGTGGTTGTCGTGTCTCCCGTTGGTCGAACACGGAATGTGGTGACACCGTGGCGCTTGTCGAGCGTGCCGCAATATGCGAGGTATTCGATTGCGCCGGGTCCTGCGCGGGTCGGGATCACCTCCGCACTTGTGAGTCCCGTTTTGTCGACGATGACATCGACGATGACCCACCTCCCCGACGAGTCTTGCGCACTCACCAAGAAAGTCGTGTTGGCGCCGATGCCATCGCACGGCGCTCCGAGGTCCGCCACGGTGAACTCTTGATCGGCTTTCGGATCACCGTTGATGGTGAGATTGACTTCGGCGATGCCGCCCGCTGTCAGGCCCGCTGCGCTTCCCTCGGCAACGGTCGTCGATGTGGCCGGCGAGTTCGCGGCAATCCCCGTCGATTCACCACACACGACGAATGTCCTCGTCGCCGCATAGGTTCGATAGGACGCTTCAAGATCGATGAGTCGTTTGAAGGCGGCGGCGTCTCGAAGGTCGCGCACGGCACCACGCGCCCGTTCCAGGTACGTCGCCACGCGGAC
Organism: Actinomycetota bacterium; assembly: GCA_009919275.1. Taxonomy (GTDB): domain Bacteria; phylum Actinomycetota; class Acidimicrobiia; order Acidimicrobiales; family Ilumatobacteraceae; genus F1-20-MAGs119. The sequence goes on from RGCG01000003.1 coordinate 5,044, forward strand.
GAACTGATCACGCGTTGCCAGTGCTTCTGCTCGCGATGGACTGCATTCGGCGGGCACGTCGCTCCATGCTCGCAACGCGCGCTCGGCGGTGCCGACAATGTCGTCGGCGCGCAGGACATCCGCGAGTTCGGCAAGCGGGATCGTCCCCGAGCCGGGCAGGACCGATGGCAGCGTCGTGCTGGTTGGTGGGGAGGTCGTGGGCGCCCCGGTCTGGCCGGTGGTTGTCGTGGCGGCGTCCCCGGAAGGGGAACAGGCGGCACCGACGGCGGCGATCAGGACACCCGCCGCCAGCCTCGAAGCCCCTCGCCAGCGAGCCATCATCACGCCCGACAGTACTGCGGCGACAGCCGGTCGCTACATCGTGCAGTTGCGCGCAGGCACCAGTGCTTTCGCTGTCGCGTCGGCCGTTGGTGCAACCAACGTGACGTCCTATCAGCAAGCCATCATCGGTTTTGCAGCTGATCTCACCGCCGAGGCGTACGACAGGCTGTCGGCCGACTCGAACGTCGTAGCAATCGAACCCGACTCTGTGGTGCAAGTGAACGACACCCAACTGGCTCCGGTGTCGTGGGGTCTCGACCGCGTCGACCAGCGGTCACTGCCACTCGATGGTTCGTACACGTATCCGACCGATGGTGAGGGTGTTCGCGCTTATGTCGTCGACACCGGCGTGCGCGCGAGCCATTCGCAGTTTGGCGGACGTGTGGTCACGGGCTTTGATGGTGTACGCGACGGGAATGGGACGAACGATTGCCACGGACACGGCACGCATGTGGCGGGCACAATCGCCGGCGTCACGGCGGGTGTTGCCAAGGCCGCGACCGTCGCCCCGGTGCGTGTTCTCGGCTGCACCGGCAGTGGGTGGTTGTCGGACGTCATCGCAGGTATCGACTGGGTGATCGCCGACCACGCGGCCGGCCAGCCCGCAGTTGCGAACCTCAGCCTCGGAGGCGCGAAGTCGCGCCTCTTGAATGCTGCAGTTGCGCGCGGTGTTGCCGACGGAGTCACCTTCGTCGTCGCGGCCGGCAACGCGAACACCGACGCGTGCAACTACTCGCCGGCGAGCGAGGCGTCCGCGCTCACCGTCGGAGCCACCGGGTCCGCCGACTCGCGGGCGAGTTTCTCGAACTGGGGAACCTGCGTCGACGTTTTTGCGCCGGGCGTCGGCATCACGTCCGCCTCGAACGGGAGTGACAGCGCCATGCGCACCCTCAGCGGGACCTCGATGGCCGCGCCGCACGTTGCGGGTGCCGCTGCACTTTTGCTCGATGCCGAGCCGACATTGACGCCGGCCCAGGTTGCCGATCGAATCTCTTCAGATTCGACGCTCGACGCTTTGTCGTCAATCGGGGCAGGATCGCCCAACAGACTTCTCTTCATCAGCAACCCCGACACGCCGACAACGACAACCGTTGCTGCGCCGACCACCACGTCTGCGCCAACGACGACAGCGCCGACCACCACAACTGCGCCAACGACGACAGCGCCGACCACCACGTCAACAACGACAGCGCCAACGACAACGGTCGCGCCACGGCCGGCCAACGACAATTTCTCGAGTGCGACGTTGATCGCAGGCCCCACGGGTCTGGTCGTAGGCTCGAACGTTTTGGCTACCCGTGAGCCTGACGAGCCGGCGCACGGAGGATCGGGTGGGTCTGCCTCGCTCTGGTACCGATGGACCGCGCCGGCCGACGGGCGTCTACACGGGCGGGAACGTCGGTGACCTTTCGGTGCGTGCGGCGAACGACGACGTTGCGTTGTCGAGCGGACAATTGTGGAGCCGTGTCGTCTTAGAAGTGACCGCGGGAACCACCTACAACGTCGCCGTCGATGGGTGGGGCGGTGCGCGAGGGCTGGTCAGGTTGTCATGGGCATTCACGGCAATCGACAACACCATCAAGCCGAGCGAACCGCGATCCGTCACCGTGAGTGCACTCGATGGTTCGGGTTACGTCAACTGGCTGGCGCCAGCAACGACGGGACGTGGAACGATCTCGTACACGGCGACAGCAATGCCCGGTGGTGCGTCGTGCACGACCGTCGGCCTGCGCTGTCTCATCGGTGGACTTGCCAATGGCACCCAATATTCGGTCACCGTGACCGCGCGCAACACTGCGGGTGAGGGACCGGCGTCGAACCCGCCTGTGTCGTTCACGCCGAACACCGCGGCCAACCGTCCCATCGAGACGCGTGCATGGGGCCTCGACCGTATCGACCAACGGTCGTTGCCGCTGAACGGCGTGATTTCGCGGACGTCATCTGGACGGGCGGTGACTGCTTACGTCATAGACACCGGCGTACTGGCAGGTCATGTCGAGTTCGGAGCGCGCGTTGGGCAGGGTCGTAACACCATCGAAGGTGCGACCAACCCAACCGACGCAACCGACTGCAACGGTCACGGTACGCACGTTGCCGGCACGATCGCGGGTGCAACGTTTGGCGTGGCACCAGATGCCTCGATCGTTCCCATCAAGGTGCTCGATTGCTACGGCTCGGGTTCGCTTGCGGGTGTCGTGGCAGGAATCGATTGGATGGTTGGTCACCATGAAGCAGGTGTGCCAGCGGTTGCGAACATGAGTCTCGGTGGTTCGGCATCGATCGCGCTGAACCAGGCCGTGGCGCGCGCGGTTGCCGATGGCATCACCGTGGTGGTGGCGGCTGGCAACTCGAATGCAGATGCATGCGGGGCATCACCTGCCAGTGAACCACTTGCCATTACCGTCGGAGCAACCGACCGCACCGATGCGCGAGCGTCGTACTCGAACTTCGGATCCTGCGTCGACATCTTTGCGCCCGGCAGCGGTGTGCTATCCGCGGGTATTTCACGGAACGATGCCGAAGCAACCTTGTCCGGTACTTCAATGGCATCCCCGCACGTTGCGGGCGCGGTCGCACTGATCTTGGAGACCACGCCATCACTGGCCCCCAACGATGTTGCTCGCGTTCTTGCAGCGTCGGCGACGCGTGGAGTCGTCAGTGATCCCGGGCCCGGTTCGCCCGACGGCCTTTTGTACATCGGCCGAGTCGAACCAGCCGCACCAGCGGTCCCGTCGACAACATCGACAATCGCACCCGAACCGCCGGCCACCGGCACTCCTTCGACCGATATCCCGACCACCACTATTCCGACCAACACGGTGGCACCGGCACCCGCGGCTCCTCCATCCGTCGACGCGCCCGTGACGACGTCACCCGGCAACGCCGAGCCACAACCAGTGACAACCGCTCCGGTGGCGTCGCAGTCCGAGTTTGCGGCCGATGTGTCTTCCGCTTCGATGGTGACGGCACCACCGATCTCGAATCCGCTGGTTGTTTCGAGCGGCGCCCCGGCAATCGGTGTGCGATCTGTGTCGCGCGAAGTCGACGCAGGCGCTCAGCCAACCGCGAGTGTCGTGCAGTCCACACCCGATCGCGTGTTGGTGAGAATCTCCAATGCGGCAGGGTCGGTTGACGTTCTCGTCAACGGCAAAGCGGTGTTGCGAACGAAAAAGCGCGTCATCGTGCTGAAGTCGAAAGGTATATCCGCCAAACGGATCACCGTTCGTGCGTCGCGCGCGAAGTAGTCGCCCTATCATCGCGATGTGAGGTCTTTTCGACGCCGCTTCTCCGCTGTTGTGGTGGTAGCCGGGGCGCTTTTCGGCGCGGGGGTTGTCGAACCACCGAACGCGTTGGCCGCGTCGAGCGATGTCTACCTGGTGGTTGTCAGCGGTGACAAGGCGGTTGACATCGTCGCCAGCCACTTCGAGAGTCAGGACGTCGAAGTTGTTGCCGAGTTGACGAGAGCAGTCGACATGGTGTCGGCTGTGCTGACACCCGAACAGCTCGCTGACATTCGTCAGCGACCGGGGGTGCGGTCGGTCGAACCCGACGAGCTCATCACCACCGAAACGGTTCAGACCATCTCCTCGAGCCGTAGTGACGACAACTGGGGCCTCGACCGCATCGACCAGAAGACCGGCACGCTCGACCAGCGGTTCCACTATCTCGACACCGCCGGCGGTGCGGGGGTCGACGTCTACGTGGTCGATACCGGGTTGCGCGCCACCCACTCGGAGTTCGTGGGCCGTGTGGGAACCGGTTACTTCGTTCCGAACGTCACCGATCCGGAAACCGGCGAGGTGTACAACCTCCCCTCACCCGAGGACGACTGCGGACACGGCACGCATGTCGCCGGCATCGCAGCCGGCACGAAATACGGCGTGGCGAAGCGGGCAACGGTGATCCCCGTCAAGATCTTCCCCGGGGGTTCGGCGGCGATTTGCGACCGTGGTACGTCGGTCACCGCATTCACCCAAGGGATCGACTGGATCCTCGCGAACCGTTCGCGCGCGCGTCCCGCCGTCGCCAACCTTAGCTTGGGTCTTTCGTCGGAGTCTGCGGCGTTGAACACCGCCATCCAGAACCTCGCGGCGGTGATGCCCGTCGTTGTGGCCGCCGGAAACGACGGAAATCTGTCGACTACCGCGGGCTACATATCGGCAGGCACCGATTCCACGCGCATCACTCGAAAGAGTCCCGCGTGCACGGCCGACAAACTTGGAATCAGAGGCGTGCTCACGGTGGCCGCGACGGGTGGGCTCGCCGGTGATGACAATGCCCCCACCTTCGACGGCTTCGACAAGGAGGCTCGCTATTCGAACCATGGTCCCTGCGTCGACATTTTTGCCCCGGGAACCGACATCAAGTCTGCGTGGCCCGTTGCAGACAACGTCGACCAGCGGAATCCCGATGTTTTTCCGAACAACTACTCCGACAACGGGACACTGAAGCGCAGTGGCACTTCGATGGCCTCGCCCTTCGTTGCAGGCGCAGCAGCAATCTTGTTGCAGCAATTTCCGACGGAAACCCCGGGAGGGTTGACGGCGCGGATACTCGCCAACGCGACGCGCGATGCCGTGACACTCGTGCCGCGCGCGGGCGTTGGTGCGGCGTCGCCGAACCTTTTGTTGTACGTCTGCGGCCTCGATTGCATGCCGAGCACCCCCACCGCTCCGAAGAACGTAGTGCTGACGCGGGGTGCGCGTACCGAGATCAACGTGTCGTGGGAAGCACCCGAATCCGACGGTGGGGCTGCGATCACCGGGTACACGGCAACGGCAACGCCTGCGGCGGGGCCTGGGGTCACCTGTGCGTCGGTTGCGCCGACTCTGTCGTGCAAATTGACGGGACTGGCGGCGGGCACCTCGTATTCGGTGACCGTCACCGCAACCAATGCGACAGGTACGGGGACGACATCGACTGCGAAATCTCTGACGCCGGGAGCCGCACCCGCGTCCCCGGGAACTCCGGCGGGAGCCACCGGCAACAGCGAGGTGCGCGTCACCTGGACGGCGCCAGCCGATGACGGCGGCCTGGCGATCACGAAATACACCGTTACCTCGACACCCGAGGGAAAGACGTGTTCGCCCGTGGGTGCGGAATTGGTGTGCACCGTCACGGGTCTGTCGCCCGGCACCGCTTACACGTTTGCGGTCACTGCAACGAACGATGCAGGAAGCGCAACGTCGCTCACATCGGCGACCGTCGTCCCTGTGCTGCCGTGGGAGTACGTACCGGCCTTCGTTGCGGTGACTCCTGCAAATCGTCGAGTCGATCTGGAGTGGAGCGAGGCACGTGTGCTCGGAGCTGCACCGGCCGGTTACTTCACGGGTTACGAAGTGAAAGATGCAAAAGGTGCGGTTGTTTGCGTGACGACCGGTCTCAAGTGTTCGATTGGACAGTTGACGAATGCATCAAAGGCATCGTTCACGGTCGCGGCAACCACGCTCGGAGACAAGTCGCAGGTTGCTGCGTCGAACGAAGTCCTTGTCGGGGGAGTGCGACAACTGGGCAATGTGATGCCGAGAAAGGCGAGCGCCCTCCTCTCGAAGATTGCGACGACCAACTCGAAGGGCAAGGTGACGTGGCGTGCTCTGTCGGGAGGTTGCCGCATCGTCGGCAAGGTCCTGACCGCCCCATCGAAGGGCACGTCCTGTCGATTGCGAGTCTCGGTTGCCAAGGCCGGCGCATTCCCCGCGCAAACGCTCACGGTCGTCATCGGACTTCGCTGATTCCGGCAGAAACGCTGATTCAGAAACAGAGCACGGGAAATTTTCCTTGCAGGGTGCAAGCACCTGTTGCGCGCCTATGTAACGTCCCGTAACCTTGGAGTCACCATCAACCAACGACGGCTGTCCCGAGGATGGCCGATTAAGGGGATACACACATGAAGAAGACCCGCCTTGTGCGCGCTGCCGCACTTGCGGTGAGCCTTGCGTTTGTTGCCGCCGCGTGTGGCGACGACAACGACTCGGGCTCGACCGAAGACACCACTGCTGCGGCAGAAACCGCCACCGCCGACACCACTGCTGCTGCAGAGGGCGGCGAGGCTGCTGCCGGCGGCGCAACCTGCGCCGAGGGCACCTCGATTGCGTTCTTCGGTGCGCTGTCGGGCGATGCCGGAAACCTTGGTCAGAACATCAAGAAGGGTGCCGAGCTTGCGGTTGCTCAGTTCAACGCTGCCAACGCTGGTTGTCAGGTCACGTTGAAGGACTTTGACTCGCAGGGTTCGCCCGACCAGGCACCCGCACTCGCGACGCAGGCAATTGAAGACGCTTCCATTCTTGGCATCGTCGGCCCCGCATTCTCCGGTGAGTCGAAGGCCGTGAACCCGGCGTTCGATGAAGCTGGTCTTGCGATCATCACCCCGTCGGCCACCAACGAGGCACTGAACGACAACGGTTGGAAGATCTTCCACCGCGCGCTCGCCGGTGACGACAAGCAGAGACTGTTGGCGTCATCGATGACGCTTCCGAGTACGGCAAGGGCCTCGCTGACATCGTCCGCGAGGGTCTGGGTGACAAGGTTGTCGCCTCCGATTCGATCGACCCGGCTGCTGCCGACTTCTCGGCTGCTGTGTCGAAGATGAAGGACGCTGCTCCGGCCGCGATCTTCTACGGTGGCTACTACGCAGAGGCTGGCAAGCTTGCCAAGCAGCTCCGTGACGCTGGTGTCGAGTCGACTCTCGTGTTCGGTGACGGCGTGAAGGACGTTGGCTACATCGAGGCCGCAGGCCCCGCAGCCGAGGGTTCGATCATCACCTGCACCTGCGCAGACGGTGGTTCGAACGCCGACTTCGCAGCCGCTTACGGTGAGCAGTTCCCCGGTGAAACGCCGCAGACCTACGCCGCCGAGGCGTACGACGCTGCCAACGCGTTCCTCGCAGCCATTGCTTCGGGTGCAGCCGACCGTGCCGCGGTCCTGGAGTTCCTGAAGAGCTACGACGCCGCTGGCGTGACCAAGCAGATCAAGTGGGACGAGACCGGTGAAGTCGCTGGCAACGCCGTCTACTCCTACAAGGTCGATTTATCGAACCTTCTGGGACCTCACCGTCACCGGAATCGCCCTCGGGGCGATCTACGCACTCGTCGCGCTCGGCTACACGCTCGTGTACGGCGTGCTGCGTCTCATCAACTTCGCCCACTCGGAAATCTTCATGGTGGGCACGTTTGCCACCCTGATCACCGCCACGAACTTCCTCGGGATCCCTCTTCTCGAAGCGGGCAACTACCCCTACCGCACCGGTTTCACCCTCGTTGCGATTCTTCTCGCCTGCATTGTGGGCGGAATGGTCGTGTCGGGCGCAGGGGCCGTGCTTCTCGAACGCGTGGCGTATCGCCCCTTGCGGGGCTCGGGCGAGCATGTTGGCGCCGTCGTTCTCGCCTTTGCCAGCGCCTTCACCGCGAGCCTCGTCTTCACCGAGACCACGCGCACAAACGTCATCATCGGCCTCATCGGCACCGCACCGCTTGCCGTGCTCTACCTGCGGATTTTTCGACGTGGTCGCCAGGCGCCGCGCCTTGCATTTCTCATCTCGGCCATTGGCGCCTCGACGGCGATCGCCGAGGCGGTTGCGATCTGGAGCCCACGCGACCGCGAGCAGTACCAAACACCACGCGTGCTCGAGAAGAAGGTTCTCTTCGAGTTCCTCGGCACCGAGGTCCGCATCGACTACGTCCTTGTCATTGTCGGAGCATTGCTCATGATGACCGCGCTCGTTCTTTTCGTCAATCGCACACGTCTCGGTCGCGGTGTGCGCGCCGTTGCGCAAGATGTCGAGACGGCAAAAATTCTCGGTGTGAACGTCGACTTCGTCATCCTCATCACGTTCCTCCTTGGTGGGGTCATGGCAGGAGCCGCGGCGATGATGTTCACCCTCGTGTACGACCAAACGCGCTTCAACATCGGCTTTCTCCTGGGCGTGAAGTCGTTTACCGCCGCGGTGCTGGGCGGTATTGGCAACCTGCGGGGTGCGCTTCTCGGCGGTCTCGTTCTTGGGCTGGGTGAGAACTACGGTGCCGCCATTTTCGGTGGTCAGTGGAAGGACGTGATCGCTTTCGTTCTTCTTCTCGTTGTGCTCATGTTCCGGCCCACCGGAATTCTCGGTGAGTCGCTGGCAAAGGCACGCGTATGAGCCTGTCGGACACTTTCAAGGGTCTCACCAAGTCGGCGCACGCGGTGTCGGGTCTCGGCGAGCGCATTGGTGACTTGCCGCGTGTCTCTCGGTGGTCACTCATTGCGCTCTTCATCTTCTCGCTGTATCTGATGCCGTGGTGGCCCGAAGTTCCCGTTCTCGGATGGCTCGTCGATACGCCCGGCACCAGCTTCGAGGGCGTCATTACCGACAAGGTGGTGATCTACGTTCTTGTCGCACTCGGACTGAACGTTGTGGTCGGTCTGGCCGGACTTCTCGACCTCGGCTATGTCGGCTTTTACGCAATTGGGGCGTACGTCGTCGGCATTCTCTCCAGCCAACATGCAAATCTTCCGTGGCTGGTCTGCGTGCCGATCGCCGTAATCGTCTCGATGATCGCGGGCGTCATTCTTGGAACTCCCACACTGCGTCTGCGCGGCGACTACTTGGCGATCGTGACGCTTGGTTTCGGCGAGATCATCAGAATCTCGGCAAACAATGCTGACTGGCTTGGTGGAAGTCGCGGCATCAGCAAGATCGCCAAACCACCGAACATCGGGCCGTTGAAGTTCGGTGTGCTCGATGCCAAGCCCTATTTCTTCCTGGGCCTGACGGTCATCATCATCACGGTCTTCTTCCTTCGTCGCCTTGAAAACAGTCGGGTTGGTCGTGCCTGGAATGCGGTGCGTGAAGACGAAGATGCTGCCGAGTTGATGGGTGTGCCCACCTTCAAGTTCAAACTGTGGGCTTTTGCCATCGGTGCAGCCATCGGCGGTCTCGCCGGCACTCTGTACGCCGGAAAGGTGCGATTCATCAACCCCAGCAACTTCCCGCTGCAGTTGTCGATCCTTTTCATTGCGGCCGTCGTTCTTGGAGGAACGGGCAACATGTGGGGAGCCGTCATTGGCGGCGCAGTTGTGGGCTGGATGCCCGAACGTTTTCGCGGTTTTGCCGACAAGCGCGTGTTCGTGTTCGGTGTCGCGCTCGTACTCGTGATGGTCTTCCGGCCCCAAGGTCTGATTCCGCGCAAGATCCGCAAGGAGCGCTGGTTGGCCAACTGGAAACAACGGGAATCAGAGGGTGGGGAGGTGGCCCGTGGCTGATGCCATCCTTTCCGTCAACAACGTGACGATGCAGTTCGGCGGTGTCACGGCCCTCAGTGACGTGAACTTCGCCATCGAGCGTGGTGAAATCCTTGGACTCATTGGCCCGAACGGAGCCGGTAAGACAACTTGCTTCAACGTCATCACCGGGGTCTATGCCGCAACCAGTGGTTCGGTCACTTTCGACAACCAACCGCTCGCCGGTCTGAAGCGGTTCCAAATCACGAAGCGCGGTATTGCCCGTACGTTCCAGAACATCCGCCTCTTTCCCGACATGACTGCCGTCGAGAACGTGATGGTCGGCGCCGACGCGAACCACAAGACAAGCGTCGGTGGCGCCCTCCTCGGGTCGCGTCGTCACCACCGCGAAGAGCGTGAAGGTCGCGACAGGGCGATGGAGTTGCTCACGTTCATGGGCATCGCCGACCGGGCGGCCGACGCCGCTCGCAACCTGCCCTATGGCTACCAACGCCGTCTCGAGATCGCGCGCGCCCTCGCAACGGGTCCGAAACTTCTCTGTCTCGACGAGCCGGCCGCTGGTTTCACGCCTGCCGAAAAGCAGGAGCTGATGGATCTGATTCGCAAAATCAGGGCGCAGGGTTACACCGTGCTGCTGATCGAACACGACATGAGCCTCGTCATGGGCGTGACCGACCGCATCGTGGTCCTCGATTTCGGAAAGGTCATTGCCACCGGGTCACCGGCCGACGTGCAGAACAACCCCGACGTGATTGCCGCCTACCTGGGAGTGCCCGACGATGCTGCTTGAGGTAACCGATCTCCGAGTCGCCTACGGCAAGATCGAGGCGTTGAAGGGTGTTTCATTCACCGTCAACGAGGGCGAAATCGTGACCCTTGTCGGTGCCAACGGTGCCGGCAAGACCACGACCATGCGCACCGTGTCGGGTCTGCGCACGGTCATCGGTGGGTCGATCAAATTCGAAGGCCAGGACATCACCAACATGCCGTCGCACCAGCGAGTGAAGCTGGGCATCTGTCAGTCTCCCGAGGGTCGCGGAATTTTCCCCGGAATGAGCGTCAGGGAAAATCTCGACATGGGCACTTACACGCGCGCCGACCACAAGTCGGCCGCGAAGAACGAAGACATGGAACGGGTGATGCACCTGTTCCCGCGTTTGCGCGAGCGCATCTCGCAGATGGGTGGAACACTCTCGGGTGGCGAACAGCAGATGCTCGCAATCGGACGTGCACTGATGAGCCGTCCGCGTCTCTTGCTGCTCGACGAGCCATCGATGGGGCTTGCACCGAAGTTGATCGCCCAAATCTTTTCGATCATCACCGAGATCAACCAGCAGGGGACAACGGTCCTTCTGGTCGAACAAAACGCCGCGCAGGCGCTGCGCCGGGCACATCGTGCCTATGTGCTCGAAACGGGGAACGTGGTGAAGACCGGCAAGGGGATCGAACTGCTCGACGACCCGGCCGTTCGAGCCGCGTATCTCGGCGGTCACTAGGCTGGTCGCATGACCAGTCTCGAGACACGCCCGTCCGACGCCTTCACCAACGATCGCAAGCACGTCTTCCACTCGTGGTCGGCACAGGGGCTCATCAACCCCATCGTCGTCGCGGGTGGCCAGGGCGCGTGGTTCTGGGACGACGCGGGGCGTCGTTATCTCGACTTTTCCAGCCAGTTGGTCAACGTCAACATTGGCCACCAGCATCCCAAGTTGGTGGCGGCCATCAAGGAACAAGCCGATCGCCTGTGTACCATCGCCCCGATTCACGCGAACGACGCACGCAGCGAAGCTGCGCGTTTGATCGCCGAGGTCGCTCCCGGCGACCTGAACATGGTCTTCTTCACCAACGGCGGTGCCGAGGCCACCGAAAACGCGATGCGCATGGCGCGCCTGCACACCGGTCGCCACAAGATCCTCACGACCTACCGCAGTTACCACGGCGCGACCGCGGGTGCGATCCAGGCAACCGGCGACCCCCGCCGCTGGCCAAGCGAGCCCGCATCGACGGGTGTTGTGAAGTTCTGGGGCCCGTATCCATATCGCTCGCAGTTTCATTCGCAGAACGAGGCCGAGGAGTCGCAGCGCGCGCTTCAACACCTCGAAGACGTCATCATGGTCGAGGGCGCGAACAACATCGCGGCGATCATGATCGAGAGCGTGGTCGGTACGAACGGCATTCTCGTGCCGCCCCCGGGTTACCTCGCCGGCGTCCGCGCGATCTGTGACCGCAATGGCATCGTGCTGATTTGCGACGAGGTCATGGCCGGCTTCGGTCGGTGCGGCGAATGGTTCGCAGTCGACCGTTGGAACGTCGTCCCCGACCTCATCTGTTTCGCCAAGGGCGTCAACTCCGGCTACGTGCCCCTCGGTGGAGTCATCATCTCCGACAAAATTGCGGCAACTTTCCGCGAGCGCCAGTTCCCGGGCGGGCTCACCTACAGTGGCCACCCACTGGCCTGCGCATCTGCCGTTGCGTCTATCAATATCTTCAAGGAAGAAAAGATCGTCGAGCACGCTCGGCACCTCGGTAACGACATCGTCGGTCCAGAGCTGCAGAAACTGAAGGACAAGCACCCGTCGGTTGGTGATGTGCGTGGTCTCGGCGTGTTCTGGGCCATCGAGTTGGTGCGCGACCGCGTCACCCGTGAACCGCTGGTGCCGTTCAACGCCGCCGGCGCCGACAACAAGCCCATGGTCGACCTCATCACCGCCTGCAAGGCCCAGAATCTGTGGCCTTTTACGCACTTCAACCGCATGCACGTCGTCCCGCCGCTGGTCATCACCGACCAAGAGATGCGCGACGGTCTCGCCATCATCGACGAGGCGCTCAACGTCGCCCCTCGGTGACGATGTCGTTGGTGTATGCCTCTGCGTCAGGAGCCTTGGTGAGGACGGTCTTGCCCTCGAGGTTCTTCGTCTCCTGAGCAAGTGCTGCGGTGCGGTCCCACGCTGCTGCGTCGATTGCACCCACGCCACCGGACGCCGGCCAGATGAGTTTGTTGACTTCGTTCATCTGCCACAGCTGGTGGCTGTTGCCCAACTTCGAACCCTTGGCAACGACGATGTCGCGGCACGACTCGGCGTTGTCGCGGCAGTAGGCCCAACCCTTCAGTGAGGCGGCAACGAACTTGACGGCGGTGGCCTTGTAGGCCTCGTCGCTCGCAAGCTTCTCACCGCTCGCCCAGATGGCATCCTGCAACATGCCCACGCCCTCGGCCTCGTACGAAACGACGTTCAGGTCTTCGGGCTTGTAGAGCTCGCCGGTTTCGGGGTTCTTCGCCTCGAGAACCTGTGCGTACTCGTTGTAGGTCATTGCTTCGGCAGCATCGATGTCACCGGCGAGAAGCGCGGCCATGTCGAATTGCTGCTGGACGAGCTCGACGTCCTTTGCGGGGTCGAGACCGGCCTTCGTGAGGGCGGCGAAGATTTCGAACTCGTTGCCGAAGCCCCAGTTACCGATCTTCTTGCCCTTGAAGTCCGCGGCCGAAGTGATGGCCTTGTCCTTGAACGACACCTGCAACGTGCCCGAGCGCTGGAACACCTGAGCGATGTTCACAATGTTCGCACCGGCCTCGCGGCTGGCGAGTGCCTTCGGAACCCACGAGAGGGCGAAGTCGACGGCACCGTCGGCCAGCTGCTGCTGGGGAACGATGTCGACGCCGCCTTCGACGATCTCGACGTCGAGGCACTGGTCTGCGTAGTAGCCCTGGTCCTGTGCGGCGAAGTAGCCGGCGAACTGGGCTTGGATGAACCACTGCAGTTGCAGCTTCACTTTGGTCGGCTCGGTGCACTCCGCGGCAGCAGCAGCCGTGGTGTCGGCGGTGGCGGTGGTGTCACCGGTCGCCGTCGTCTCCTCGGTTGCGGCCGTGGTGTCGGCGGTGGATTCGCCCGAATCGTTGTCGTCACCGCATGCCGCGGCAACGAGCGACAGGGCAACGGCACCGACCGCGAGCCTCTTCACTAGACGGTTCTTCATGTGTGTTGTATTCCTCCCCGCGGGGGTGTCCCGCTGTCTTTGTTTGTTGGTTGTGATGGTCGGGGCGTTCATTGTGAACGTCCCGAAGTGCGCTTCGCGCCGCCGGGTGTAGCGGCGCTCTCCACGATGATGGAGACCAAATAGAACGCAAGGCCCAGGAGGCACGCGCCAAGGACGTAGGCCCAGGCGGCGGCGTTCTTCGAATTTGCGATGTTGCTCGTGATCCGACTGCCGAGTCCGTTCTGTGCGCCGCCGAAGTATTCGGAGACGAAAGCGGTGATGACCGCCGCGGGTGCAGAGATCTTGAGGGCGGTGAACAGGTAGGGAATGGCGTTGGGGACCCGCACCTTGCGGAGGATCGCGGACTCCGGGGCGGCGTAGGAACGCATGAGTTCCAGTTGCGTCGGGCTGACCTGCGTGAGGCCTTTTGCCACGTTGACGAGAACGATGAAGTAGACGACGAGCGTGACCATCAGTCGGCGCGGGATCTCGCTCGTGATGCTGTACATGTTGTTGAGGACGGCGACGAGAACGAAGATCGGGATTGCATTCAACGCGATGGCAAGGGGTGTGACAATGTCGCCGAGGATCTTGTATCGGCTGAGGAGAAAACTCATTGCGATGCCGAGGATGGTTCCGGCGATGAGACCGACGAGGGCGTTGGTTCCCGACACGCGCGTGGCCTCCCAGATGAGGCTCTTGTTGTTGGCGAACTGGTCCCAGATCTTCGAGGGGGCGGAGAGGAAGTAGGGCTTCAGGTCGAAGATCTTGACGGCGGCCTCCCACCAAGCGACGAAGGCGACGCCGAACACGATCGGCGGCAGCACGGCGCGAAGGCGGGCAATCATCAGCGGTCCTCGACTCCCGCTCCGGCGTGGGCGTGACCGCCGCCCGCACGGAGCGCTTCGCGCACGGAGGTGATGGCGGCGAAGAACTCGGGACGCTCGCGGGTGGATTCGTTTCGCTGGCCGTCGAGCTTCACGTCGACGATCTTGGTGATGCGACCCGGACGTGGCGACATGACGACCACTCGGTTCGAGAGGTAGACGGCCTCGGGGATCGAGTGTGTGACGAAGACAACCGTCGTACCGGTCTTTGCGCAGATGCTGAGCAGTTCTGCCTGCATGTGTTCGCGCGTCATTTCATCGAGCGCGCCAAACGGCTCGTCCATGAGGAGCAACGGCGGATGCGCGGCGAGTGCGCGCGCGATGGCGACGCGCTGTTGCATGCCTCCCGACAACTGCCACGGGAAGTGGCCGGAAAACTCGGGAAGCTTGACGAGATCGAGCATTTCCTTCGCCCGTGCCTCGCGCTTCGTCTTGTCCCAGCCCTTCAGCTCGAGGGGCAGTTCGATGTTCTTGGAGACCGTACGCCAGTCGAAGAGCCCGGCTTGCTGGAAGGCCATGCCGTAGTCCTGGTCGAGGCGTGCCTGCTTGGCCGACTTTCCTGCCACAACGACATCACCCGACGTTGGTTCAAGAAGATTTGCTATCAGCCTGAGGAGCGTCGACTTGCCGCAGCCCGACGGACCGATGAGCGAGACGAACTCTCCCTGTTCGACGGAAAGCGACACGTCGACAAGGGCGTCGACCTGGTTGGTCTGGCCCTTGTTGAAGATCTTGTTCAGATTGCTGACGTTGACTGTTGACATCGTTCGTTCCGTTCTTCCCGACCGTTACGTCGCCTCTTTGGGGCGGTTGCGCATGACATAAAGGTCGAAAGCGGCGACCAGACCGGCCATGGCGAGACCCAGGAGTGCGGCACCGAAGACCGCTGTGAAGACCTTGGCGGGGTCGCCCGTTGCCTCGCGCGCGTACTCAATGATGAGTCGACCGATGCCACCTTTCAGTCCCGTCGAGATTTCGGCAACTACGACGCCGATGACCGACGCTGACGCTGCGAGCTTGAAAGCCGGGACCATGAAGGGAATCGCAGAGGGAAAGCGGAGTCGGAAGAGAGTCTGGGTCCACGATGCCGCATACGAGTCCATCAATTCGAGCGATGCGTGATTGGCCGACGAGAGGCCGCGCAGGGTGCCAACCGCGACGGGAAAGAAGGCCAGAAACGCACCGAGGACCGATGCCGACAGCCATCGTGGCCATTCGTAGCCGAACACCTCGAGCTTGCCGCCCCAAGAGACGACGAGCGGTGCGAGCGCGATGAGGGGCACCGTTTGGGAAACGACGAGGTAGGGGAGAAGACCACGCTCGACGACCTTGAAACGAGCCATCAAAGTCGCGAGAAGCACACCAACGGTGGTGCCGATTGCGAATCCGACCAGCGAGAGGCGAAACGAGAACCATGCACCGGCAAGGACGACTCGCCAGATTTTGCGTTCGGATGAACGCAGTTCGGGGCGGTTGTACCGCGACAACATGTCCCAGATGTGGGGCATCGCGCGGTCGTTCGACCGCGGAAGGATGTTGATGCCGAGGAGTGCGCCACCGTCCTCGGGGCCGACGACCTTGTACAGCTCCCACAGGGCGGCGACGAAGAGCAACGCAACGACGAACATCGATGACCGACGGACGATGCGTTGCGCGAGGGGGCTCATTGCTTGGCTTTCACCGATTCCGCGAGCATCGGCATGATGCGCTCGCCGTACGCCTCGAGGGTTGAGTCCTTGCCGTCGTGTTGCAGATAGATGGAGAACTGGTCAACGCCGAGCGCCTCGAGCTCACGCAGTCGCGCAACGTGTTGCTCGGGGGTTCCGAGGATGCAGAAGCGGTCGACGATCTCATCGGGCACGAACGTGGTGTGACTGTTTCCCGCTCGGCCGTGCTCGTTGTAGTCGTATCCCTCGCGACCCTTGATGTAGTCGGTGAGGGCCTTTGGAACCTCGGAGTTTTCGCCGTAGCGCGCGACGATGTCGGCGACGTGGTTGCCCACCATGCCGCCGAACCAGCGGCACTGGTCGCGCATGTGCGCCATGTCGGTGCCCACGTAGGCGGGCGCCGCGACGCAGATCTTCACCGACTTCGGGTCGCGGCCCGCTGCCGCAGCAGCATCGCGGACCGCCTTGATCGTCCAGGCCGTGATGCTGGGGTCGGCGAGCTGCAGGATGAACCCGTCACCCACCTCACCCGTCAACTGCAGGGCCTTCGGGCCGTAGGCGGCAACCCAGACTTCGGCGCGGCTCTTGCCTGCCCACGGAAACCGAATTTCCGAACCGTTGTACTGCACACCGCGACCGTTGGCGAGCTCACGGATGACGTGGATGCTGTCGCGCAGGGTCGCAAGCGTCGTGGGCTTGCCGTTCGTGACGCGTACCGCCGAGTCGCCGCGCCCGATGCCGATGATCGTGCGGTTGCCGTACATCTCGTTCAATGTCGCAAAGAGGCTGGCCGTGACGGTCCAGTCACGCGTCGCCGGGTTCGTGACCATCGGACCAACGATCACGTTGTTCGTCGAGTCGAGGATTTTCGAATAGATGGGGTAGGGCTCTTCCCACAGAATGTGACTGTCGAAGGTCCACACGTGGGTGAAGCCGAAAGCCTCGGCTCGCTTGGCGAGTTCGATGACGCGCGCCGCCGGCGGCGTCGTTTGAAGCACGACTCCGAGATCCATGAGATGCCCCCTTTCGATTTTCGACTAGCGGTTTTGCGGGAAGCCGAGGTCGACCTTTGACGTCCGCGGATCGGGCCAGCGTGACGTGACCACCTTGCTGCGCGTGAAGAAGTTGATTCCCTCGGGACCGTACATGTGCTGGTCGCCGAAGAGCGATGCCTTCCAGCCACCGAACGAGTAGTACGACACCGGCACCGGAATCGGGACGTTGATGCCGACCATCCCGACATTGATGTCGAACTGGAACTGGCGTGCCACACCGCCATCGCGAGTGAAGATCGCGGTGCCGTTTCCGTACTGGTTCGAGTTGATGAGGTTGACTCCCTCGTCATAGCTGGAAACACGCACGACGGTGAGTACCGGACCGAAGATTTCGTCGTCGTAGCAGGCCATGCCGGGCTTCGCGTTGTCGATGAGGCTCGGCTTCAGGAAGAAACCGTCCTTTGGTGCGCCCTCGCGACCGTCGACCACTACCTTCGCACCCTGGGTGGCCGCGCCCGCAACGTAACCGGCAACTTTGTCGCGGTGCTCACCGGTGATGAGCGGACCCATCTCGTTGCCGGGCTCGTCGCCGGGACCCACCTTGATGTTCGGGATGCGCTCCTGAATCTTGCTGACAAGGGAGTCGGCGACGGTCTCGTGGGCGAGAAGAACCGAGATCGCCATGCAGCGCTCACCTGCCGATCCGTATGCCGCGCTCACCGCGGCGTCGGCCGCCATGTCGAGGTCGGCGTCGGGAAGCACCAACATGTGGTTCTTGGCGCCACCGAGGGCCTGCACGCGCTTGCCGTTGCGTGTCCCGGTTTCGTAGATGTACTTCGCAATCGGTGTGGAACCGACGAACGACACCGCGGCGATGTCGGGGTGTTCGAGCAGTCGATCGACTGCAACCTTGTCGCCGTGAACGATGTTGTAGACGCCGTCGGGGAGGCCCGCCTGCTTCAGTAGTTCGGCGACGAACATGGTCACCGACGGATCTTTTTCGCTGGGCTTCAGGACGAAAGTGTTGCCGCAGGCGAGGGCGGTCGAGAACATCCACATCGGCACCATCGCCGGGAAGTTGAAGGGCGTGATGCCGGCGACGACACCGAGGGGCTGGCGGATGTTGTAGACATCGACACCCGACGAGGCCTGTTCGCTGTATGAACCCTTCAGCAGGTGGGGAACGCCGCAGGCGAATTCGATGTTCTCGAGCCCACGGGCCACTTCGCCCAAGGCGTCGGAGATGACCTTGCCGTGCTCGAGCGACAACAAGGAGGCGATTTCCTTGCGGTTGGCGTCGATCAGTTCGCGCAGATTGAACATGATCTCGGCGCGACGCGACAGGTTGGTCGCCCGCCATGCCGGCAGGGCAGCCTTCGCGGTGGCAACTGCACGGTCGATCTCCGATACATCGGCGAAATCGACTTCGGCCTGCACTTCACCCGTCGCAGGATTGAAGACCTTGCCCGAACGACCCGATGCTCCGGTAACGACCTTGCCGTCGATCCAGTGGGAAACGCGCTTCATCTTTTTCTCTTTTCTCTCAGTGCAGGTATTGGCTGAGACCGCGGCGGACGTACTTGCCGTGACCCTTGCGGCCGGTGAACTTGTCGTTTTCCATCACGATCATGCCGCGAGACATGACGGTGTCGACCTTGCCGTCGATGACCGTTCCCTCCCACGCGCTGTGGTCGGTGTTCATGTGGTGCTTGTCATTGATACCGATCTTGGTTTTCGAGTTCGGGTCCCAAATGACGATGTCGGCATCGGAGCCGGGCGCGATGATGCCTTTTTTCGGATACATGCCGAACATGCGCGCGGGTGTGGTGCAGCAGGTTTCGACCCAGCGCTCGAGGCTGATCTCGCCGAGAACGACGCCCTGGTAGATGAGCTCCATGCGGTGCTCGACTCCGGCGATGCCATTTGGAATCTTCGAGAAGTCGCCCATGCCGAGCTCCTTCTGATCCTTCATGCAGAAGGGGCAGTGATCCGTGGACACGATGGCGAGCTCGTTCATCCGCAGGCCCTTCCACAGGTCCTTGTGGTGATGTCTGTGATCGTGCTTCGAGCGGATGGGCGGGCTGCAGACGTACTTCGCGCCCTCGAAGCCGGGCTGGGCAAGATGATCTTCGAGCGTCATGTAGAGGTATTGCGGGCAGGTTTCGGCAAAGACGTTGAGTCCCTCGTTCTGGGCCTGTGCCACTTCGTCGAGCGCCTCGGCCGCTGACATGTGCACGATGTACAGCGGAACGTTGCCCGCAACCTTCGACAGGACAATTGCGCGGTGGGTGGCCTCGCCTTCGAGAAGGCTCGGTCGGCTGATCGAGTGGTACTTGGGATCGGTCTCGCGGCGTGCGAGGTGTTGGGCCACCAACACGTCGATGGCGATGCCGTTTTCGGCGTGCATCATGATGACGGCGCCGTTCTCGCTTGCGGTTTGCATCGCGCGCAGGATCTGACCGTCGTCGCTGTAGAAGACACCCGGGTACGCCATGAACAACTTGAATGACGTGACGCCTTCGTGTTCAACGAGATAGGTCATGTCCTTCAGCGATTGCTCGTCGATCCCTCCGATGATCTGGTGGAATGCGTAGTCGATGGAACAGTTGCCCTCGGCCTTGCGGTGCCACGTCGCAAGACCGTCCTGCACGTTTTCGCCGTAGCGCTGCAGCGCCATGTCGACGATGGTGGTGATGCCGCCCCACGCCGCAGCATTGCTGCCGGTCTCGAACGTGTCGGAAGCTTCCGTGCCGCCGAAGGGCAATTCCATGTGGGTGTGGACATCGATGCCGCCAGGGATGATGTACTTGCCCTTGGCGTCGATGGTGCGATCGGCCGTGACGCCGAGCGCGGCAACTTGGCCGGGTTGGAAGATTGCCGCGATGGTTTCGCCCTCGACGAGGACATCCCCGGCGCTGAGGCCCGTCGGGCTGATGATCGTTCCGTTGACGATGAGTGTGCGTGCCATGTTTCCCCCTTGTGGTCAGCCGCCGAGGCGGCTTTCGATCAGGTCGTTGTAAGCGTCGGGACGACGGTCTCGGTAGAACGCCCAGCGGTCGCGGACCTGTTTGATCTTGTCCATGTCGAGGTCGCGCACGATCAGTTCGGGCTTGTACGGGTCGCCGACTTCCCCGACGAACTTGCCCTCGGGATCGACGAAGTAGGACTGGCCGTAGAAATCGTTCTCGCCCAGCGGCTCAATGCCGACGCGGTTGATTGCGCCGACGTAGTACATGTTGGCGACAGCTGATGCCGGCTGTTCGATGCGCCAGAGATACTCGGAGAGGCCGCGGTGCGTGGCGGACGGGTTGAAGACGATTTCGGCGCCGTTCACGCCGAGCGCACGCCAGCCCTCGGGGAAGTGCCGGTCGTAACAGATGTACACACCGACCTTGCCGACTGCAGTCTGGAAAACGGGGTAGCCGCCGGTGCCGGGCTTGAAATAGAACTTCTCCCAGAAGCCCTTCACCTGCGGAATGTGCTGCTTGCGGTACTTGCCGAGATACGTACCATCGGCGTCGATCACTGCGGCTGTGTTGTAGTACACGCCGGGCTGTACCACCTCGTACATGGGGAGTACCAGCACCATGCCGAGTTCCTTGGCGACGCTTTGGAAGCGCTGCGTGGTGGGGCCGTCGGGGATGTACTCGGTGTACGAGTAGTACTCGGCGTCCTGCACCTGGCAGAAGTACGGCCCGTAGAAGAGCTCTTGGAAGCACATCACCTGGGCTCCCTGCTTCTTTGCCTCATGGGCAGCAGCCTCGTGCTTGTCGATCATGGCCTCTTTCGAACCGGGCCAGTCGGTCTGCAACAGAGCTGCCCGTACAACGTTCGCCATCTCGCGAATTCCTTCCCCTTTGAGCGCCGAAACGGAGGCTTTACGATTTGTTCAGCCTCACGTACGTCATAGTAGTGACACATTCGAGGGCGTCGAAATGGCTCGCGCGGGAAGGGCTGAAGGTGAACGAAAACGCAAAACTGCCGAAACAGTTCCGGTTGTCGACCAACGCCGAACGGATCTTGACCGAGGCTGTCACGGGGACCCTGTGCATCGTCGATGGGCGGGGAGCGCCGAATGCGACCCCGGTGTGGTTCTTGTGGCAGAACGGCACGCTGGTCGTGAGCACCCGAGCCGGCCGCCAAAAGCACGTCAATGCGCTGCGGGCCGGGTTCGGGTCATTCAGCGTCGTCGACCCGACGAACGAGTCGAACTACGTCGAACTGAGGGGAGTGCTGACGGTGGTGGACGACCCCGACTACGCCCTGCGTGATGCGATCGTTCGAAAGCACGGTCACGCCGACGGCTCGGCGTTCGACCCACCGGGCACGCATCGGATCGCGATCGTTCTCACCCCCGAACGTGCGCTCGGGCGTAACTGAGGCAATAGCCGTCTACTTCTTCTTCGCTTTTTCCGCGGCACGGCGTGCCTTGCGTGCCTCGCGCTTTGCAGCTTGGGCCGCCTCGTCGACGACGCGAAGCTGGGCGGCCGGACTTTGAGACACGGGAAGCGTGAATCGCTCGTCGGTTGCGATGAGCTTTTTGAAGCCCTGAAGCGACAGTGAGTATTGGATTGCCATGAGCTTCACCATGTCGAGGCCGAACTTCTCGGTCACGTCGGGAAGGATCGCCTGAAGGTCGTCGAGCGTCGGATCATCGGATGCGGATCCCAGAACGTCGATGCAGTGTCGGGTGCACGGCTCGCACAAAACGACGCACACGTCGCCGGCGCACCGCCGGCGTTGGGCTCCTTCGCGAATGCGGGCAGCAAGGGTCGACTCGTCGTCGTACGCGGCCGCGCCGAGACCCGCGACCTGCGCGAGCACATCGCGCAGTTCCTCTTCGAGAGCGAGAGCCGCCGAGGTGAGCGATTCATCGCTGAGGGCCGCAAGAGCGTTCACAAAGCGACGCTCGAGAATGATCGATTCACGCGAAGATGTCACGTGTCGATTGTATTCATCGATTCGGTGCGCTGATAGTTTCGCGACGTGAGCGTGAGGATCGAGCCATCCGATGTTGCGCGGGTCGTCGCACGCAGGCCGTACGCGTACGTCGTCACGGCAACCGACGACGCACGACCTCACCTGAGGGCGGTCGTGCCCACGTGGTCAGCGTCGATCGCGGCCTTCACCGTGCGCGTGGGTTCTCAGACGTCGACGAATGTCGAACGATCCGGAACGGTGACACTGATGTGGCCGCCCATGGCGATTGCGGAGCAAGCGCAAGAATTCGATGACCACACGGTGATTGTCGACTGCGACGCGAAGTGTTCGCCCAACGGTGACTCGTTCGAATTGTCGGCAACGCCTTCACGCGCGGTGTGGCATCGCCCCGCACGGGCATGACGGAGCCACTCGCGTGGTGTTGCGGAGTGAGGTCGACTACAGCGGTCGGACCCGAGACGAGCGTGCGCCGACCGGTTCCCTGGATGTTGGAGAAGTGGACGAAGATGTCGTCGCCATCCTCGCGGGAGATGAAGCCGTAGCCCTTCTCATCGTTGAAGAACTTCACGGTACCGATTGGCATTTATTTCTCGTTTCTCGATTACTTGCCCCATGAGCGTATAACTGTGATCTCGCAGTGAGAACCCGTGCTCAGATCTTTTTGACTTTTGTCAATCGCTGACAAGTGCCTGAATTTCGCCCACCGACACCCGAACGAGCCTCGTTGTGCGCCGATTGGGCAGCCGCCCGCTCGCGCCGCGGTTCGATTTCCACGAAATCGCCCATTCGATCGACACCCGCGCCCCGACGTTGCGCACCGGACGCGAATAGACATGGGAACACGGTCCAACGATGGCGTCGCCCATCGCCTCGTGCCAGACGACCCCAGGCCCCGCGCAGCCTCGTTTCCCCCCGCCCCGTGCATGGGGGTCAGCCGGATCGACCAACAAACGCACGGGTTTGGCGGTCGCGCGCACCGTCAGCGGACCGGTCGGAGTCGGCAGCCAGACGCTGACCGAGATGGTTCGCCAGGATGCGCGTGACACCCACCACCACATCGGCACCTTGACGACCCCGCGGTGCGCCGGGGGTGCGGTACCGACAAGCGGAACGGGAATGAGGCCGAGTGCGTACGTCGAAGCCTGCGATGCCATCGTTTCGGCCGAGACCACCGGAACCCAGTGGTAGGTGAGTTCGAACCCGCCCGACGTGGTCTTTGACGGGCAGATCCGTGCGTACCACCGATACGTGACGCCGTCGCGCTCCATGTAGTGGGATCTTTCGTCGCCATCGGTGACAACTGTTGTGTTCCAGCGGCATGCGGTCGTTTCGCGGTGACCGGGTTCACCGACGTTCAGGCCAACGATCAGGGTTGAGCCGCTGCCGCCGACGTCGATTTCACTGCTCGCCGATGCGGCAGGGGCTGCAGAAACCACCGTTGCACAGGTCGCCGTGACGATGAGCACGCGGAAAATTCGTGAAGTGAAGATGCCTCTTGGCACGGTGCGGTCCTTTCGGTCGCGTCCCACCCCTATTGGGACCGCATGTGTTTGTCGGGCTGGCGACGGGTGGCGGGACACTCGTCCCCGACGCGAGAAGCATGACACGGTCACGTTCCAATGTGTGCGCAGCACCGGCCGATTGGAGCGTCTCGCAGGTACGCTCTACAGACCCCAAAAACGGCCATATGCAGCTTCCGACATGACCGCGACGCACCCCGATCTCCCCGAAGAGCAGGCATTCATCGACCACGCCTACGCGTGTCTCGAGCAGAGCCGCATCGACGCATGGAAGTTGCGCGATCTGTCCGAGCCCGGACTCGGCGGTACTTTCCAAGCGCGGTACGAGCGAGACGTTTTCGACGAGGCTCTGGTCAACCGGCTCACCCAGCTCGACCTCGGCGACGCCGCACTGGTGTTCGGTCGCATCGACCGATACGCCGAGAGCCCCGACAAGATCGAGAGCTTCCACATCGGTCGCCTCGCCGTTGCTGATCAGTTGCGCGAACCCGTCGTCATCGACTGGCGTGCCCCGGTTGCCGAGCCGTTTTACCGCGCGACAGGTCGCGAAACGATGGGTCTCGCCCGCCGCCGGCACTTCGCGGTACAAGGACGCCAACTCCTCGGTCTCGAAGACGAGTTGTTCGGTGACGGACACATCGGCATTGGCCACGACGACGGGCTTGCCGTGGCGTCATCGGGCTTGCGCGGCTACAGCACGTTGCTGGCGGCGCTCGAGCGAGGTCGCACCGGTCAGTTGGGCGACATCGTTGCGACCATCCAAAGCGAACAGGACGAGATCATCCGCTCTCCGCAGCCGGGGGTCCTTGTCGTTCAGGGCGGTCCGGGAACCGGAAAGACCGTCGTTGCACTGCACCGAGCGGCATACCTTCTCTACACGTACCGCTTTCCATTGGAAGACCAGGGCGTTCTCGTCATCGGCCCGAACCGCGTCTTCTTGCGCTACATCGAGCGCGTCCTTCCGAGTCTCGGGGAAGCCGGCGTCGAACAGGCGGTGCTTGCCGACCTCGTTCCGAGTGCAACGTACGGCGCACGCGACACGTGGCGGGCCGCGCAGGTCAAAGGTGACATTCGGATGGTGAAGGTGGTGGCCAAGGCCGCGTCTGATCGCGAACGACCGCTGCGCGAAGAACTCCGCTTGCCGTTCCGCTCGGGGTACGTGCGTGCATCGGCCGAAGCAACCGCCGACATCGTGCGAGGTGCGCGGCGACGTTTTCGTCGCCACAACGCGGCACGTCGCTGGGTCGAAAACGAGTTGTTGTCGGTGCTTGCGTCGTCATGGCGCGAGCCGGGAGTCACTGCGACGCACGTACGTGACGCTGTGCGATCGCTGCCCGACTACAAGGTGGCGCTCGAGCGAATGTGGCCCGTTCTGACCCCGGTCGACTTGCTGAACGACCTCTACGGATCGAAGGCCCTTTTGCGGTTGGCGGGGGAGAAACACCTGTCGGAGGCCGAGTACCTCTCGTTGTACCGCCCCCGTGTGAGCAACATCGAGGATGCGCGATTCAGCGAGAACGACGTTGCGATCCTCGACGAAGCGTTCGAAGTGCTCGGCCCGCCACCGCGCAAAGCGGGGAAGATCGACGAGTCCGACGACATTCGGACCTACGGACACATCGTTGTCGACGAGGTCCAGGACCTCACTCCGATGCAACTGCGAATGGTGGCGCGTCGCTCGTTGAACGGTTCGATGACCGTGGTTGGCGACATTGCCCAGGCGACCGGCGCACTGGCTCCCGAATCGTGGAACGACGTTCTGGCTCACCTTCCGAATCGCAAGGAACCTCGTGTCGTTGGCCTTTCGGTCGGCTACCGAATTCCGGGATCAATCATGGAACTGGCCGACCGGGTAATGGAAGCGGCTGCACCAGGTTTGCGAGCACCACGGTCGGTGCGCGGCGGCGGTACGGCACCGTCCATCGTGCACGCCGCGTCTCATTCGGGCGACCTCGCCCGGGCCGTCGTGGAAGAGACAGCACGCCTCGCGGAACAGTTGCCGTCGGGCAACGTCGCCGTCGTTTGTCCCGATGCGATGGTCGAATCGTTGTCATCCCACCTCGGAATCGCGGGTGTCGTCCACGGTCGTGCGGCCACCAGCGCCCTCGACTCCGGTCTCACGGTTGTTCCGGTGAGCCTGGTGAAGGGTCTCGAACTCGACGGGGTTGTGGTGGTCGAGCCCGCAGACATCGTCGACGACGAGTCGATGGGGCTTCGTGCGCTCTACGTCGCATTGACGCGCGCAACCCAACGCCTCACCGTTGTGCATGCGCGCGATCTCCCAATCTGCATGCGTTGACTGCGCGTGCATGCGGTGACGAGTTTGATCTAACCCGCAGCGAGCAGTGGCTCGATCGCCAATTGGAGAAAACGTGTCGCTTTGTCGGCATCGGCGGGTCGTTTGCGCTCGACCGCCGTCTCATAGAGACCAATGAGTCGCCGTAGGTCGTCGGCTTGGTCGCTGCCGAGATCGGCGATTTGCGGCGTGATTGCCTGCCACGTGGCGCGGATGTCGGCGAGTTTTGCTCGAGCAGTGGCCATCTCACCCGAAGCGATGTCGTTGCCGAGACTCGCTCCGATGCCGAGGATCGAGCCAAACAACTCAGCGACGGTGCCCCGCGGAATCGTGGTGGTGGTCGACGCCGGTGCCGTGCTCGTTGCGGCGGTGTCGCCTTCGATGGTGGTGGCACAAGCGCCAAGGCCCAGCGCGGCGACAACGGCAAGTGCGGCGAGCGACGAGCGGTTGTTGCGGCGCATCAGTTCGCCGCAACGACGAGCAACCGAGCGGACGCGTACGGGTCGACGGTGACGCTTCGACCCTGAATCACGACCACGACACTGCCGTCGGTGTTCGTGGTGTCGACGGTGCCGCGTCGGCCGGGAAGCAATTCCGATGATTCGAGGAAGTCGAGAATGCCCGGCGCGAACTCGAGCGTTTCGGGGATTCGCGCGACGGTGAAGTCGCTGCCTTCGATGACGCCCGCGAGGGGTTTGGCCGCCTCGGCGACGAAACCGGTTCCGGGAATCGGATTGCCGTGAGGGCAGGTCATCGGATTTCCGAGAATGCGGACCATCGCTGTCTCGACTTCGTCGGACATGACGTGTTCCCACTTTCCTGCTTCGCGATGCGCCGTCGCCCATGACAATCCGAGGATGTCGGTGAGAAAACGTTCGGCCAACCGGTGTTTGCGCACGACGCTGACGGCGAGGCCAAGGCCGGCTTCGGTGAGATTGATCGAGGTGCCGTCGGTGCGGACCAGACCCTCGGCTTCCATTCGCTTCACCATCTCCGAGACGGAGGGCCGTGAAACCCCGAGTC
Organism: Actinomycetota bacterium; assembly: GCA_009919275.1. Taxonomy (GTDB): domain Bacteria; phylum Actinomycetota; class Acidimicrobiia; order Acidimicrobiales; family Ilumatobacteraceae; genus F1-20-MAGs119. The sequence goes on from RGCG01000003.1 coordinate 31,885, forward strand.
GCTCGGCGATTCGGGCCTGAATGACCGGAACGTTGTCCTCGTGGAGTTCGTAGATGCACTCGCAGTATTCCTCGAACGCTGGGTGGTGCTCTCCCGGGTGCGGCATGTGAGTGAGCCTAATGTGCCGGCCCGGCTGGTCGTCTTGTCGCACCGTTCAATTAGCGTCATTCGCAGTGCTTGGTTCATTTCGTCCTGCAGTCGCGGAATGGTTCACGTCGTCATTCCCCGAACCAACGCCGCCGCAGTCCGCGGGTTGGCCGCGTATCGCGGCAAAGGAGCACACACTCATTTGCGCGCCGACGGGAAGCGGAAAGACGCTCACCGCGTTCTTGTGGTCGATCAACGAACTTGTCACGTCGCCCCCACCGCCGGTTGGGGAACGCACGCGTGTGCTCTATGTCTCACCTCTGCGGGCGCTTGCATTCGACGTCGAGAAGAATCTGCGGGCACCGCTCACGGGTATTGCCCTGGCAGCCGAACGGCGCGGCGAGACCTTGAACGACGTAACGGTTGGTCTGCGCACCGGTGACACGCCGACGCGCGATCGCCAAGCAATGTTGCGTCGTCCTCCCGACCTGCTCATCACCACTCCCGAGAGCCTCTATCTCATGCTCACGTCGCAGGCACGCAAGACGTTGGTCAACGTCGACACCGTGATCATCGACGAAATTCACGCGCTTGCGGGTACGAAACGCGGGGCACACCTCATGCTCAGTCTCGAACGGTTGTGCGAGATCACCCGCGTCGAGCCGCAGCGCATCGGGCTTTCGGCAACGCAGAGACCGCTCGAGGAAACCGCGCGCTTTCTCGGCGGATTCTCCGCTGGTCAGCCACGTCCCGTCTCCATTGTCGATGCCGGGGTACGCAAGCCTCTCGAAATCGAGGTCCGTGTGCCCGTCGAGGACATGGGTGACCTCGGTCGACGATCCGACACACCGCAACTTGTGAGCGGCCCCGCCACGGCTGCTCTCACGCCGCGTCGAGCCAGCATTTGGCCAAGCCTTTATCCGCAGATTCTGCAAGAGATACTCGCGCACCGCAGCACCATCATCTTCTGCAACGCACGACGCCAGGCCGAGCGCCTCGCGGCCAGTCTCAACGAACTCGCGGCGAGTGAGGGTCTTTCCGGCGACCTCGTGCGTGCCCACCACGGTTCGCTTGCGCGCGAGCAGCGCATCATCATCGAAGATCAGCTGAAAAAGGGCAAACTTCGCGGCCTCGTGGCGACATCGAGTTTGGAACTCGGAATCGACATGGGCGCGGTCGATCTTGTCATTCAAGTCGAGTCACCCGGAGCCGTCAGCAGGGGACTGCAGCGCATCGGCCGTGCCGGACACAGTGTTGGCGAGCCCAGCCGAGGGCGTCTTTTTCCGAAGCACAGAGGCGATCTTCTCGAGTCGGCGGTGGTGGTGCGGCGCATGGTCGACGGTCACATCGAATCGACCCGGTATCTGCGCAATCCGCTCGATGTCCTCGCGCAACAAATCGTCGCGCACGTTGCGATCGGCGGTGAGACCGATGTCGAGGAACTCGCGGTCGTCATTCGACGTTGCGCGAACTTCGCCGAAATCTCCGACGAAATTCTCCACAACGTTCTCGACCTCCTCGCGGGTCGCTATCCGAGCACCGAATTCAACGAGTTACGTCCGCGAATCGTGTGGGACCGTGTCACCAATCGGGTTCGTGCCCGCGATGGCGCTCAACGTCTTGCGGTCACCAACGGCGGCACCATCCCCGACCGTGGTCTCTTCGGTGTTTTTCTTCCCGACGGAACAAGGGTGGGTGAACTCGACGAGGAGATGGTCTACGAGAGCCGCCCCGGCGAAACCTTTCTGTTGGGCGCATCCACGTGGCGAATCGAGGACATCACCTTCCAAAAAGTCATCGTCACACCCGCGCCCGGTGAACCGGCGAAGATGCCCTTTTGGCATGGCGATCTGCTGGGCCGCCCCGTCGAACTCGGGCGTGCCGTGGGTGAATTCCAGCGTCGTATCCGGGAAATGCCCGTCGACGAGGCGTTGAAAACGCTCTCCACCGATCACTTCCTCGATGCATATGCCGCGGCCAACGTCGTCAACTATCTCACCGAACAGGCCGAGGCCACCGGCGTCGTTCCGAGCGACACCACGATCGTTGTCGAACGTTTTCGTGATGAACTCGGCGATTGGCGGATCTGCATTCATTCGCCATTCGGCGTTCCGGTGCACGCGCCGTGGTCGATGGCCATCCAGCGACACCTCCGCGATCGGCTCGACATGCCCGTGGAAACCATGTACGCCGACGACGGCATCGTGCTCAGGCTTCCCGAAGCTCTCGACTCGATTCCGCTCGACGACCTCATGCTCGACCCAGAGGGAATCGAAGAGGCAATCGTCACGGCACTTCCCGAAACCGCCTTGTTCGCCGCCCGTTTCCGCGAGTGCGCCGGTCGGGCACTGTTGCTGCCCCGACGACGGCCGGACCAGCGCACGCCCCTGTGGCAGCAACGTCAGCGTGCGGCCGATCTGCTCGCGGTTGCCAGCAAGTACCCAACGTTTCCGATGCTGCTCGAGGCCAGCCGTGAGTGCCTGCAGGACGTGTTCGACGTGCCCGGTCTGCGCGACATTCTCACGCAAGTGCGCGCCCGGCGCATCAAGGTGGTCGCCGTCGACACGGCAAAGGCGTCACCGTTCGCGCAGAGCCTGCTCTTCAACTGGGTCGCGCAGTACATGTATGAAGGTGATGCACCGCTCGCCGAGCGTCGGGCGGCTGCGCTCTCCCTCGATCGTGACTTGTTGAACGAACTTCTCGGAACAGAGGAACTCCGCGAGTTGCTCGATGCAGGGGCCATCGCCGATGTCGAATTGTCCGCACAGTGTCTTGTCGACGGTCGACGAGCCCGCACCGATGACGAGCTCCACGATGTCTTCCGAAAGGTTGGGGATCTCTCGCGTACCGAAGTCGCGATGCGAATCGAGTCGGGACTCGAAGGTGCACTCGACCGGTTGCTTGCCGAGCGTCGTGTCATCGCGGTCACCTTTGCGGGCGACGAGCGGTTTGTTGCGGCACAAGATGCCGCCATGTACCGAGATGCCCTCGGGTGCGCGTTGCCGTTGGGACTGCCCCGCGATTTCACCGAGCCGGTTCCGCGTCCGCTCGAAGTCCTCGTGTCCCGCTACGCGCGAACTCACGCACCGTTTCTCGTAGCGTCCGTCGCGGGTCGTTTCGGCGTGCCAATCGAACGGGTCCTCGGCGCCCTTCGCGCGCTCGACGCCGACGGTCGCATCGTGCTCGGTGCCTTCCGTCCCGATGGCGTCGAACGCGAATGGTGTGATGTCGAAATCCTGCGTCAGATTCGCCGTCGGTCACTTGCTGCGCTGCGACGCGAGGTCGAGCCGGTCGACCAATCGGTGTTTGCCCGATTTCTCCCGGCCTGGCACGGCATTGCCGGATCCGATCCCGCGTCGTCGGGTCGACCATCCGGTCAACGCGGTGGGCCCGATGCGCTCATCGATGTCATACAGATGCTGCAGGGTGCGGCCATCGTCGCATCGACGCTCGAAACCGACGTGCTGCCACAGCGAGTTCGTGGTTATCGAGCGGCCGATCTCGATTCACTCTTTGCCAGCGGTGAGGTGGTGTGGGTCGGTGCAGGAGCAATCGGTTCCAACGACGGTCGGGTTCGTTTGTTCTTCGCCGACCAGATCGACGATGTGCTTCCGGTGTTCGAACGTATCGAGAGCCCGGACGGCCCGTTGCATCAGGCGATTCGCACGGCGCTCAACCAACGCGGTGCAAGTTTCTGGAACGGTGTCGTTGCAGCGACACCGGGGGCAACCGATGCCGAGCGACTCGGAGCATTGTGGGACCTTGTCTGGGCGGGTGAGGTCACGAACGACACGTTTGCGCCGCTTCGGGCCCTGCTTGGCGGTGCGCGCAGTGGTGGGGCGCGTCGTAGTCAGCGACCCACGAGTCGACCGCGCTCGATGCGACTCACACGTGTCGGCCCACCTGCCGGCTCGGGGCGCTGGAGCATCTTGCAGCGTGATGGTGACGTCGCAGTCGGCACCGCCGAGTTGCACGCCGTCTCCCAGCAACTGCTGCAACGACACGGGGTGCTGACTCGCGAAGCCGTTCTCGCCGAAGCGGTCAAAGGTGGATTCGCCGGTGTGTACGGCGTACTGAAGGTCCTCGAAGAGCGCGGACACGTCCGGCGCGGCTATTTCATCGATGGGCTCGGTGCGGCGCAATTCGCGTTACCGGGTGCCGTCGACCGCTTGCGGGGTTTCCGTGACGCCGTCGACGTCGAGTTGCACCCCGACGACGCGCCGATGCCTCTGGTGCTTGCATCAACTGATCCCGCCCAACCCTTCGGGTCGGTCATTCCGTGGCCCGACAATGACGGACGTCCCGCGCGCAGCGCGGCCTCGGTGGTGGTGATCGACAATGGAGACGCCATTGGTTGGTACGACACCCGTTCGGGAAATTTGGTGCCACTCTTCGATCGGGGCCCTCGATTTGCGCACGGACTTGTCACCGCATTGGCCGCGCTCGGCAAGGACGGACGTGTCAGATCAGTGGAAATTCGCAAGGTGAACGGCCAGCCGATCGGCGACTACGCGCGACGCGACGAACTCGTCGATGAACTTCGTGCATCGGGCTTCGTCGAGGGCTACCGCGGGTTCGTACTGCGCTGAAAGAGCGTCAGATGGGCTTGCGGCCGATGGACCGCAGGCCGGCCCATGCGAGCGAGGCAAGTTGCTCGCCGACGATGTTCGGATCGAATTTGGTCGCGCGTTGAATGAGGTGACGTGATGCGCCCTCGCTCATTCCGATCAATGCGTGCGCGATGATGCGTTGCTGTTCGGTGTCGACGTCGGCTTCGATGAGTGGAGCGATCATCTCGGCGGTGGTCTTCTCGATGCGGGCCGAGACCGCCGCGAATTCTTCGTCGCGACGTGTGCCGCTGCCGAAGAGAAGCATGAATGCATCGGGGTCATTCATGACCCATCTGAAATAGGCGACCATGCCGGCGGTGGTCTTTTCGCGACCGGATGCCGCCTCGTGCGTCGCCTCGCGGATCGTTTCGATCATCTTCTCGCCGACCGCTTCCAGGGCCGCAATGAACAGGGCGCGCTTCGAATCAAAGTGTTGGTAGAGCACCGGTTTGGTGACGCCGGCGGCATCGGCAACGTCGTTCATCGACGATTTGTGGAAGCCCTTCTGGGCAAAGACCTTGAGTGCCACACCGAGGAGTTGTTCGCGTCGCTCGGTCGCGGTGAGGCGGGTGGGGGCCATGCTCATCGTGGACCTGATTTCTTCGCGGCCTCGGCTTGTTCGCGCTCGCGGTCATCGCGTTCGGCCGCCTTCACGGCGTACCCAAGGACGATTGAGGGTGCGAGGAGAATCGAGCCGCCGACGAGTCCGAACGTCATGAGACCGACCATGACACCGTTGAATCCGATGGCGAACGCGAAAGCAAAGCACGCCGTCGTCGCCGCGTAGAGGAGGTAGCCGAGGCGATTGGCGAGCAAGGTGTACTTGGCAACCTGCGCGCGGCGCGCGCGCACCGGGTCAATCGGCTCGTAGCCGATCGGTGAGGAAGGGGAGGGGAGCCCTGAGGTCATACAGTCATACCGATGGTAGAGGTGAACGGCGAAAAAGGCCCCAACGGACAAAACGACGGATCCGTCACGCTCGAATGGCACCAAGCACACGTGGCCGTGGTGACGATTCGGCGGCCGCACCGCAGGAATGCGGTCGATCTTGCGACCCTGCGACGCATGGTCGAGCACCAAACAACCGTGGCCGGCCGGGCACGGGTCGTCGTTCTGACGGGTGAGCCGCCGGCCTTTTGTGCGGGGGCCGACCTCACCGGTGTCGAGGGCGACGAGTTCGCCGATGCACTCGGTCGTGCGCTTCGCGGGTTCACTCAATTGCCCTGCATCACGTTGGCGGCGGTGGACGGGCCCGCGATGGGAGCCGGCACCCAGTTGGCGCTCGCGTGCGACCTTCGCATGGCGACAGCAACGAGTCGATTCGGAATTCCCGCAGCCAAGCTCGGGCTCTCCGTTGATCAATGGACGATCGAACGCGCGAGTCACGAATTCGGATGGCCGATTGCGCGGCACATGCTTCTCGGCACGGGTGTCTATTCGGCTGAGCAACTGCTCGTGCAAGGCGGTGTGCATCGTCTCGGTGGGCTCGCCGAGGCGCTCGAGTGGGCCGACGATCTCGCAGATCTCGCACCGCTCACCATTCAGGCACACAAGCGCGGCCTCGAAGCGGTTGCCGAGCGTCTCGTGGTCGATGCGCGATTCGACGAGCTGCGGACGCGGGCGTGGGCAAGCCAAGACGCGCTCGAAGGACCGCGCGCATTTCTTGAAAAGCGCCCCCCGAGGTTCGAGGGCCGGTGAATCGTCACGTGCTCGCAGGCAGCAGCATGTTGATGAAGTGGTACCAGTAGAAGAGCACCACGACAAAAGGCACCGCGGCAACGGCCCACGATGCAACCCGTGCATTGCGACGACGATGACCGCGGCGCATCAGTGCACGTCGCCCGAAATGCGTCGCGAATGCGATGGCAACCAGCGCAAGACCGAGAAGGAGTGCGGGGACGATTGCTCCCGTGTCGGAGAACCATCCGTCGAGTTCGATCGACTCAACCGCATCGTCTTCTGGCGCTGTCGTAGTGGGCACGGTCGTAACAGGCACGGTCGTAACCGGCACGGTTGAAGTGGGCACGGGCTCGGCGGGGGCGGGTTCGGCGATTGGTTCGGTCGAGACCAAGTCGGCGACGACGATCAACCTTTTCGCCGTACTCCAGCGTGGATGACACGTGACGAGCGTGAGCAGAGTGCGACCATCCTGCGGGCGCAACAGATCGGTGCGATTCGGGGCAACAATGAGCACGTCGCTGACGGTGTAGTTGAAACGACCCTTGACGGTCGTCACGCGGATCTCGTCGCCGATGGACACTTTGTCGAGCTTCGCGAACGGCGCGCCATAGGTGGTTCGGTGACCGGCGATTGCGCTGTTTCCCTGTTCGCCGGGGAGCGCCGTGCCCTCGATGTGTCCGGGGCCGTGACGCAGAGCGGATACCGAAGCGCCGTTCACCACGATGTCCGCGACGCTCGCCGACGGAATTTCAAGAAGTGCGAGTGCCGAATTCGGTCGTTGCGGCGAGTCGACTCGTTCCGCGGTCGATTCGGTACTCGCCGTTGGGGTGGCGGTCGTCGGCGTCGTCGAGATCAATTCGCTGAACTCGTCGCGAAGTCGACTCTGGGCCCGTTGCTGTTCGAGACCCGTTCCCCACAGCTGGTAGACGACGAGGCCGAGCAGCAAGAGACCCGCGGTGATGAGGGTACGACCGACGATTCCGAGCACGGAGTCGAGTCGCTTGCGGCTCCGTACGTTCATTGGAGGGAACGCTAGTGGGTTGTCGTGCTTTCGGGTCTGTAGCGTCTGCACGGTGGGTGAGACATCCGTCGTTGATGTTCGCGACGCCGTCGTGCTTCTCGGCTCGTTCCCGGCACTTGCCGAGGCAAATGTACGAATCAACGCGGGTGAACTCGTCGTCGTTCACGGACCGAACGGCGCGGGTAAGACAACGTTGCTCAGGTTGTGTGCGGGACTCCTGCCACTCTCGCGCGGCTCGGCGCGCATCATGGGTTTCGACATCGAGGCCGAACGCTCCTTGGTGAGGGCGAGCGTCGGCTTTCTCGGCCACGCGAACGGGTTGTACCTCGACTTGACGGCCGGCGAGAACCTTTCGTTCTGGGGCCATGTCGTTGGCGCGAATCGCGAAGAGGTCACCGCCGCGGCGGTACGTATGGGACTCAATGACAGGTTGCTGGCAACACCGGTCGCGCGCCTGTCCGCGGGACAGAAGCGGCGGACGGCGCTCGCCGTCATGGCCGTTCGTCGTGCTTCGTTGTGGTTGCTCGATGAACCGCACGCCGGTCTCGACGCGGCGGGGCGTGACGAGATCGATGCACTGCTGCGCGATGCCGTTGCTGCGGGTGCCACTGTCGTCATTGCGTCGCACGAGCTCGAGCGCTCGGCGTCCCTCGCATCCCGTCGGATCGAAGTTGTCGGCGGGAGAATCATCGAGCAGGGCGAACGATGAGCGCGTCGATCAATCGAACATTCGGCATCGCAAAGGCGGTGGCGTCGAAGGATCTGCGTGTCGAAATGCGCAGTCGCGTCATGACCAATCAGATTCTCCCGTTCGCCGCAATCGTGATGGTGCTCTTTGCGTTCGCGCTCGACAACGATGGCGTTTTGCAGCGGGTTGCGCCCGGCCTCGTCTGGATGGCGACTCTCTTCACTTCCCTCGTCGTGGTGCAGCGAAGTTTCGCCGTCGAGGCCGCTGACTCGGCGATCGATGCACTTCGCGTCGCAGGTGTCGCTCCACAGGGCGTTTACCTTGGCAAGGTCGCGGCGCTCGTCGTGCAACTTGTCGCATTCGAAGCGGTTCTCGCCTTCCTCGCCTTGATCTTGTACAGGGTCAACGTCGACGCGCACGGTGCTGTGTTGCTGGTCACAACCTGCTTGCTCGGTTCGCTCGGGATCGCCGCGCTTGCAGCCGTCTATGGAGGTCTGAGTATCGCGGGACGGGGCCGCGAGACCCTTCTCCCGTTGTTGCTGCTTCCCGCGGTTGCTCCGGTGCTGATTGGTGCGACGCGAGCCACCGAGTCGGCTTTCGGGTCCGATGGGGCGCGCGTCGTGGAGGGATGGCCATGGGTGGGTCTGCTCGCCGTGTTTGGCGCGGTCTTCCTGTTTGGTGGAACACTGGGGTTCGGCCCCCTCACCGACGAGTAGCCAACCAGAACATGCCAAGCGCAACCGCAAGCGTCCCCCCGCCGACACGAACGGCAGCGACGCGCAACCTCGGGCTCCTTGCCATTGCCGGATCCGTCGTTCTCGCACTTCTTGGTCTCATCTTCACTGCCGAAGACGTCGACCAGGGCAGCAGCGTTCGCATCATGTACGTGCACGTGCCGACCGCATGGGTGGCTTACCTCGCGTTCGTCTTCACCGCCGTCTGTTCGGCGGGTCATTTGTGGGGCAAGAAGCACTCACTCAATCTCGACCGACTTGCAGGTGCCTCGGCCGAAGTGGGTGTCATTTTCATGGGCGTCACCCTCGTCACGGGCAGTCTCTGGGGCCGACTCTCGTGGGGTACCTATTGGCAGTGGGATCCGCGGCTCACAACGACGGCGTTTCTCTTCGTCACGTACATCGGCTACCTCGCCGTCCGCGGCCTCGGGGGCACACAACGCCAGCGTGCGAAGCGTTCGGCCATCGTTGCGCTCTTTGCGGTTCTCGAGATTCCGCTGGTTCACTTCAGCGTCGTCATTTGGCGCTCACTCCATCAGCAAGCAACGGTCCTGCGGCCGAACGGCGATGTCACGATGGATGGACTCATGCTCTTTTCGTTGATCTTTGGGGTCGCGGTCTTCACGACGATCTTCGCGTGGCTGGTTCTGCACCGCAATCGGGTTCTTGCCATGGAAGATGCCATGGAACTGCGTGGGATCGACACGGCGCTTGCCGCCCGACGTTCCGAAGAGGTGTCATCGTGAAGCACGCCGACTTCATCATTGTGAGTTGGCTGCTCTCGTTTGGGCCCGTCATGTTCTATGCCTGGCGCAACGCACGTCGGGCGCGACACATCAACCCACTCGTCGACGAGGCCGACAAGCCATGGACCTGAGCCCGCGCCAACCAACCGTCGGGCCGGCTGAATCGAGTCGACCGAAGTCGTCGCGCCGGCGGTGGATCTCGATGGGAATCCTGGCAGCCGCGATCGTTGCGGGTGGGGTCGTCGTCACGCAGTTTCTCTCGTCTGCCATCGACTACTACTGCAACGTCGATGAAGTCGGGGTTCGCGACGGATGCGAGTCCGACCGCCGACTGCGCGTCCAGGGCACGGTCGAACAGGGCAGCATCAAGCAGGCCGCCGGCACGACGACGTTCGAGATGTCGTTCAACGCCGTGACTCTCGACGTTCGCTACGACGGCGACCCCGGCGGCGTGTTCCAGGAGTGCATTCCGGTGGTGGCGCACGGGCGCATGGTGAGCGGAGTCTTCCTCAGTGATCGCATCGAGGTGAAGCACTCGAATACATACGTGGCAAAGAACAAGAACCGATTGGACGAGGCCGAGGAGGCTGCCGATGCCTGCAGCCGTGTGGGCTAGCGGCGTCGCGGGCCCCGTCGGTCGCGGCGCGCTCCTCGTGGGCGTCGTCGCTGCGGCATTCGGTGCAATCGCAGCAATCACGGCGGCACGCGAGTCGGCACGGGGAGAAATCCCACGAACCGCGCGACTCGTGCCGCGTTTCGTCGGCTTGTCGTTGCTCGCCGCGTTGGGTGCAATCGTTGCCATGGAGTGGGCGATGATCACCCGCGATTTCTCCTTGCAATACGTGCAGGACCACGGATCGCGGTCGACGCCGGCGCTCTACAACTTCACCGCCGTGTGGAGCGCCCTCGAGGGGTCGATCCTGCTGTGGATTTTCGCACTTGCCCTCTCGGCGGGACTCGTGGCGTGGCGTTACCGACGTCGGCTCGACGACCAACTCATCACATGGGCCATCGCGGTCATCTGCATCGTGATGGTCTTCTTCTTCATCCTCAGCTTCGGGCCCGCGAACCCGTTTGCGGCAGGTGCCCCCGGAGTGACGGACGGGCCGGGACCCAATCCGTTGCTCCAGAACCACATCCTCGTTCTTTTTCATCCGCCGATCCTCTACCTCGGATACGTGGGGTTCACCGTGCCCTTCGCATTCGCCATTGCGGCGTTGATCACCGGACGGGTCGGAGAGGGATGGCTGCTCGAGACGCGCCGCTGGACTCTCTTCGCCTGGGGATTCCTCACCGTCGGAATCATCCTCGGTGGTTGGTGGAGCTACGAAGTGCTCGGGTGGTCGGGTGTCTGGGCGTGGGACCCCGTCGAAAACGCCAGCCTTCTGCCGTGGCTCACCGGTACCGCGTACATCCACTCGGTGCTCGTGCAGGAACGTCGTGGGATGTTGCGCGTTTGGAATCTCTCGCTTCTTCTCGCGACGTTCAGCCTGACGATTCTCGGCACGTTCCTCACGCGCTCGGGTGTCCTGAACAGCGTGCACGCATTCAGCGAAAGCGACATCGGGTCGTATTTGCTCGTTTTCTTCGGAATCATCGTTCTCGTCTCGCTCGTTCTCATCGGCTGGCGCGGCGACGCATTGCGGTCGCCCGGTGCGATCGACTCACCCGTATCGCGCGAGGGAGCATTTCTCGCGAACAACGTGCTCTTCAGTGTGTTCGCATTCATCGTGCTGCTCGGCACGGTCTTTCCGCTCGTGATCGAGGCCCTGCAGGACAGACAGATATCGGTGGCCGAACCCTTCTTCGACCGACTCTCGATCCCGATCGGCATTGCCATACTCGCCCTCATGTGCATCGCGCCGGTCCTGCCGTGGCGGAAGGCATCGACCGAATTGCTGCGCGACCGGCTCTTCTGGCCGGCTTGGTGCGGAATCGGCGCGCTCGTGGCCGGAATCGTGTCAGGAGCCGACGGCCTTGCGCCGCTTCTTGCCTTTGCTCTCGGAGGGTTTTCCGGTGGTGCGGCTCTCCGTCAGGTCGTTCTCGCGACGCGGCGTCAGGGATGGCGAGGCCTCGTTGGCCGAGCCAACGGCGGCATGATCGTGCACATCGGGGTCATTCTCATCGCCGTGGCGCTGTCGGCATCGAATGCGTACACGCAATCACAAGAGCTTCGCCTGAGTGTCGGCACGCCCGCGACGTTCGCCGGTCATACCTTCGAACTTGTCGGCTTCCGCGAGGAAAAAGACGACCGAAGCACGGCAGTGAAAGCTCTGGTGTCGGTCGATGGCGGCCAGGCGTATGCACCCGCAATCACCAAGTTCCTGAACATGGGCATGAACGTCGGAACACCGTCGGTGAAGACAACATGGCGCTACGACATCTATCTCACACTCGAGCCGCCCGTGAAGATGGACTCTGGCGAGGCGCGCATCAAGGTGTTCGTGAAGCCCCTCATCATGTGGCTCTGGATCGGTGGCGGCCTCATGGCCGTCGGAACGATTTTGGCGGCGTTCCCCGGGCGTCGTCGGCGCCGTCCCACTGATCCGACGTCGGCACCCGTTCCCGTCGGCGAAGGGCGAGTGACGACATGAACGGGGCGTCACGTCTTGCCCGACGTCTCGTTCCCGTCGTTGGCATCGTGCTTGTTGCCTTTTTCGTCGTCCTGGCGGTGTCGAAGCCGCGGGGCGAGGCCGAAGTCTCGTCTCCGCTCATCGGGAATCCCGCCCCTGCAGTGCAGTCGACGATCATCGGTGGGGGCGACTTCGACCTGGCGCGACGCAAGGGTTCCTGGGTGGTGCTCAACTTCTTCAATTCGACCTGTGTGCCGTGTCGCAACGAACACCCCGAGCTCATCAAGTTCGCGGATGAACAGACCTCGCTTGCTGACGGTGCCGAACTTTTCACCGTGGTGAACGATGATTCCGACGAAGCGGTGTCGGCGTTCTTCAACGAAAAAGGTGGCGACTGGGACAAGGTCCGGGACCCCGACGGCACGATCGCCGTCGCATTCGGCGTGGCAAAGGTGCCCGAGACGTGGGTCATCGACCCCTCTGGTTTCGTTCGTATGCGGGTCGCCGGGGAAGTGACCGCATCACTGCTCTCAACGCGCATCGCTGCGATGCGAGACATGTTGAATGGACTTGGTTCATGAAGCGGTTGAAGGGGCGTCTCGCCTGGTCGATGATGGGCGTGCTCGCGGCGGTTCTGCTCGCCTTCGGCGCCACGCGCTCATCGGGGCCCTCCACGCAGGAAGAGCGCATCGACGCGATCTCAAAGCGACTCGCGTGCCCCACATGCAACGGAGAGAGCATCTACGTCAGCAGGGCCTCGGCAGCCGAGTCGATCCGCAACGAAATCGCGCGGCAGGTGGCGGCGGGGCAACGTGTCGATGACGAGATCGTTGCCTACATCGAATCGCGATTCCCGGGAAGTCTCCTCCTGCCCCCGGGTGAGGGAGTCGACTCACTCGTTTGGATCCTTCCCGTCGTTGCGTTGGTCTGTGGATTCGGCGGACTCGTGGTTGTGTTCCGGAAGTGGAAGCGAGAGGGCGATGTGCAGGCCAACGCCGACGATGCGGGAGTCGTCGCCGCGGCGCTCAGGGACTACGAAGACCCCACCGAAGGACTCTGAGTCGGGTGATTGGCATGGATGCGGAAATGGACGACACCACGCGGAGCAACCTCGAGGAGCAACGGGACTTTCTCCTCGCATCACTGCGTGACCTCGAACGCGAGCGTGCTGCGGGCGATGTTGACGATGCCGACTACGAGGCGCTGAGCAGCAGTTACACGGCACGCGCTGCCGACATCATTCGGCGTCTCGAGGCAGGCGCAGCACCCCACAACCCGCCTGTCGAAGGTGCGATGCGACGCAAGCGCACTTCCCGTCGGGTTCTCGGAGCGATCGCCGTCGTCGCGGTGGCTGCCGTTCTTGGGGTCTTTGTGGCGCGCCAGAGCGGTCAGCGTCTGCCCGGTGAAACCGCCTCGGGAGGAATCGCGGACAGTACGGCCAACAAGTTGGCTCAGGCGCGACAGCTGAATTTCAACGATCCAATCACGGCGATCAACATCTATACCGACGTCTTGAAAGTCGACCCCGACAACGTTGAGGCGTTGACCTACCGTTCCTGGTTGCTCGCATTGACCGCGCGTGATGCCGAAGCGGCTGTGCGTGATGTGGCCGTGCAAACCGCGATCCTCGGGCTCGGTCGCGCCACTCTGCTCGACGACACGTATCCCGATGCCCACTGCTTCCTCGGCATCGTCAGTTACAGATTCGTCAATGACGTGGCAACGGCGAAGCGAGAGCTTGCGAAATGCGAAGCGGCGGATCCTCCGGCGCAGGTGAAGGGTTTCGTCGACGCAATAGTTGCCGAAATCGAAGCGGCTGGGTGAGAATCGCGTCATGGGTTTCTTCGACCGCAATCGGGAAGACGTCGCCGCGCAGGGCTATGACCCTGCGCGTCTTCCGCCGGGCCAATACCTCACCGACAGGTTCCCCGTTCTCCACGTCGGTGACGTTCCGGAGTACGCGCCGGGGGAATGGAACATGCGTGTCTTTGGAGAAGTCGACAATGAATTCACGCTGTCGTTCGACGAACTGACGTCGCTGCCGAGCGTCGACATCACAACCGACATTCACTGTGTCACCAAATGGTCCAAGTTCGACACCACGTGGAAGGGGGTGCGTGTCCGCGACCTTCTCGCTCGTGCGGGCATGCGTTCAACTGCGACCCACTTCGTTGGTCATGCCGAGTTCGGTTACACGGCGAACCTGCCGCTGGCCGACGTGCTGCGCGACGATGCGCTTGTCGTGTGGGAGTACGAGGGTGAAGCAATCGAGCCGATTCACGGCGGGCCGGTGCGACTCGTGGTGCCGCACCTGTACTTCTGGAAGTCACCGAAGTGGCTGCGCGGCATCGAGGTGCGCGTCGGTGACGTTGCCGGATTCTGGGAGCGCAACGGCTACCACATGTACGGCGATCCGTTTCGAGAACAGCGGTTCTGGGGCGACTAGACCGTCGTTGCGCAAAAGGTGTCGCCCTGCGGGAGCGACGCCTGCAGTTCGGGGCTCGTATCGCCATAAAGCGCGCCGAGCATTCCCTTCACCATGCCACGGTCGACGGCGCAGATGACCGGGTGCGCGATCGCGACGTCACCGAACGGGCAGTGGTTGTTGACGATTCGCAGTTGATTGTTGCGTTGGTCTGCATGTGCAGCGAAGCCGTGAGCGGTGAGGGCGTCGGCAACCGCCTGCATCGCGGTGCGCAGCGAGCGCTGTCCGACCGCGAGGTCGTCGCCGACGAGCCCGCTGGCCAGCGCACGGCCGTACTGGGCGCCGACCTCTTCGGCCATGGCTTCGGCTCTGTCGCGGGGCAAGTGCTCGAGCGCCTTGCCAAGAAGACTGAGCACGAGGTCATCGCTGCGGACCTGTGACTCGAGGGGCGACGGACCGATTGATCGGTAGTGCTTCGACGGCCGACCCGCGCCGCCACCATGGGGCTTTTCCACGTTTGCCTCGACGTAGCCACCCGCGGCCAACTTGTCGAGGTGATGTCGAGCGACATTCGGGTGCAGGTCGAACTTCTCGGCGACCTGCGATGCGGTGACTCCGCCCGACTCGCGGCCCGTCGAATTCTCGCGCACGAAGAGGTACACGGCGCGCCGAGTCGGGTCGCCGAATGCGGAAGTGATGGCGGTCACCGTCGCGGTGAACGAGCCGGGTGACATCTGCGCGTCGGAGGCACTGCTTTGTCCCGTTGCGGTGATGCGTCCGGTGGCCACGGAGGTATTCTACCTACGGCGATAGTGCAAATTCCTCGCACTCTTGCTCGCACCATTCCTCGTAGCCCCTCGCGAAGGACCTCCCCATGGCACTTTCCACCGACGCCGTCATCGAACTACTTCGGCCCGTGCAGGATCCCGAACTGCATCGCTCGATTGTCGATCTCGGAATGGTGCGCGACGTCACCATCGGGCGCAAAGGTGAGGTGTCGCTGACGGTTGTTCTCACGATCGCGGGCTGTCCGTTGCGCAATGAAATCCAGAATCGTGTGAACACCGCGCTCGCTACTCATCCCGAGGTTTCGTCGGTGAAGCTCGACTTCGGCGTGATGAACGATGCCGAGCGTGAAAACGTCCGCCGCATGGTGCATGGCGACGCGGCGGCCACGGCCGGAAGCAGCCAGGCACACGGACACGCCGAGGGCCGCGCCATTCCGTTCTCACAACCCGGGTCGAAGACGCGACCCCTTCTCATCTCTTCCGGCAAGGGTGGTGTCGGCAAGAGCAGCGTCACGACGAACCTTGCCGTGGCCCTGGCCGCACGCGGGCATTCCGTGGGCATCGTCGACGCCGACATCTACGGCTTTTCGATTCCCCGCATGTTGGGGGCCGATCGCGATCCCGTTGTCATCGACCAGATGCTCCTCCCGCCCGAATCGTGGGGAGTGCGTTGCATTTCGATTGGCTATTTCGTTCCCGATGGCCAGGCGGTCATTTGGCGCGGACCAATGCTGCACAAGGCCCTCGAACAGTTTCTCACCGACGTTTTCTGGGATGACCCCGACTATCTCCTCATCGACATGCCGCCCGGAACGGGTGACATTGCGCTCAGCCTCAGTCAGTACCTGCCACGTGGCGAGGTGTACGTCGTCACGACGCCACAGCCCGCGGCACAGAAGGTGGCCCGCCTGTCGGCCGCGATGGCCGCAAAGGTGAATCTTCCCGTACGCGGAATCATCGAGAACATGTCGTGGTTCACCGGCGATGACGGCAAGCGCTACGAAATCTTCGGTTCCGGTGGCGGGGAAGAGTTGGCGAATGAACTGGGTGTGCCCCTGCTCGCGCGCATCCCGCTGGTACCCACGTTGCGCAAGGGCGGCGACGATGGCCGTCCCATTGCGGCGGTCGACCCCGACAGCGAAGCAGGTCGGGCCTTTCACGACCTTGCCGCGGAAATCACCACCACGCTGCGTCCGAAGAAGATCTTCAACTCCGAACTCAAGATCTCCTGAGGTCACGGGTCGACTGCCCACGTTGGTTCACTGCCTTATAGGGTGAATGCATGGAAATCCGCATCGGTATGAGCCAAGTTGGTCGTGAAGTCGTCGTCGATGTCGACGACGCGAATCGCGAGGAATTGAAGGCCGCCGTCGGTGCCGCACTTTCGGGCGCGACCGACACGCTGTGGATCACCGACAAGAAGGGTCGCGAAGTTGCGGTGCCGGGGGCGAAGATCGCATTCGTCGAGTTCGGGTCTCCCGAAAGTGCCCGCAAGATCGGCTTCGGAGACTAGAACTGCTGCGCATTTCCGACCGTCGTCTGCTGTTCGTCACGGGCAAGGGGGGCGTCGGGAAGTCCACCATCGCCGCGTCCGTTGCGAAGGTTGCGGCACGACGGGGAAAGCGAACGCTTTTCGTCTCGATGGACGGGAAAGAGCCGCCCTGCACCGCGACGACCAATCTCACGACCGTCGTTTACAGCACCGAAGAAGCGTTGCGGGAGTACATCCGAATCTACGTTCGAATCCCACTTGTTTCGCGGCTGGGTCTTCTCGCCCAAACGCTTGACTTCGTCGCGGATGCGGCTCCCGGTGTGAAGGAGATTCTCGCGGTTGGAAAAGTTTGCTACGAGGTGCGGGCAAACAACTTCGATCTCGTGGTAGTTGATGCAGAGAGCTCCGGCCACATCGCAAGCCAACTTGCGACACCCAGAACCATCCGCTCGTTGGCGCAGGTCGGAATGTTGCGCGAACAGACGGACTGGATGATCGAGATGTTGTCGGATGCCGCCACGACCGGTGTCGTGATCGTCACGACCCCCGAGGAAAGTCCGGTTGATGAGACAATCGATCTCGCGGCGTCCGTGCGCCGTGAGGCACGCGTCGCGGTGCCGCTCGTCGTCGTCAATCGGATGCCTCCGCCACCACCACGTGACGGTGCTTCGATCGCTCCGCGCATCACCGCAACAATGGCGGGTCGTCACGAGTTGGCGGTCGAACAAGTGCGGCGACTCGGAGAACAGGTCGCCTCGGGCGCCGACACGGAGGTTGTCATCGTTCCACGCGTTGCCAACGACGACGTCATTGACTCGGTTGCGACCGTGCTCGAGGAAGAATTCGGCGAGGGACTGTGAATACGCCGCGCGTCATCGTCGTCACCGGCGCCGGTGGTGTGGGAAAGACCACATTTTCCGCAGCGCTCGCGGCGCACTTGGCCGAAACCGGCGACGTGCGCGTTCTTCTCATCACGGTCGACCCCGCACGCCGACTTGCATCGTCGATGGGCGTGGTGGCCGAGGGGAACGACATCGTCGAGGTCGGCGGTGACGGGCCGTCGTTTTGGGTCTCGATGCTCGACACCCAGCAGGGTTGGGACTCGCTGGTCGAGCGGGTGGCGCCGAACCGAGCCGTGGCGGATCGGGTTCTCGCCAACGCTCTCTACCGGAACATCACCGGGCGTTTCGTCAACAGTCACGACTACATCGCAGTCGAGCGTCTCTGGGAAGTTGCCCGGTCGGAGCGATTCAACGTGATCGTGGTCGACACACCTCCCTCGCGGAACGCACTCAGTGTCATCGACGCGGCCGAGCGCATGCGGGACTTTTTCGCCAGCCGTTTGCTGCGGTGGCTCACGCTTCCGGCGTCGAATCGCTTGGTCGCGGTCACTTCGCGTCCGTTCTTCGCGGTCGCGGATCGGGTGCTTGGCGCGCGGTTTCTCACCGATGTGTCGGAGTTCTTCGCACTCTTCAGGTTGATGGAGCCCACGTTCACGGCCCACGCGCGCGACGTTGAACGACTGCTCCGCGAGGAATCAACCGAATTCTTGGTGGTGACGACCGCCGAGCCGGCACCGATCAACGAGGCCGACTTTCTTGCGGCGGAGCTCAGCGATCGGGGACTGCGCCTGTCGGGGCTCGTCGTGAACCGAACGGTTGCGCGGGACACGAAGCGGGAAGTCGCGGAACTCTCGGCGACCGTGCACAGTGGTGACCTGGTCGACGCAATTGCCGAGATTCAAGCCGCGGTCGAACGCGAAGACGAGGCCTGTCGGGCCCTTGCGATGCGGCATGGATGTCCCGTGACGCGCATCGATGAAGCGGGGGAGCCGGTGAACGACGTCGCGGGGGTACGACGGTTGGCCGCCCTCGTCGATGTTCATGGCGGCTGGTCCCCGATGTCCTAGCTGGGGCCGTCGTCTCGGGCAGACTTCATTCATGGCGACACTCGGTGACCTTTCGCGTCAGCACACCACTCTCGACAAAGAGGCGGTTGGTCACCTTCAGAATCTCGTGTCGGAATGGGGCATGCTGGCCGATTTTTGTTTCGCCGATCTCCTCTTGTATCTGCCGACGAAGGACAATGAGTGGCTCGTCGCGGCTCACGTTCGTGCGGCAACGGGCCAGACCTTGTACATCGCGGACTTCGTCGGGAGCACCATCGACGGCGAACGGCGCGACATCATCGGAACGTCGTATGCAAGCGGAGAAATCGAGGAAGGTGAGATATCCGTCGACGGCATCGACGGTGCGGCAAGGATGCTCGCGATCCCCGTTCGATTCGGTGAGGGTCCGATTGCGGTGCTCACGCGTGAATGGTCGACGCGCTCGGGCCGTCAGCCCGGCGAACTCGAGCGAACGTACCTAGAAATCTTTGGACGATTTGCCGGCATGATTCGCGGCGGCCTGTTCCCGTTTCCCGGACGAGTTGCCGACTCGAGTATCTCACCGCGAGTCGGGGACGGCGTTCTCGTCATCGATGAAGATGCCAAGGTGCGTTACGCATCGCCCAATGCGGTATCCGCGCTCCATCGTGTTGGTATCGGTTCGAACAGCGTCGGCCAAACGCTCTCGGAACTGGGTTTCACCGACAGTGCGGTGCGTCAGGCCTTCGAACGTCGGGAGCCGGTTGTCGAAGAGTTCGACCAGACAACCGACGTCACTTTGCTCGCCAGGTGTATGCCGCTCATCGAGACCACCGACGGAGAAAATGTCACCGGGGCCGTGCTCTTGCTGCGCGACGTTTCCGAGCTCCGTCGTCGCGATCGTCTCATCCTCTCGAAGGATGCGACGATCCGTGAAATTCACCATCGCGTGAAGAACAATCTGCAGACGATCTCCTCGTTGCTTCGGTTGCAGGCACGTCGTTTGGAGTCGTCCGAGGCGAAAGCCGCCGTCGATGAATCAGTGCGCCGTATCCGCACGATCGCACTCGTGCATGAAACCTTGTCGAGGGAACCCGGCGACGACGTCACGTTCATCGAGATCGTTCGCCCGTTGTTGAGACTCGTCGAGGACAGTCTGCAGTCACCCGATCGACCGGTGAGTTTCGTGGTCCATGGCGACGGCGGTCGCGTTCCGGCGACGGTCGCGACACCCCTGTCGGTCGTACTCACCGAACTTCTCCAGAACGCCGTCGACCACGGGTTCCACGAGGGCGTGTCGGGAAGGGGGCGTGTTTCGGTTCAGCTCGAGCAGATTCACGGTGAGGGTGATGCGGAACGTGCCCTGTGCGTGAGGGTCATCGACAACGGATCCGGGCTCGCCCCGGACTTCGACATTGCTAATGCATCGGGACTGGGACTGTCGATCGTGCGCACCTTGGTGACGACCGAACTGGGGGGAACGATCGCCATGCGGCGAGCGACCGCCGCTGATTCCCCGGAGGCCGAGCACGCGGGCGACGAAGGCCCCGGCACCGTGATCGAACTCACTGTCCCACTCGGGGGAAGCTGACCGCCCGCGAGCCGAGGTTTGCGTTAGCTGACGTTTGACGCGGCGCGGTGACGGGCAGCCATCTGCCGACGCATCGCGCGACGCTCGTCTTCCGACGTGCCTCCCCAGACGCCCGAGTCCTGATTGGTGTCGATGGCGAACTGGAGGCATTCGATCCTGACCGTGCACTGGTTGCAGGTTTCCTTCGCCTTGCTCAGTTGCAAGAGGGCTTGTCCGGTGGAGCCGACCGGGAAGAACAGTTCGGGGTCGGTGTCTCGGCACACTGCGTGCTGGCGCCACGAATAATCGGCCGCGCCAAGGGCGAGACTTGAAGCGAGGATCGTCACTTCATCTCCTGGGGGGTCAGGGCGGAGGGCCGCCAAATCGGTTACTGAGAGGTGACGTGGAGACGAACGCCCGAAGAGCCGTCCGCCACGGCGTCGGTGAAACTACGCCCTCGGATGGCCGATGACAAGGGCTACGGTGACATTTGTGAGTGTCAACCCCGGTTCTTCCGCGGCGCCACCCAGGATCCCCTCGGGGCCGGGGCGGGGATGTGCGGTCATGGCCCACCGGGGGGCCTCTCGGGCGGAACGCGAGAACACCATCGCAGCGTTCACGCGGGCCGCCACGATGGGTGCCCACGCCGTCGAGCTCGATGTCCGACGCACCGCTGAAAATCTTCTGGTAGTGCACCATGACCCCCTCTTGGCCGATGGTCGCGCGATTGTGCGAACTTCACGCGTGCAACTTCCCTCCGAGGTACCGACTCTCGACGAGGCGCTCGACGCCTGCGGCGGTATGTGGGTGAACGTCGAGATCAAGAACGACGAATCTGAGCCCGACTTCGACCCGAACGACGACATCGCCGTCACGGTTGCTGATGCGCTCGGGGCCCGCAACGAGAAGGGTCGGTTTCTCGTGTCGTCGTTCCGGCGGCGGACAATCGACAGATTCCACGCCGCATCACCCGCAACCGCAACCGCATGGCTGACTCCGGGTATCGCACCCGATGACATCGCCGCGGCTCTCGATGCGCTGTCTGCCGATGGGCATCGGGCGGTGCATCCGTGGTTCGGGCTCGTGACGGAAGAACTCGTGCACGCCGCACACGCGCGCGGCCTGATGGTCAATGTCTGGACATGCGACGATCCGGCCAAGATGTCCGAACTCGCCGGAATTGGGGTCGACGGAATTTGTACGAACGTTCCCGACGTGGCGTTGGCAACTCTTGTCGGGAAAGTGGTCAGGAACGTGGTGAGTTAGGCATGACCAACTGCACGGCGTTGGGCACGTGCGTGAAGCGAAGCTCGGTGGTTTCGCCGAGGTAGTCACCGTCGAGTTGGTACGGGAAGGGTCGGTCGTAGTCGACCGAAAGGGCCGAAACGTTGTCGCGAACGACAAGGTGTTTGTTGTCGTGAACGCCGCCGCGAAGGATCGCACGTCCGAGAGAACCGAGGAGTCCGACAGCGCCGAGTGAAGTGAACGTGATGACGGAGAGACCCGCGTCGAGGTTTGCGGTCGGCGACAGGTTCAGCGGCTTCTTGCCGAGGAACGTGTAGGGGT
Organism: Actinomycetota bacterium; assembly: GCA_009919275.1. GTDB lineage: Bacteria > Actinomycetota > Acidimicrobiia > Acidimicrobiales > Ilumatobacteraceae > F1-20-MAGs119. Next base: position 53,732 of record RGCG01000003.1, read on the forward strand.
TGGTGTTCATGACGATGGTGAAGTACCCGGGGATCGGTGCCGTTTCGCCGACGCGGACGTTGAAGTGCGGTCGCTTGCGGCCGTAGCCGAACGCCCACGTCTGTAGGGCAGCGCCGACAAAGAGTGGATGTCCGAGATAGCGCTTTAGTGCGGCTCGTCGTTCGACGAGTCGCACCACAGCGGCGTCGTAGCCAACGCCGGTATGGAAGCAGAAGTAGCGACCGTTGCAGTTCCCCAAACCGATCGGGCGGATGGCCGAATCGTCGAGTGCCGTGCACAGTTGCTTGACGGCGGCCGCAGGGTCGTTCGGCATTCCGAGCGTGCGGGCAAACACGTTGGTGGACCCACCGGGCAGCACCGCAAGGGCGGTATTCGATCCGGCGACGCCGGTGGCCACCTCGTTCAGGGTGCCGTCGCCGCCGAAAGCAACGACGGCGTCGAGGCCGCGCCGCGCCGCGTCCTGGGCGAAGCGCGTGGCATGTCCGCGGCGGTTCGTCTCGACGACCTGGACATCGTGTCGACGGGCCAACTGTTGGTGGACCACGACGGTATTCCGGGCTGTGACGGATGACGCAAACGAGTTGACGACCAGAAGCAGTCTCACGACGAATTCACGCTACCAGCGGTCGTTCTCGGTTAGGTGCAAACCCAACCCGGCGGTAACAATGGAGGTCCTATGAACGTGATCGTCTGTGTGAAGCAGATTCCGGATCCCGCCACGCCGGGTGCGCTTGATGGCGCAACCAACACCCTGAAGCGTGACGGCAAACTCATCCTCGACGACTCCGATGCCTACGGCGTCGAGATGGCCCTGCAGCTGGTCGCAGCCGCCGGCGGCGGTGAGGTCAGCCTCGTGTCGATGGCGCCGAACGGTGAAACCGCCGGAATGCGCACCGCACTCGCAATGGGTGCGGCAAAGGGAGTACTTGTGTCCGACCCCGCACTGCAGGGAAGCGACGCTTTGACCACGGCGAAGGTTCTTGCCGCGGCGGTCAAGAAGTTGGGTGGTGCAGATCTCGTCATCGCAGCCACCGAATCTTCCGATGGATACACCGGTACGGTCCCCGAGCAGATGGCAGAGGTTCTCGGACTTCCGTCGGTGACTTTTGCCAAGAAGGTCGCCGTCGACGGAGGAACCTTGAAGGTCGATCGCCAGACCGAGTCCGGCTACGACGAAGTCGAGTGTCCGCTTCCGGCGCTCATCAGCGTGACGGCCGGAGTTGTCGAGCCGCGCTACCCCAGCTTCAAGGGCATCATGGCCGCGAAGAGCAAGCCGGTCGACACGGTCACGGCCGCCGATCTTGGTGTGACACCGGCTGGTTGGGCCGGTGCGGGTCAGAAGATTTCGAATGTCGCGCAGGCCGAAGCGCGTCAAGCCGGTGAAGTCATCGAAGACGACGGCGAATCGTTCGGCAAGATTGTCGCATTCCTCGAAAACCTGAAAGTGATCTGAGGTCAACAACATGTCTGTCAACAGTGTTTGGGTATTCGCCCAAGTCGTCAACGGTGCGCCAACCTCGGCAACCCTCGAACTGCTCACCAAGGCTCGTTCGCTTTCGTCGAACGTCGCTGTCTTCCTTGGTGACGATGCTTCGTCCGTCGCGTCGGCGCTGGGCGAGTTCGGTGCAACCAAGGTGTACGCAACAGGAAACCTCGGTGGCAAGTTGCCCGGTGTCGCGGTTGCATCTGCGATGAAAGCGATCATCGATGGCGGCGACAAGCCCGACCTTGTTCTCTTCCCGCAGAACTACGAAGGTCGTGACGTCATGTCACGTCTGTCGGTGAAGCTCGACAAAACCGTCCTCACCAACAGCATCGACGTCAGCGTCGATGGCGGTGCGGTCAGCGCGACAACCCCGATCTTCGGTGGCAACACTCTCGTCACGACCACGTTCACCGGCGAAGGCCCGTACCTTGTGGCGTTCCGACCGAAGAGTTTCGCGGCCGAGTCCGCGGGCGGCGCCGCCGCCGAAGTCGTCAGTGTCTCGGTTCCCGACCTCGGTGCCACTGGCGCCGCGAAGGTCACCGCGGTTCACGTCGAAGAGACCACGGGTCCGAAACTCGACGAGGCCGACATCGTTGTGTCGGGTGGTCGTGGGCTCGGCGAAGCCGACAAGTATTCGATGGTCGAAGAACTGGCGAAGTTGCTGAAGGGTGCACCCGGTGCATCGCGCGCGATCGTCGATGCCGGCTGGGTTCCGTACTCGTACCAAGTCGGTCAGACCGGCAAGGTTGTGAAGCCGAGTGTCTACATCGCCGCCGGAATCTCCGGCGCGACGCAGCACATGGTCGGCATGAAGGGCTCGAAGAACATCATCGCCGTCAACAAGGACAAGGAAGCGCCGATCTTCGGTATCGCAGATCTCGGCATCGTTGGCGACGTGCACAAGGTTCTGCCGAAGCTGATCGAAGCCCTGAAGGGTCGCTGACCAGGTCATTCACGACACGTCGCGGGCGGTAAACGCCCACGCCGAACTTATTGGTCGCGGGCGGTAAACGCCCACGACATGTCATTAAACGGGTCCCAGATGGCGAGTTGGAGCTGCCATCCGAGGGTTGGCTCGTTCGTGCTCCATGTGAACCATTGGAGTTCTTCCATTTCTGCGCGCAGGGTGCCCTGCGGTAGCGGCCATTCATCCAGAGCGTCGGCCATGGCCGTGGCAAACCACCACGCGCTGAATCTGCCCTGAGATCCACCGCGCCGACGACCGTGCGCGCCGCCGGACGCGCCCGCCCACGCAACGAGGGACATGACCTGTGAGGGTTCGAGTGGGGAGATGAAGGCGCGGGTGAGGCCGAGTGCACCAAGGCTTGATTCGACACCACCGGACACCGCAGCGAATGACACGCGTCCGTTCGACTGTGTCGTCCACGCCTCGAAGATCGCACGGACTGCGGCCTCGATGTCGTGATCGTCATCGTTCGTGGCCGACCGACAGATGATTTCGGTCGACGGTGCAACGTTGAGTTGCGGAGTAGGGGCACTGACGCCGTTGTCGTCGTAGATCGGCGCCTCGTAGACGGGTTCCCAAGGCGCGGGAGTGATTGGTATCTCGAGGACCGAACGCAGAACGGCGTCATTCGCGATGTCTTCACCTCGCAGTGCGCGTTCGTACGCAACGAAACCCCGCAACGGTGCATCGTCAATGTGGGCGGAGAGTTCCGCCCAGGTGTGGTTCTGTGCGATCACCTCGGTGAGCGGGCCGATGCTGAACGTGCTGGTGGGGTGCTGCAGCGATGCCGAGGCGATGTCAGCGGGACCATGGAGGGTGAGTCGGTAGTTGGCAAGAGTGGCGCACGGCCATGTCTGGCGACCCGTGCGCACCGCTGCTGCAGCCTTGTCGCGCAGGGACGCCAGGCGCACCCACGCACGTTCGGAGCACAGGTCGTCGATGCGTCGAACGATTTCATCGAGGTCGGCGCGATCCACAAGCGCGTCGAGATCGGTGTCCATGGGGGCAGGTTAGGTCGGCTCAGACGAGTGGCCAGGGGACCCTGCGACCCGACGGGTCATAGGGAAGGACGCCGGCCTCGAGCAACCATCGGGCGCGTTGGCTGATGGCCTGCACCTCGTCGTCGTCGAGCAGTGCGGCGACACGCAACGGGACCTGCGAGGCGATCTGCTCGAGAGCCATCTTGTGGTGCGGTGTGAGGTTTTCCGTGGCGAAATCCCAGATGACGGTGCGCAACTTGAAGTCCGAGGAAAAACAGACACCGTGGTCGATGCCCCAGACATGGTCGTTCGCATCGACGAGGACGTGACCGCCCTTGCGGTCGGTGTTGTTTGCCACGATGTCGAAGACGGCCATCGTCTTCAACTGGTCGTGCAATTCGTCGCGGCTTTCGAACATCGTGAAGTAGTGCACGTTCGGGTCGGCCTCGATGAACCACTGCAGCGAACCCTCACCCATCGGGCCTTCCCGCATGATCGTGGGAGGCACATTGTCGAAACCCATGGCTTCGGACAACTCGAATGCCGCAACCTCGCGACGGTGCAGCCCGGGCTCGAAGTCCCACAACGGACGTTCGCCGCGCAACGGTTTGTAGATCGCCTGCGTACTGCCCGATCCGTCGGTGACCTTCACCAGGAAGGTCGCATTGCTGCTCCACGGCATTCGCCCGATGACTTCGATGTCACCCCCCGCGAGGAGCGCCAGCGGGTCGTCGTGGTCGACTAGTTCATTCGCGGACATGGATGGCCGTCGGGATCGATGGGAAAACCACACCAACGACAGTTCGGCCGACCCGCCGCAACCACTTCGTCGGCGTGGTCGCAAAAGGCGAGAGCCTGTCCACGGGTGATGAGACCACGTACGCGACCGGCGACAACGTCGGGGTCGGGTTCGCCGTTTTCGTCGATCGGCACCATTTCGTCGAGTTGAATCACGACACGGTCGAGTTCTCGGTCATAGGCGACACCGATGGGCCCGACGACGAAGTCGAAGGACTCGCTGTCGGTGTTCGACAGCGGGATGATGTCGAGCGCGTCGGGCAGTGGCACGTCACCGTCGGGAAGATCTGCGAGGAGGTCGCGGACGAAGTGCGCGATGGCGGCTACCTGCTGCTTTTCGCACTTCAGCGTGATGACTTCGCCCTCGCCGCGGAGCTGGATGAGAAAGATGCGCTGACCGGGGCGACCGAGCGCCGCCGTGGTGAAGGCGTCGGGGGTGTCGAAGTCGCGGTACGTGGTCATCGGTGCGGGTCAGGACGGGCGCAGATCGGCGAGCGATCCGCCGGTCGAGTTGACGGTGAGAACGATCGGCGAGCCCGTGCCGTACGCAAGCGCGCTCACCGAGCACGTACTGACGACGATGCGCTGAAACAAGTCGAGATGCGTCCCCATCGCATGGGCCAGTGCGGCTTTGATGGGATCGGCGTGGGAGAAGCACGCGACGACGCCACCCGGGTGGCGCAGCCTGATGGAGTCGAGTGCAGAGGTGATGCGCACCTGCATCTCGGTGAACGACTCACCGTTCGGAAAGCGAAATGTGCTGGGTGCGCGTTGAACGGTTGCCCATTCGGGTTTCTTCATGAGGTCGGCCAACTTCGCTCCGGTCCAATCCCCGAAGTCGCACTCGACGAGACCCTTGTCGATGATGACGCGCTGACGGAGTTTTTTCGCCAACGGCGCCGCGGTTTCGCGTGTGCGCTCGAGGGGAGACGCGTAAATCGCATCGATCTTGGGAAACGTCGCGAGCCGCTCGGCAACCTCGGTGGCTTGTTCGCGTCCCGTGTCGCTGAGGTGCAGCCCCTTGGCGCGACCCGGCAACGACTGACCAGTCGTTGGGGTCTGACCGTGGCGAACCAGAAGAATTGTCGTTGCGGTGGGGTGTGCCGCGCGCTTGCGAGCCATCAGTTCCGAAAATACCCGCTCGGGGCCTACCGTGTGCACGTGGGCGCGCGGAAATCCGATGGCTTGTCTCGTCTCGCGACGGATGTTCACGAATGCACGGCGTGTCCACGACTCGTCGAGTGGCGGGAACGTGTCGCACGAGAAAAACGGGCCGCGTTCCGCGACGACCAGTACTGGGGTCGCGGTGTATCGGGCTTCGGGGACCCCGCGGCTCGGCTGTTGGTTCTCGGACTCGCGCCTGCGGCACACGGAGCGAACCGCACGGGTCGGGTGTTCACCGGCGACCGCAGTGCGGACTGGCTCTACCGCGCGATGCACAAAGCAAGGTTCGCCAATCAACCCTCGTCCACACATCGTGACGACGGGCTCACACTCGACGGAGCATGGGTGACCGTTGCCGTGAAGTGTGCACCGCCGGGCAACGCACCACTGCCAGAAGAGCGCATGGCCTGTCGGCCGTTTCTCGAACGTGAAATCGCACTTCTCGCCGATTTGCGCGTTGTCGTGTGTCTGGGCAATTTTGCCTACCAGGCTGCGACCGATTTTTTCGCCGTGAAGCCGCGACCGAAGTTCGGTCACGGCGTCGAAGTGCCTGCCGGAAACGTAACGTTGCTCTGCTCGTTCCACCCGAGCCAGCAGAACACTTTCACCGGCAAATTGACCGAGCCGATGATCGATGCGGTCTTTGCGCGGGCTCGTGCGCTGTGCGGCTAGCGCGCTGTGTCTAGGTCAATTGCGGGGGATTGAACGCCGAGCGAAGAAGACTCGCCGACATCGAGATTGCGGCCTTGCCGTCGTCGACGAAATCGGCGAGCGAGACGAAGCCGTGGAACTGGCCCGAGAATCGAATGTGCGAAACCGGCACGCCGAGCGAGGCGAGTTTCGCGGCGTACGCGTCGCCCTCGTCGCGGAGCGGATCGAACTCCGCGGTGATCACGCACGTGGGTGGCACCGCGGCGAGATTCGCATCGGACTCGAAGAGCGGGGACAGCCGCGGGTCATCGAGTGAGGCGCCGCCGTCGGAGACGTAGTGATGCACGAACCACTTCATTCCCGCGTGGGTGAGGAACGGGCCGTCCTTGTTTTCCCGGTGGCTCGGGTGTCCAAGATTGCAGTCGGTCACGGGATAGATGAGCAGTTGGTAGGTAGCCGGGATGACCTGCATGTTGGCGATGGCTGCCGCGATGTTTCCGCCGGCCGAGTCACCGCCGATGGCGATGCGTCCCGGGTCGCAGCCGATCGACGCGGCGTTCAGGTGTGCCCATCGTGTGGCATTGACGCAATCGACGAGCGGTGTGGGGAACGGATGCTCGGGAGCCAGTCGATAATCGACGGACAACACGGCACACGGGGTCTGCATGCAGATGGCGCGACACACGCTGTCATGGGACTCGACGCTTCCGAGCACCCAACCACCGCCGTGGTAGTAGACGAGTAGGGGAAGGTTCGGATCATCGTTCGGCTTGTAGAGACGCGCGGGAACACCACCGGCATCGATGTCGGTCATCTTGTGGATCGGCACGGTCGATGGTGCCTGCATCGCAGCGCGAGTCTCGCGTGCGTTCTGCGGGGTGTCGTCCTCGAAGGGCTTGTGGCCGAGGCTTGCGACGAAGTCGGTGATGAACTTGGCCTGAGGATGAAGTGGCATGCGGCGAAACTTAGTTCGCCGGCGCGGTACCTTCTTTCGCCGCGGCGTTATCTGCTTGCGCCACGGCGTTATCTGCTTGCGCCGGCGCGGGCTCGGCCTTCTTCTTCGGCGGTGGGACACCGACGGATGGCGCCTTGTCGGCCCATTCCGGCCAACGACGACGGCTGACGATCGAAAGTGTGCGAAGAAGTTTCATCGCCACCTCGTCTTCCTGCGCGGGGCGGGCGATGATGACGCCGTCCTTGATCATCCGGTTGATGACTTCCTCGCCGATTTCGGTACGGACAATGGTGAGTGTCCAGTCGTTGTCCTTGCCGATGCCGCCGGTCGAAATGTCGGCGTGTTCGGCCGCGAAGTCGGGGCAGTGCTTGCAGCCGGTGCGGGTCCACTGGTGACATTCCTTCAGGCATGTCCTGCTTCTTCAGGCCGTACTTCGCCTCGAAGAGTTCGGGGAAGATCGCGTCGTCGAAGGTCTTCGAACACAGCAGGCCGATGTTGAAGAGAAACGGCTTGCTGACCTTGCCGGCCTTGCGATCCCACATGACGGGCGGGGACGAAGTCTGGCAACCCATGCCGACGAGTGCGAGGCGCGAGAGGCCGGCCTCTTTGGCGTCGCGCAACGCGAGCGGGTTGGCGCAGTACGTGTAGCGGCTACCCGCGGTGGCCAATACTTCTTCCTTCGTGCGCACGAGTTGGGGCCGGGCTTTCCATGCGTCGTCGTCTTCGACGCCGCTGACGAGGGCGCCCTCGATGTAGTCGTTGTCGAGCAGCCAGGCGAGCATCGCGGTGACGAAGCCGCCGTCCTGTCCCTTTTCGTGCTGGACGGAGTCGCTGGCCCTCGTGAGGAGAAGTTGGCGCCAGACACCGGCCATCTCGTCGGGATTGCGCACACGACCAAAGAGATGCTTGTCGGCGGCCGGTTCCCACTGACGGAACCTCGGGCACGCACGCGTGCACGTTGTACAGCCGCCCTCCTCACCGAAGCCGTGGATGCAGTTGTCGAGGCCGAGTGATTCCTCGAGATGGAACGGCTTGTACTTGCCTTCGACGTGTTCGTATCCGATGACATCGTGGGGGCAGGTGACGACACACCCTGCGCAGCCGGTGCACAACCCGGTGTCGATGACTTCGTTGTAGAGCTCGCGCCACTGGGCTGTCCAGCGCGTTGCGGCAGGGGGAGCCGTGTCGGTCATGGTCATGGGACCGACTCTACTGACACGGCTCCCACGGCCGCCGCTCGAGCCTCAGAGTGCGTCGGGACCCGTTTCGCCGGTTCGGATCCGGATGATCCTCTCGACGTTGGTGACCCAGATTTTTCCGTCGCCGATCTTGCCCGTGCTCGCAGCCGAGCGAATTGCCTCGACTGCACGATCAACGACCGAGTCGTCGACGACGAGCTCGATGCGAACCTTCGGGACGAACTCGATGTTGTACTCGGCTCCACGGTAGGTCTCGGTGTGGCCACCCTGGCGACCGAAGCCGCGTACTTCGGAGACCGTGATTCCTTGTGCGCCAGCCGCCTTCAAGGCGTCTTTCACGTCGTCGAGCTTGAACGGCTTCACTATTGCAGTGATGAGCTTCATGTTTTGATCCTATTCGTCTCGTTGTCAGGCCTGGTAGGCGGTTTCTGCATGCTGGCTCTGGTCGAGACCGACGAGTTCGTCCTCGGTCGACACACGGATACCGATCGTCTTGTTGATGACCACCGCGACGATGTACGTCACGACGAACGAGAAGACGAGCGTGGCCACGCTGGCGAGCGCCTGCTTGCCGAGCAGGTCGGCGCCGCCACCGAAGAACCAACCGTCTGCGCCGAGGCTGTTCACACTCTTGTCGGCAAAGAAGCCGAGCAGCAGCGCGCCGATGAGACCACCGACGAGGTGGACGGCGATGACGTCGAGGCTGTCGTCGAAACCGAACTTCGTCTTCAGGCGAAGTGCGAGGTAGCACACGACTCCCGCGACGAGTCCGATGACGATCGGGGCCATGCCACCGACGAACCCCGCGCACGGCGTGATCGCCACGAGACCGGCGACGGCTCCGGACGCGGCACCGAGAGTCGTCGCGTGTCCTGCGAGCAGCTTTTCGACGACGATCCAGGCGAGCATGGCCGACGCCGCGGCGAGTTGCGTGTTGATCAGGGCCTGGGCGGCAAGGCCGTTTGCACCGAGGGCCGAACCGGCGTTGAAACCGAACCAGCCGAACCACAGAATTCCCGTACCGAGAACCGTGAACGGCAGGTTGTGGGGAGGCATCGCCTCGCGCTGCCAACCGCGACGCTTGCCGAGAACGAGTACGACCGCGAGCGCAGCGGCACCCGCGTTGATGTGTACGACAGCGCCACCCGCGAAGTCGAGTGCGCCTTCGCCGAAGAGCCAGCCGTTCGGGCTGAACACCCAGTGGGCGACCGTCGGGTAGACGATGATCGCCCAGACGCCGATGAGGATCGCGTAGGCGGAGAACTTCATTCGGTCCGCGGTTGCCCCGGTGATGAGCGCCGGCGTGATGACCGCGAACATCATCTGGTACGCGACGAAAGCGAGCGGCGGAATCACCAGCGCGAAGTCACCGACGTACCCGGGGAGATTCGGCGCGTTCGCAACGTCGGAGAGGAACAGAAAGTCGAAGTTTCCGATCCACTTGTTGTCGCCGCCGAAGGCGAGGCTGAATCCGATGACGGCCCAGATCACGGAGATGAGGCCCATCGCAAAGACGTTCTGCATGAGCATCCCGAGAACGTTTTTCGAGCGGACCATACCTCCGTAGAAGAAGGCGAGACCTGGGGTCATGAAAAGGACCAGAGCGCAGGAAACGAGCACCCACGCTGTGGCCCCGGTATCGATGGGGGTGTTGGCTGTCATGGGGCGAAAAAATAAATTCGCGTTGTTAACGGAGTGTTTCCGTGCCGTGAAAGAACGAATCGCCGCCGCTTGCGCGACGGCGATTCGCCCACCCCACCGGTACCTGCGAGATCCCGGGAAATTCGGGTCGTGTGATTCGGCGCTAGCGAAGGTTGAACTCCGGGTACGCCGAGACACCCATTTCCGGGATGTCGAGACCCATGATTTCGTCTTCTTCCTTCGAGCGGATCCCGCCCTTCGTCAGACTGTTCTGGATCTTGAAGAACGCAAAGGAAATGCCGAAGATGACCGTCCAGATGACGACCAGGCCGAGCAACTGCGCTCCGAGCTGTCCCCAGTCGCCCTTGATGATTCCTTCGATGCCCTCCGACGGCGAACCATTCCACCCCGCGCCGTAACTGCCGTTCGAGAAGATGCCGACAGCGATGACGCCGAAGGAACCATTCACACCGTGGACCGCGATTGCGCCGACGGGGTCGTCGATCTTCAGCTTTCGCTCGACGAAGAACACCGTCTCGATTGCGAGGACGGCGGCGATGACGCCGATGACAGCGGCTGCCCATGGAGCGACAAACGCGCACGGAGCAGTGATGGCCACGAGGCCGGCGAGCATGCCGTTCGCCATCATCCCGGGATCCGGCTTTCCGGTGCGCTTGGTGATCCAGAACATTCCGGCGATGGCGCCGAAGGCGCCGGCAATCGCGGTGTTCGTTGCCACCGTCGCGAACTGCACGTCGGTCGCCGCGAAGGTAGATGCGGCATTGAATCCGAACCAGCCGAAGAGAAGGATGAACGTGCCGAGCATCGCCATCGGGATGTGATGACCGGGAAGCGCACGTGGCTTGCCGTCCGCACCGAACTTGCCGATACGCGGGCCGAGCACGATCGCTCCGGCGAGTGCGGCGACACCGCCGACCGCGTGCACGACGCCCGATCCGGCGAAGTCGACGTAGCCCGCACCGAGCGACATGGTGTCCCACGTCTTGGCGAGCCAGCCACCGCCCCAAGTCCACGCTGCAAAGAGCGGGTAGTACACCGCTCCGGCAAAGAAGCCCCAGACGACGAACGAGTTCCACTTCCAACGTTCGGCCATCGATCCCGTGGGGATCGTTGCGACGGTGTCCATGAAGGCGACCATGTAGAGGAAAAAGCCGAGAACGGCGGGGGTCATTCCGTCGCCGGACAACGCCCAACCTCCCTTCCACAGGAACACCCAGTTCCCGCTGCCGAGCAACGCATCGCCGACCGGCTGGTCCATGCCGAACGCCGAGTACGAAAAGCCGCCGAAGGCGAGTGGGAAACCAATGAAGAAAAAGCCGATGAACCCGAGACCGAAGATCGCGAAGTTCGTACTGACAACGTGTGCCGCATGCTTGGCCCGGCAGAAGCCGGTCTCGACGAGCGCGAAGCCCGCCTGCATGAAGATGACCAACATTGCACCGATCACGACCCAGAGAAGGTTGGTCTGCGACCCCAGCGCGGTCACTGCCGCCTCGGCGTCGAATTCGTCGGCTGCGAGCGTGGCGACACCACCTGCCGCGATGACGGCTCCCGTCGACACTGTTGTGGCGATGAGGAGCCGCTTTGCCCAGCGGCGGCCGGGGGAGAGTTCGAGGTCAGATCGCATCGCGACCCTCCTCGCCTGTGCGAATGCGGATGAGCCTCTCGACACTTGTGATCCAAACCTTTCCGTCTCCGATTTTTCCTGTGTTTGCGGCGGTGCGGATGGCCGAAACGGCCTTGTCCACGTCGGCGTCGTCGATGACGATCTCGAGGCGAACTTTGGGCACGAATTCGATCGTGTATTCCGCTCCGCGGTACGTCTCGCTATGGCCGCCCTGACGACCAAAGCCACGCACTTCCGACACCGTCATCCCTTGGATGCCGATGCCCTTCAGTGCGTCCTTCACGTCGTCGAGCTTGAACGGCTTGACGATTGCGGTGATGAGCTTCACTGCGGTCCTTCCTTTGGTGTTCCGTGGTTGAGCAACCGGCCATGTCGCCGTTGACCGCGCAGTTGCAGCCCGAATGGGATCTCGGCAACGTAGGGGAGGAAGGTTTCGCCGGTGTCGCCCCTTTGTTACGGGAGAGTGGCGAGTTCGTCGTGTCGTTAAATCTGTGTTTCGTCTGAAAGTTTTTTGAGTATGCGGATCACGCGATCGGCGGCGTGTTCGGGCACTTTGCGCCCGACGCGGTCGGAAATTTCGAAATTGTCGTCGACCAATCCGTCGCGTGTCTGGACGACTGCGTGGTGGACAACAACACCGATCTCGCTCAGGGCGTAGCTGATGGCGGCGAGCAGGCCGATTCGGTCGGGCCCGCCGACCCGTAAGACAGAGTGCCACGGGTGAATCGAATTGTCGATTGCGATACGGGGCGGTTCGCCGGCGATCCGTCGGGCCGTGACGACGAATGTGTCGAGAACGGAGTCGTCGGGCCACGTGGCGAGACTCGCAGAGACAACCGAGTGTCCGGCATCCGCGAGCGCACCGGACAATCGCGAGAGAAGACCACGCCTGTTGCGACACGCCACGTTGATCATCCATTGACCGGCAAGAGCTGTCGGCTGAACGGTGACGCGAACCTTGCGACCGTGCGGAGCGGGTTCGATGAGGCGGGCGTGTTCGAGCAACATCGCGGGTTCGTGGGCGAGCACGTAGGTCGTTGGCGAGTGGGTGATGCGGTCGACGAGAGCGGGGTCATCGGTGAGACTCTTCGCCTGGCGCCGCCGCATGTCGGCAAGTGAGTCATCGACGCCCTCGAGCAGTTCGGGATGCGCGAGCAGGCTCTGCACCCCAATCGTGATGTCGATCATTGCCGCGTGCTGCCATGGTTCGAGTCCTCCGATTGCATCGGCGAGGAGACGACTGCGTTCGACGATTCCGGGACGACGCAACCCGTGGGCAATGTCGCGCAACATCTTGTCGTCGACCCGGTGTGGTTCGTGCTCGACCGCAGCGCGCAGAATCCGAGCGCCATTCAGAAGGTCCTCAACCTCGCCCGCGATGAGAAGATCCACGTCGAGACGTTGAAGGATGGACGCAGTTGTGTCGGTGCCGGCGTCGACATCCGCGAGGAACGCCGCGAGCAGCAACGTGTCGCTCTGCGAAGTCGCGACCGCGGTTGCCTCGCGGAGGGTCTCGACGGTCGGAAAACGCAGAATGTTCGTCGGGTCGAGTTCCGAAACGTCACTCGCGCGTTCTTTGATTGCGTTTGCGATCTCCGGAATGGTGCGTTCGAACAGTCCGGCAATTTCGAGGAGACGCCACGATCGTGGAGTCCCGCCACGAAGGACCTCGAGGAGGCGCGTCGTTGCGTCGCGGTTCCACACGAGATCTCGTGTTCGACGTTCGGCGATCCAGTCGAGGAGCTCATCGCTCGGCTTGTGCTCGCGGGCGAGGAGAGCAGCGGAGAGAAGGACATTCGGAGCAGCCGACGTCGGAGGGTTTGCGGCGAGTGCAATGCGTCCGGATTCGACTCGCAGCCAGCCGCCGTCGGGTTCACTGTCGGCATCGACGTCGAGGTCGACTTCGGCCGGACCCTTCGAGTTGATGCGCCACCGCAGCGCGGCCGGGCTGATGACCGTCGTGGCAAGGACGACAAGGACGAGAGCGGCATGGAGATCGTCGTCGAATACCCCGACTCCCATGCCGATCGTCGCGAAGATGAGCCCGACTTCGCCACGGGGCATCATGCCGAGGCCGACGAGCAATTTGTCTCCGCCGTTACGGCCCGCGCCCCATCCGGCGACAACCTTCGTCACGACGGCCACGGCGATGAGTGCTGCCGCGATGGCGAGAACACTTGGTCGCACCATCGACGCGACATCGGTTTCGATACCGATCTGGAGGAAGAAGACCGGAACGAAGAGAGCCGCGACTGCGGATACATCCCGTGCAATTCGTTCGTGGGCCGGCGCCTTACCGAGCGCCGCGCCGGCAACAAATGCGCCAATAATGGGGGCCAACTTTGCCGCGTCTGCGACGCCGGAGTACGCGAGGGCGATACCGACCGCAAACACCGAGACGGCGGCCGGTGACGCCGCTTTCTTTGCCACATATCCGATGAGCCGTGGAACGGCCGTGAAGCCGACGGCCGATGCGACCGCGAGGAAAGAGAACGCCGTCAGGGACGTGGTCGCGATGGTGCCGATGCCGATCGTGCCTTCTTCGACGATGCGCGTGACGATCGTGAGAATGATGAGTCCGAGCACGTCGTCGGCAACGGCCGCCCCGAGGACGATGCGGGCTTCCTTCGTTGACAGTGCCCTCAGGTCGCCGAAAACGCGCGCCGTAATGCCGACGCTCGTTGCGGTCAGGGTGGCTCCGATGAAAAGGGCCGTGTTCCCGCTCTCGCCAAGTGCGAGTCCCGTGAACGACCCGATGGTTAGGGGGAGGGTGACGCCGATGATGGCGACGGTGAGAGCCGAGCGTCCGACGTTGCGCAGTTCGCCAACGTCGATCTCCATTCCCACCTGCATGAGAAGCAAGATGGCGCCGAGCTCGCCGAGGAGAAAGAGCGAGTCTGATGGTTCGACGAGGCCGAGCAACGAGGGGCCGATGACGACACCGGCGAGAATTTCACCCAGGACCGCGGGGACTCCCACGCGTTCGGCGAACTCGGCGACAACCTTCGCCGTGCACAAGATGAGCGCAAGTTCAAGGAGGATGCGCCCGAGATCGATACCGGAGGCCGCGCCGGCGGCGAGCACGGTCGAGAGCATCACGATGAAGAGTCAAGCAGCATGCGTGCCGCCCCGGCTGTTTCTTCGCGCAACATCCAGCCACGACGTCGAACCGTCAGGATCGATCCCTCGCCGAGCGCGCGCCGCAGAGCGACAAGTGCCGCGTCGCAGCGTCGACTCGAGCCATCGAGTTCCGCGAGGCGGTTGAGGTCGTGGCGTCCCGTGACTTTGCCGACGCGGTCGACGAGAACGCGCAGGACCGCCACCTCGGCCGGGCCGAGGCGCTTGGCGTCTTTTGACCCTTCGCTGCTTGCCAGCCCTTCACTGCGTGCCATGGCGCGAAAACGTACGGGGGGTGCGTCTCGGCTGTGTTCAGGGCGTGTTGCGGGGACGTGAATTCATGCACACCGGTGGGATTCGTCGGCCCGTTACCGATGGGTAAATAATTGGGGCATGGAATTGACCTACCCCACAGATGCCGAGGAATTCCGCGAGGAAGTCAGGGCTTGGCTGCGCGAGAACCTGCCCGCCGGCTGGTTCGATCCCGGATTCGAATTGTCGGCAGACGAACGCCGCAAGTTCAACGAAACCTGGCCGGCGAAGTTGTACGGCGGTGGGTGGATCTGTGCGACATGGCCGAAGGAGTACGGAGGCAAGGGCCTCTCGGTCATGCAGGGAGTTGTTCTTTCCGAAGAGTTCGCCGCGGCGAAGGCGCCGATGCGCGCCGACTTCTTCGGCGACACCCTCGTCGGACCAACCATCCTGCAGTGGGGTACCGAAGAGCAGAAAAAGGAGTTCCTGCCGAAGATTCTCCGCGGTCAAACGCGCTGGTGTCAGGGCTTCAGTGAACCGAACAGTGGTAGTGACTTGGCGAGCCTGAAGACATCGGCGGTCCTTGACGGTGACGAGTGGGTCATCAATGGTCAAAAGGTGTGGACCACCGGCGGCCACCACGCCGACTACTGCTTCCTTCTCACGCGTACCGACCCGACGGCGCCGAAGCACAAGGGCATCTCGTATCTCCTCGTGCCGATGCGCCAGCCGGGAGTTGAGGTGCGCGGCATCGTTCAGCCCGACGGTACCGCCGAGTTTTGTGAAGTCTTCTTCACGGACGCACGGTGCCCGAAGGACAACGTTGTCGGTGGCGTCAACAACGGTTGGCAGGTAGCGAACTCGACGCTCGCATTCGAGCGCGGTATGAGCGCGACGACCGGTTATCGACGCTTCGAAGACGAGTACAAGTTGATGCGCGCCCGTGCCGAAGAAAACGGCGCGATCAACGACCCGATCATTCGTCAGCGGTTGATGCGTTACTACACGAAGATTCAGATACTGCGTATCAACGGACTGCGCTCGCTCACGGCGACGCTGAACAAGTCAAAAGACCTCGGCGTGGCTGCTTTGGGTGCATCGAACAAGATGTTCTGGTCGGAGATGCACAAAGAGGCAATGGAGCTCGCTCTCGACATCTTCGGGGCCGAGGCTGTGCTCGTGAACGCGGGTGCCGAGCTCGCATCGTGGCCCGGCACCGCGCGCGAAAAGCGTCGCGCCGGCTATCCGGTCAGCCCGATGATGTCGGCGTTTTTCTTCTCGCGTTCCGAGACAATCTGGGGCGGAACGAGCCAAATCCAGCGCAACATCGTCGCCGAACGCGTGCTCGGACTGCCGAAAGAGCCGAAGGCCGCGGGCGAATAGCCCTCAATCCGTGCTGACGGTCGGTGCGCCTGTTGTTTGCCTCAGTGGCCGAGCGGGGAGTCGGATCGCGATCAGGACGACGATGATCGCGACGGGAATCGCGATCTTGTAGAGGAAAGTGATCCCGCTTCCCAGGACGTCGAGAACCCGCTCACGTAACTCGATGTCGGGAATCGATTTGATCTTTCGCGGAGCCTGGAGAAGGTTCTTGTCAACTTTCCCCGTGATTCGTGAGTTGAGAATCGCGCCAAAGGCAGCGAGACCGATGACGCCGCCGAGCGTTCGGAAGAATGTGATGGCTGCGCTCGCAACGCCGAGGTCCTTCCAGTCGACGGCGTTCTGCGTGGCGAGGGTGCACGTCGGCATGATGCTTCCGATACCGAGACCAACGAACACCATCCCCGTGAGCGCCGACGCCATTCCGAGGCCCGAGTCGGACATGCCTGAAAGAAAGATCATCCCGACGGTGAGCGAGACCGCACCGAGGATCGGCCAGTGCCGGTACTTGCCCGACCGGGTCGTCAAACGACCGGTGCTGATGCTCGCAATCGTGACGCCCGCCATGATGGGTATGAGGAGCAAGCCTGATTTTGTTGGGGACACACCCGTGACAGCTTGTAAGAACAGGGGAATGAAGGCGTTTGCTCCGTAGATGATGGTGCCAGCGAAGGCGACGAGGGGCACCGTCACGCGAATGACGTCGATTTTGAAGAGATGGAGAGGCATTACCGGTTCGGGCGCTCGCTTCTCCCATGAGACGAATGTGATGCCGATCAATACCGCGGAGATACCCAGCACCATGGACAGTGTTGATGTCCAGCCGTACTCCTCGGACGACCACGAGAGCAGAAGAATGAGGCACGTCACCGATGCTGTGAGTAGCGCCGAGCCGAGCCAGTCGACCGCATGGTCGCGCTTCTGGAAGGGAATACGCAACGCGGCCGACGTGACGACGAGTGCGATGACGCCGATCGGAATGTTGACGATGAAGATCCACCTCCACGACAACTGTTCGGTAAAGAACCCGCCGATCAACGGACCGACAACGCTCCCGACGGCAAAGACGCTGGTGATCATCCCGACGTAGCGACCGCGCTCGCGTGGCGGAACCGTGTCGCCGATGATGACGAACGCCATCGACATGAGACCGCCACCGCCGATTCCCTGCACTCCGCGGGAGATGACGAGAACCGACATCGACTGCGCGACCGCACACCCGATCGAGCCGATGATGAACGTGACGATCGCTGCCTGGAACATGGGACGACGTCCGTAGATGTCGCTCAACTTCCCGAAGAGTGCATTCGAGACGGTTGATGTGAGGAGGTAGGCCGTACCGATCCACGCATAGGCACTGAGGCCACCGAGATCGGCGACCATCGTCGCAATTGCGGTGTTGACCGCCGTGCCGTCGAGAGATGCAAGGCTCATGCCGGCCATCAAGCCCGCAAACACGGTGAGGATTTCTCGGCGGGTGAGGGCGGGGGCTTCGGGGGAGTGTGCTGCGGTCATCTCTCTTGCACCCTACAACTGACAGCCAGGGAAACTCATCATGAACCGTCTGACAACATTGGAGAATGAGCGAAGGCGTACGAGTCGTTGCGTCTCCGGCGGGGTCGCTTCGCTTGGCAGCGAATGTGGCCGGACTCACGCACGTCGAGTTTCTCGACGATCACGACGACATCGTGAACGTCGCTGGCGACGCTGCAGCCACGAAGCATCTCAATGACGCCTCGGCTCAACTCGAGGAGTACTTCGCGGGGGAGCGGCGCTCCTTCGACCTTGCGCTCAGCCCGAATGGCACGGCGTTTCAGCTCGCCACTTGGGCCGTTCTGCGCACCATTCCGTTTGGCTCAACGATGACCTATGGGGACCAGGCTCGGGCGATGGGTGCGCCGCGAGCGGCTCGCGCGGTTGGTGGCGCGAACGGGAAGAACCCGTTGGCAATCGTCGTGCCCTGTCACCGGGTGATCGGCGCCAGCGGTGCTCTGACGGGATATGCGAGCGGCGTCGTGCGCAAGTCCTGGCTCCTTGACCATGAGCGGGCGATTCTTCGCAAACAAAAGTGAGAACCATTCTCATTTACAGTAGGCTCGTTTCATGCCATCGGTCGTACGTCTGGGTCTTTCGCGGGTCGGCGCGTGTCTGGGGCTCCTCGGAGTAGCGGGCTTTGGTTGCGGCGGATCCGTCGACAACGTGGTCGACACCACCGTTGTGGTCGAGTTGCCGACAGTTGTCGTGACGTACAGCGCCATCGAAAGTGTGGTCAGCGAAATCGTCGGGGACGTGGCGCGTGTCGTTGTCGTCATTCCGAACGGGACCGACCCGCACGATTTCGAACCATCGGCCAGGGATGTGGAGATGATGTCGAGCGCCGCAATGGTGGTGTCGAATGGGCTTGGACTTGAGGCACGACTCGAAGATGCGCTCACCGATATCGCAGAGTCGGGCGTACCCGTCTTCCGTATTACTGATCATGTGACGTTGCGTGCCGGCGCAACGGACGAGCACTCGCACGGCCATTCGGACTCTGAACACTCGAACTCTGAACACTCGAACTCTGAACACTCGGATAAGGACGGAGAAGCATCGGATGCGGACGACCCGCACGTGTGGCTCGACCCACTGACGCTGGCGGAGGCGGTTCCGGTTCTCGCGAAGGAGATCGGCACCCGCATCGGCGTCGACCTCACCGACGCGGGAAAGGCAACAGTGGAGTCGTTGGTCGCACTGAACTCGAACATCGATGCGCGAATCAAGGAACTGGAATCCTGCATCGTGATCACCGGACATGATTCGCTCGGCTACTTCGGCGCGCGTTACGGCTGTGAGGTGTTGGGTTCGATCATCCCCAGTTTTTCGACGTCTGCCGAGGCAACGGCAAAGGATCTGGCCGAACTGAAGCAGCTTGCAAAGACCGAAGGAGTCAGGGCGATCTTCACCGAACTGGGTACGCCGACCGACGTGGCCGATCAATTGGCGAGCGAGGTCGGTGTCAAGGTGGTCGAAATTGCGACACACGTGGTGCCCGATGGTGGGGGCTACGACGAGATGATGATCAGTCTCACCGATGCAATCGTCTCCGGTCTCTCATGAGGTTCCCCGTGCCACCGCCAACGTTCTGGTCAAATTGAGGCCGAGTGGATTTTCTCTTTGGACCCTTCACCGACAACGAATTTCTTCGCTTGTCACTCGTCGCGACGTGCATCGTTGCGACCACGTGCGCGATAGCGGGGGTCTTTGTGGTCCTGAGGGGTCTCGCGTTTGTCGGAGATGCCTTGGCGCATGGCGTCGTACCCGGCGTCGCCATCGCCTTGCTGGCCGGTTTTTCCGGAGTGCTCGGCGCCGCAATCGGGGCCGCGGTGATGATGGGTGGCGTTGGCATCGTCAATCGACGTTTCCGTTTGTCGAATGACACTGCCATTGGCCTGTTGTTCGTCGGGATGTTGTCGCTCGGGGTCATCATCCAGTCGCGTTCCGAATCGTTCGCCGGCGATCTGACCGCGGTCCTCTTCGGTGAAGTCCTCGGGATCACGTGGTCCGATGTCATGTGGCAGGTGGTCGCACTGGTCGTCGTCGCGGGTACCGCCTGGACATGTCGACGGCCGTTTCTACTCTTGTCATTCGACGAGGGACTGGCGGCGACGTCGGGCTTCTCGGTGAGACGGTACGCGAACATTCTCCTCGCGATGGTGGCGCTCACCGTCGTTGCCAGTTTCCAGACGGTCGGCACGTTGCTCGTACTGGGCATGCTCGTGGCGCCTGCTGCGACGGGCGCACTGTTCGGGCGTCGTATCTCGACCGTCGTGGCGATTGCGGCAGCTGTCGGCGTGGCGTCGTCATACGTCGGACTTCTGCTCAGCTACCACGCCGACCTGGCCGCAAGCGCGTCGATCGTCCTGACGGCCGTTGTCGTTTTCGCGTTGGCCGCGTCGGTCGTCGAGATTCGACGCTGGCTCGACCATCGCAGGGACATCCACCATCTCCACGACCATCCCCACTTCCACGAGCATGTCCATCACTGACGAGTCTCCGTCGATCGTTGCGACGTCACTCGCCGTCGGCTACGGACACCGACCGGTCGTCGACGGTGTGGGGTTCACGCTCTTTCCCGGTCAGATGCTTGTACTCATCGGTACGAACGGGTCGGGGAAGTCGACGCTGTTGAAAACGCTCGCCGGTTTGCTCGACGCTCAAGGCGGTGAACTGTCGGTCTTGGGCGAGAAGCCGGGCACCCAACCATCCCGTGTCGCGTACCTGCCACAGCATCCCGTGTCGTCTCACACTCTGCCGTTGCGCGTCGAAGACGTTGTCACCATGGGAAGATTCGCGCGTCGGGGGCTCTTCGGCAGACTGAACGGAGATGACCGACGCATGGTGTCGCAGTCGATGCAGCGCACGGGCGCATCGGACTATGCCCAACGTCCCCTCCGTGACCTGTCGGGCGGGCAGCAGCAACGCGCCCATCTGGCACAGGTTCTTGCACGCGGCGCCGAAGTGCTGTTGCTTGACGAGCCGACTGCGGGTCTCGACGTTGCGGGACGCAGGCTTGTCGCAGAACTCGTCGAAGAGGAGCGGGCGAGGGGAGTGACCGTCGTGATGGCAACCCACGAACTTGGTGACGCAGAGACCGCCGATGCGGCGATTCTCCTTGCACAACGCGTCGTCGCACAAGGATCACCCGCCGAGGTTCTCACCGATGCTTCGTTGCGCGAGGTCTTCGGCTTCACCCAACCGCACTGACGGAGTCAGCTCAGGCGAACGGGAAGTTTGCGGCGTCCCCAGAGAATTTCCGGGGCAAGGCGTTCGGTTAGGCCGTTCGAGCGCATCTTCGGGAACCGCGACGCGAGTGTTTCGATTGCGATGCGCGCGGTTTGTCGCGCGAGCGGTGCACCGAGGCAGTGGTGAATACCCCAACCGAAGCTGTAGTGGCGCTTCAACTGCATCTCGTCGCGGTCGATGTCGAAGTGGTCGGGGTTCGGGAATGCGCCGGGGTCGCGGTTCGCCGATGCGTAAAGCGCCATCACCTTCGATTTCGCTGGCACCGGAACATCCCGAATCGACGTCTCCTCGACGTTCGTGCGGAAAAGCCCAAGCACCGGCGGGTCGTAACGCAGACTCTCCTCGATTGCGTTCGGGATAAGCGAGTGGTCAGCGACGATGCGGTCCCAGCGCGACGTGTCTTCGAGCATTCTCCACATGAAGTTGGTGATGAGGGACGTGGTTGTCTCGTGCCCTGCGACCAACAACTGAAGAACCATCGATTCCATTTCCACAAGTGGAATTCGCTGTCCGTCGAGGAGCCGCAGGGAGTATTCGGTCAGCAGCCCAGGACGTGGTGTGCCACCCGAGTCGGCGATACGACGACGTTCGGACACGGCGGCATTGATGTACGCCTTGATCTCGGCGGTGGGCTGGACGGCTTGTTTCGGGTCGGACAGACCGAGGACCAGTTGATCGGCCCACGACTTGATCAGATGCCGGTCGGCGGGATCGACTCCCATCAAGTCGATGAATCCGAGGATGGGGAGCGGACAGGCGAAGTCGTCGTGCAACTCGACGTCGGGGCCGGCTGCCTCCATGTCGTCGGCGAGCCCTTCGGCCAGGGCCCGTGTTGAGTCGGCAAGTTTGCGAACTTCCATGGGGTTGAACTCGTTGCGCATGAGGACGCGGCGCTTGGTGTGCTCGGGTTGGTCGTAGTGCTGCAGGTTGCCGCGACCGTCTTCGCCCGAATAGGCGATGCCTGCACCGTGCCGGTTCACCCAGAGATTCGGCGCGGTGAGAATTGCGTGCACATCGTCGCGGCGTGCAACGGTGAGAAAGTCGACGCCCGCCATCGTGCTGTGGTGTACGGGACACTCGTCACGCAGGCGCTCGTAGGCCGGGAACGGATTCTCGACGACGCTCGGATCGGTCGGGCTGTACGGGCACTGCCCCGAATTCACTGACGATTCCCCCATGTGGGGAAGTATCGCACGAAGCACAAGTGCCCTCGGCAGGATTCGAACCTGCGCATCCGGCTCCGGAGGCCGACGCTCTATCCCCTGAGCTACGAGGGCCGACCGGAGACCCGGAGGCGCCGTCAGGCTACCCGTGTCGGCGGAACTGACACCGTGAAACTGCATCCGGTCGGCAACAATGTTTGACGACATGGCTGATCCCCTCGACCTTCTTGCGACTCGGTTCGCCGATGCGTTCCGTGCCGTCGCAGGGGGCGATGTCGATCCGGTGGTTCGCCCGAGCGAACATGCCGATGCGCAGGTCAACGGCGCGCTCGCAATCGCAAAAGCCATGGGACGTCCACCACGCGACGTCGCCAACGACGTTCTCGAGCGTCTCGGAAACGTGTCCGATATGTGCGAGTCGGTCGATGTTGCAGGTCCCGGCTTCATGAATGTGGTTTTCTCGGCGGACTTCATCGCCGAACAGTTGAGAACCGCCCTTTCGGACAATCTCCTCGGTGTACGCCGAGTTGGCACCGCGCAGAACGTCATTGTCGACTACTCGGCGCCGAACGTGGCAAAGGAAATGCACGTCGGCCACCTCCGGTCCACCGTGATCGGCGATGCCCTCGTCCGCATGCTCGAATTCGTCGGGAACCGGGTCATTCGTGAGAACCACATCGGGGACTGGGGAACGCCGTTCGGCATGCTCATCGAACACCTCATCGACCTCGGTGAAGATCGCGCCGCGGCTGAGTTTTCCGTCGGGGATCTCGACGGCTTTTACAAAGAGGCGCGCAAGAAGTTCGAGTCCGACGAATCGTTCAAGGAACGCTCGCGGCTTCGTGTCGTGGCCCTGCAGGCGGGTGACGACGACACGCTGCGGATGTGGCGCACCCTCGTCGCCGAGAGCACCAAGTATTTCAACCGCGTCTACCGACAACTCGACGTGCTTTTGGAAGACGCCGATCTCATGGGCGAGAGCGCGTACAACGAACTCTTGCCGACCGTCGTCGAACGGCTCCGTGCGAGCGGCCTACTGCAGTCGAGCGACGGCGCCGATGTGATGTTTGTCGACGGTTTCACGAACCGCGAGAACGAACCATTGCCCTTGATCATCCGCAAGGGTGACGGCGGCTACAACTACGCGACCACCGACCTTGCCTGTGTCATCGACCGCGTGGGGCGTTTGTCGGCCGATCGCATGTGGTACGTCGTTGGCGCCCCCCAGGCACAA
Organism: Actinomycetota bacterium; assembly: GCA_009919275.1. Lineage (GTDB taxonomy): Bacteria > Actinomycetota > Acidimicrobiia > Acidimicrobiales > Ilumatobacteraceae > F1-20-MAGs119. The sequence goes on from RGCG01000003.1 coordinate 77,152, forward strand.
CACCTGCAGATGGTTGAAGCGGCGGCGCGCACCGCGGGCTGGTTGCCGGGCGAGGTCGAGATGCGCCATGTCGCTTTCGGAAACGTTCTGGGATCCGACAAGAAAATGTTGAAGAGCCGCAGCGGTGACAGCGTGAAGCTGTCGTCTCTTCTCGACGAGGCCGTCGAGCGAGCGGCCGCGGCGGTGCGTGAGAAGAATCCCGATCTCGATTCCGACTCGCAGAACTCGATTGCGCGCATGGTCGGCATCGGGGCCGTCAAGTACGCCGATCTTTCAACCGACCGAGTGAAGGACTACGTCTTCGACTGGGACCGGATGCTGTCTTTCGATGGGAACACGGCCCCGTATCTGCAGTATGCACACGCCCGCATCTGCAGTATCTTCCGTCGTGCCGGCGTCGATCGCGCCGCGGTGGGGCAGTCGGATCTCGCGATCGTTGCGCCGCAGGAGCGGGCTCTGGCCCTGGCCATTCTGCAATTCGACGCGGCCGTATGGGACGCTCTCGACAAAGCGAGTCCGCACAGACTTTGTACCTACCTGTACGACCTTGCGACAGCCTTCACCTCTTTCTACGAGAATTGTCCCGTGCTCAAGTCCTCCGAACCAACCCGAACGAGTCGCTTGGCCCTGTGTGACGCAACGGCGCGGGTGTTGTCGACCGGGCTCGGACTTCTGGGCATCGAAGCTCCGGAGGCAATGTGAGCCGCGCGCCGATCGAAATGCGACTGTTGCCCGACACGTCGACGGTCGAATCCGACGGCAGCCTGTCGATTGGCGGCTGTCGATTGGACGCCCTCGCCGGTGAGTTCGGTACGCCCCTTTTTGTGTACGACGAACGACATCTGCGCAACAGGTGTCGTGAAGCAGTGGCGGCATTCGGTGAAGGCAACGTCATCTATGCAACCAAGGCGTTTCTCTGCAAGGCGATGGCACGTCTTGCGTACGAAGAAAGTTTGATGCTCGATGTTGCCACCGGCGGTGAGCTCTACGTTGCGCTTGCTGCGGGGGTACCCGCCGATCGGTGTGTCATGCACGGGAACAACAAGTCCGACGACGAATTGCGCTACGCGATTCGCGAAGGTGTCAGGCACGTGGTGGTCGACAACTTCGACGAGATCGACCGTATTGAGCAGATCTTCGTCACCGGGGGCGGTCGCGTGCGGGTGCAGGTTCGGGTGACCCCGGGCATCCATGCCCACACCCACGAATACATCTCCACCGGGCAGGATGATTCGAAATTCGGCTTCAACCTCGCCAACGGCGATGCGATGCGCGCGATCGACCGCTGCAGACGATCCGCCGCTACCGAGTTGGTGGGTGTTCACTTCCACATTGGGTCGAACGTGCTTGACGCCGACCTGCTCGGTCGGGCAACCACGGCAATGGTCGATTTCTTCGCACCCCTCGGACTCCCGGAGCTCACCGTCGGGGGCGGGTTGGGAGTCGCCTACACGGCGGGCGAACATGCTCCGACGATGGGCCAGTGGTCGTCGGTCGTGCGCTCGGCCGCGTCGGGTCTTCCCGCCGGTGTCGAAGTGATGGTCGAGCCGGGTCGTTCCATCGTTGCCGCGGCTGCCGTGACGCTTTATCGGGTGGGCTCGATGAAGACCATCCCGAATGTGCGCAACTACGTCGCGGTCGACGGCGGCATGAGCGACAATCTCCGCCCCATGCTCTACGGGGCCGAGTACGAGACCTTCATGCCGTCGCACCCCACGTCGCTGCGGAACCGCGCGGTCCGTCTGGTCGGAAAACACTGCGAGAGTGGCGACGTCATCATCGACGAGGCGCATGTTCCGGACTCGTTGAATGTCGGAGACCTGCTCGCCGTGCCCGTCACCGGTGCCTACGGGTACTCGATGTCGTCGAACTACAACATGGTCACACGACCCGCGGTCGTGTTTGTCGCCGACGGAAGTGCGCGAATCGTGCGACGACGCGAGTCGTACGCGGACCTCACTCTTCTCGACTAGACGGCGAAGCGCTTCAGGTCATCCAGGTCGACGAATTCAAGTGTCCGCATGTGCGTGGCCGCAAGGTCGACCAGAGGTGCCATGCCATGGTCGAGCGCCTCTTGCCAACGCATCGCGCAGAGACACCATTTGTCTCCCGGCTTCAGTCCCGGAAAGTTGTACTGCGGCATCGGTGTCGAGAGATCGTTGCCCTTCGATTTCGAGAATTCAAGAAAGTCATCGGTCATGATCGCGCAGACCGTGTGGACGCCGTGGTCATCGCCGCCCGTTTCGCAGCATCCGTTGCGGTACCAACCCGTCATCGGACTGGTGCAACACGTAGTGACTGGTTCGCCGAACACATTCGGTTGATTCTGCATGCGTGTCTCCGTCTGTAGCCTTGGGTCGTCATGTCGAACGGCCCCCGGTATCGATTCGCCCCGTCCCCGACGGGCTTCTTCCATGTTGGCGGAGCGCGCACTGCGTTGTACAACTGGGCCCTCACATTGCGTGAAGGTGGCGTGTTCGTCCTTCGTATCGAGGACACCGACGAATCGCGCAACCAACCCCAGTGGACGCAGGGCATCATCGATGCGCTTGCATGGCTGGGAATCGAAAAGGGTCACCCGCAGTTCGAGGGTCCTTACTTCCAGTCCGACAACGCCACTGCCCACGTCGAAGCGGCGATGCGTCTGTATGCCGAGGGCAGGGCGTATTTCTGTGACCTCACGCCGGACCAGGTGCAGGAGCGAGCAAAGACATCGGGCAAGCAGGGTTACGACGGCTTCAGCCGCGATCGAGGTCTCGAGCCCGGGCCCGGGCGTGTGCTGCGTTTTCGCGTACCCGAGGGTGAAACGATCGTGCACGACCTGGTGCGTGGCGAGGTGCGTTTCGACAACGCGACCATCGAAGATTTCGTGCTGTTGCGAGGCAATGGCTCTCCGATGTTCCTCCTCGCCAATGTCGTCGACGACCAGATCATGCGGATCACCCACGTGGTCCGCGCCGAAGAGCATCTCCCGAACACGCCAAAGCAACAGATGTTGTGGGAGGCGCTCGGTTCATCGGCGCCGACGTGGGCACACGTTCCGGTGCTCGTGAATGAGCAGCGCAAGAAACTCTCGAAACGTCGGGACAAGGTTGCAGTCGAGCAGTATCGCGAAGAGGGGATACTCCCCGCATCCATGGTGAACTACCTGATGACGCTCGGGTGGGCACCGCACGGTGACACCGAGATCGTGCCGTGGCAGCGAATCGTCGACGAGTTCCGACTCGAAGACGTCAACCACTCACCGGCATTCTTCGACATCCAGAAACTTCTCGCTTTCAATGGCGAATACATCAGGAAGATGACGGTGCAAGAGTTCATCTCGGCATGTGAACCCGTTCTCGCGCCGGGCGTTGCTCCCTGGCCGGCCGACAAATTTGACGCCGAAAAGTTTCGGGCGATGGCCGAACTCGTGCAGACGCGGGTTCAGGTGCTCGCAGACGTTCCGTCGATGGTCGACTTTCTCTTTCTCGACACGCCGCAAGTTGACGAAGCCGCGTGGACGAAAGCCGTCAAGGATTCGTGGGCACGCGATGTGCTGGTCGAGATGGCTGCTGCATGCGAGTCCTGCAACGAATGGACTGCCGTCCACCTGAAGACCGCTCTCGAAGCCATCACCGAGTCCCGCGGGCTGAAGCTCGGCAAGACGCAAGCGCCGATTCGCGTGGCGGTCACGGGTCGCGGCGTCGGCCCACCGTTGTTCGAATCGCTCGAGGTGCTGGGGCGTGACGCCACTCTGCGACGTCTTCACAACGCCGTCAACCGGCTCGGATGATTCGCAGAGTCGCGGCCGTTGCGTTGCTTGTCGGGGGGGTCCTCTCGCTCTACGCGGCACTGACGGTCTTCGAAACGTGGCGTGTGGGGCGAAGTTCCGATACATCTCCGGTCGAGGCCATCGTTGTGATGGGCGCTGCCCAATACGACGGTTCACCGTCTCCGCAGCTTGCCGCACGGCTCGACCACGCGGTCCTGTTGTGGAAGGCGATGGTTGCGCCGAAGATCGTTGTGACCGGCGGCAACCAGCCCGGCGACCGATTCACCGAGGCCTCAGCGTCGCGTGACTACCTCGTCGAGCGGGGTGTTCCCACGACCGCCATTTTCGAAGAAGCTTCGTCGCACTCGACATGGGAAGCATTTGAAAACATCCGTCGGTTGAATGACGACGCAAAATTCGGCGAGCGGCTTCATTCGATTGTCGTCGTCACTGATCCGTTCCATTCACTTCGTTCGCGATTGATCGCCGAAGAGAACGGATTCGACGCAACGACATCGGCCACGACAACGAGCCCCGTCGACGGAAGTTCTGCGGCGGCCAAGCACGTGAAGGAAGGCACACCCGTGGGGCTTTGCCCCCGATGGGGAGTGGTGTAACTGGCAACACAGCAGATTCTGGTTCTGTTATTCAGGGTTCGATTCCTTGCTCCCCAGCCAAAACGACGAATCAAAAGAAGGGCACGACGATTCAGAAGAAAATGGTGCCCCGGCGACCCCGAGATGATCGCAGACGTGCTTCATCTACCTACGACGCATTGTTGAATGCCACCGTCGAGCAGCTGAACGAAGCTGGAGAGTCGGAGATACGCCTCGAGAACATTCTTGCCGCGGCCGACTGCTCGCCGAGCTCTCTCTATCACCACTTCGGCAATCTTCGCGGTCTGCTCGACGAAGCACAGATCGTTCGCTTTTCGCAGACGCTGTCGGAACGGACCGCGGTGTTCAACGAGGCAATTCAGGAGATCAGAAGTCGCGACGCGCTCATCGAGTTCTGCGCAGAGCAAATCGAAATTCTGGTGACCGGCGAGAACGGACCTCTCGCGCGAAGTCGCCGCGTCGACGCCTTGGGCAGTACCTACATGCGCCCCGACTTCGCCAAGCGCATCGGCGAAGTGCAAGCCGAGAGTTGCGCGCAATTGGCTGCCGCTCTCCGGGTACCGCAACTTCGTGGACTCATCGACGAATCCGTCGATCTCTACGCGGTCTCGCACTGGGTTCAAGGTCTGTTCTTCAGCCGCTGTCTTGTGGAACTGGTCAACGACGAAAAAGTCGAGGGCAAATGGAACGACCTCACCAAGCAGGCGATTCTGGCGATCCTTTTTGGTCCCGACGTCGGCTTCTCCCCGCGCTGAGTTTTCTCGACCGCTGATAGCCTTTCGGTTCCCAGGCTCCCATCGTCTAGTGGCCTAGGACACCACCCTCTCAAGGTGGCGGCACGGGTTCGAATCCCGTTGGGAGTGCCAATCTCGTCTTGCTACGCGTTCGACCGTGTCGGAGAACGGTTTCGGTTGTGTGACTGCCCATCGTAGCCGTCACATGTGTCAACTAGTTTTGTTGTCAGAGTGGTGCCCTAAATCGGGTGCTGGCATTTCGACAAAACAGGGGAGGGTGAATCGTGCCTGCTTGGATGGTGAGAGGTGGCCGTGCCGGTGAGCGCGAATCGTGGGCCCTCGAGACGCAAGTATCGGGTGGGGGTTTCCGCGAAGTTGGTGACCTGACCGGTTGTCAGTCTCGGGATGAC
>RGCG01000021.1 GCA_009919275.1 Actinomycetota bacterium
CCGGCGCCTTTCTTCGCCCTGGCCAGAAAGCCCGCGCGGCTGGTGGCTCCGGACCCGCCCCCCGTTAGCCTTGCCCGTCGGTTGGGCCTTCGGGTTCAGCCTCAAAAATCACGTCAACGTCATTGCTCGGTACTCCCACCTGTGGTCGCTTCGGCGCGGGAACCGGGCCCCTAACCACAGGAGAGGAGAACACCATGGCTGTCGTCACCATGCGACAAATGCTCGAGGCTGGTTGTCACTTCGGACACCAGACCCGCCGTTGGAACCCCAAGATGCGTCGGTTCATCTTCGGTGAGCGCAACGGCATTTACATCATCGATCTCGAACAGACGATGGACCGCATCGAAAACGCCTACGTCTTCGTGCGCGACCTCGTCGCAAACGGTGGATCGGTGCTCTTCGTCGGCACGAAGAAGCAGGCGCAAGACCCCATCCGCGACCACGCCAACCGCTGTGGCATGCCATACGTGAACGAGCGGTGGCTCGGTGGCATGCTCACCAACTTCGAAACCATCTCGAAGCGCGTCGGCAAGATGCAGGAATACGAGCGCATGATCGCCTCGGGTGAATTCGAGGCCATGCCGAAAAAGGAAGCCCTTCTCCTCGGTCGTGAACTCGCCAAGCTGCAGAAGAACCTTTCGGGCATCAGCGCGATGACGCGCCGTCCCGACGCCGTTTTCGTGCTCGACACGATGAAAGAGCACATCGCCGTCACCGAAGCCAACAAGCTCGGCATTCCCGTCGTCGCCGTCGTCGACACGAACGTCGACCCCGATGTCATCCAGTTCCCGATCCCGGGCAACGACGATGCGATCCGCGCCAACGACCTCATGACCCACGTCATCGCCGAGGCCGTCCTCGAGGGGCGCCTGATGGCGTCGAAGAAGGCGGCCGCCGCCACGGCCGAAGCACCGAAGCCCATCCCCGCACCCCCCACCGCGGCAGCAACAGGAGCCTGATCAAAGAAATGTCGTTCACAGCACAAGACGTGAAGACCCTGCGCGAATCCACCGGCGCAGGAATGATGGACTGCAAGAAGGCACTCGAGGCGAACAACGGCAGCATCGAAGATGCAAAGCAGTGGCTGCGCGAAAAGGGCCTTGCCGCCAGCGCCAAGCGCGACGACCGCGAGAACACCCAAGGTGTCGTCGCGCTCGTGGTGAAGGGCAACGTCGGTGCCATTGCGAAGTTGAAGTGCGAAACCGACTTTGTCGCCGGGTCCGACGCGTTCAAGGCCGAAGCCGAAACGCTCGCCAACCTCGTCGTCGCCAAGGGCGTCGATGCGGTTGCCGAACGTGCCGCGCAACTCGACGACCTGAAGATCACCCTCAAGGAAAAGATCGAACTCGGCGAAGTCGTTCGCATCGAAGCCGCCGCGGGCAACATCATCGATTCCTACCTCCACATCCAGGGCGGCCGCGGAGTCAACGGCGTGCTCGTCGAGATGGCGGGCGCATCGGTCGAATTGGCCCACGACGTCGCCGTCCACATCGGCTTCGCCCGGCCCCGCTACCTCGCCCGCGAAGACGTTCCCGCCGATGTGCTCGACAAAGAACGCGCCACTCTGGAAGTCATTACACGCAACGAGGGCAAGCCCGAAGCGGCAATCCCGAAGATCGTCGAGGGCCGAATCGGCGGGTTCTACAAGGATGTTTGCCTCCTCGAGCAGCCCTACGCCAAGGACGACAAGCAGTCGGTCACCCAGTTCATCGGGTCTGCCAAGATTGTGAAGTACGCACAAGTGGAGATCGGCTGACGAACACATGACGAAGGACGCAACCCCGGCAAAGGGCGCACCACGCACGAAGCCCCGCTGGAATCGCGTCGTTCTCAAGTTGTCGGGCGAGGCGCTTGCCGAACCGAACGGGTTCGGTCTCGACTCGAACGTCTTGCACCAAATCGCAACCGAGTTGCACGAGGCAGTCGAAGAGTTTGGTGTCGACATCGCAATCGTCGTCGGCGGCGGCAACTTCTGGCGCGGCATGAAGGGCGCGGGACAGGGCATGGACCAGGCGCAAGCCGACTACATGGGCATGATCGCCACCGTGATGAACGGTCTTGCTCTCCAAGACGCACTCGAGCGCGTCGGACAACACTCGCGCGTCATGACCGCGGTCGAAATGCCCAAGGTCGCCGAGCCGTACATTCGTCGCCGCGCGGAACGTCACCTGGAAAAGGGACGCATCGTCATCCTCGCCGGAGGCACCGGCAACCCGTTCTTCACCACCGACACTGCCGCCGCACTGCGCGCCGCAGAGATTTCCGCCGAAGCAATCCTGAAGGGCACCCATTCGGGCGTCGACGGTGTGTACACCGCCGACCCGAAGAAGGATCCGACAGCCACCCGTTACGAACGCATCAGCCACCTCGACGTCATCACGAAGGGACTGAAGGTCATGGACTCCACGGCCATCACCTTCTGCATGGACAACAAGTTGCCGATCGTCGTTTTCGAACTGCTGAAGCAGGGAAACGTGAAGTCCATCCTCAGGGGTGAGGCAGTCGGTACGCTGGTCGGGTGACCGAAGAAACCATTCTCGACGCCATCGAGAAGATGGAAAAAGCAGTCGAACACGTGCAGGGCCAGTTCCTGAGTGTGCGCACCGGTCGCGCGACGCCCGCGATCGTCGAGAAGTTGATGGTCGATTACTACGGCTCCTCGGTCCCGCTGCAACAGCTAGCCGGCTTCCAGGTGCCCGAAGCGCGCATGCTCGTCGTCAAGCCCCACGACAAGGGTGCGATGGGGGCGATCGAGAAGGCCATCCAGGCCTCCGACCTCGGACTCAATCCCTCGAATGACGGCATCGTCATTCGTCTCGCGTTCCCCGCGCTCACAGAAGAGCGCCGCAAAGAGTACGTCAAGGTCGTGAAAGGCATGGCCGAAGACGGGCGTATCGCGGTGCGCAACATCCGCCGCGATGCCCGCAAGTCACTCGAGACCGCCGAGAAAGACGGCGACATCTCGAAAGACGAACTCGAGCGTGCCGAGAAGGAACTCGAGAAGGTGACGCACGAACACGTCGAGTTGATCGACAAGGCTTTCACCCGCAAGGAACAAGAATTGCTCGAGGTCTGAGTCGGGCACCGACCGGAACAGGCATTGAACAGAATCGGAAAGGTTGGAAGATGAGCGACGACAAGCGACGCGACGACACCGGGGGATACGGAACCGACTTCGGTGACGACTTCGGAACCATCGAATTCGCCGGCGACGACAAAGCCCCATCGATTTCCTTCGGCGACGACACCGGACCCCTCCCGCACTGGACCGAGCCACCGACCACCGAAATGCCCCGGACTCCGCAGGCCAGCGCCTCCGACGACGACGTCTGGTCAACTTTCTCCAAGCCCGCGGTCCAGCCCACGCCTCCACCCGCGGCGAGCGAGCCCAAGCTCGGCCTCTTCGACGACCTCGGCGATTCACCCACGAGTTACCGCGACGAACCCACCCGCGAGGCGCGTTATTTCGACGACGAACCGTCCCAGCCCGTCGCCACCCCGCGTCGCGAACCACGGATCGTCATTGGTAGCGACCCCACCGACGAACGTCTGCGTCGTCCCGATCCGCGGGGACAGCAAGGCGCACCGTCGCGTCCCGTGCCCCGTACTCCCGGAGGCAGCTCGACCGGACCAACGCCCCGTCCGCCCGTGCAGCGCGGTGCGCGGCCAGCATCAGCCCGCGAGCGCCGTGGTCCGAACTACGGCCGCGATCTTCCTCAGGCGGTGACGGCCGGCCTCATTCTCGCCGCCGCATTCATCGCCGCGCTGATGTGGCGTCCCGCCGCCGTCATGCTCTTCGTTGTTGCAGTTGTCGGCTTGGCATCGGTCGAGTTCTTCAACAAGGTCACCGAAAAGGGCTACCGACCCGCTTCGTTTGCCGGCATCGCAACGTGCATCGCAGCGCCGCTCGCCGCGTACTGGATCGGCGACGGTTCGCTGCCGTTGGTTTTTGCATTCGCATTCGCCGCGGCGGCGGTGGGCTTCATCGGGGCACCCGGTGTGCAGAGCGGCCCGCTTCCGAACGTCGCCATCACCATGCTCGCTTCGGTGTGGATCGGACTTCTCGGGTCGTTCGCCGCGCTCATCGTGCGGTACTCGACGGTGTCGTACGGGGTGCCCGGCTTCAACGTCGGCACAGACACGTTGTTCATCGTTGCAGTGGGTGTGGTCGCCAACGACGTGATGGCGCTCTTCGTCGGCTCAGCCGCGGGTCGCACGCCGTTGCGCGAGTGGATCAGCCCGTCGAAATCGGTCGAAGGTCTCATCGGTGGCACGGTCGGTACGTTCCTTGCCGTTGCGATCGTCGGAACCCAAAGCGGCACGTGGGATCGCACGAGTGAGTGGATTCTCCTCGCCCTCGTCATCTCGGTTCTCGCGCCGCTCGGCGATCTCGTCGAGAGCATGTTCAAGCGCAACCTCGACGTGAAGGACTTCGGTACGTTCATTCCCGGTCACGGTGGTGTCCTCGACAGGTTCGACGGATTCCTCTTCGTCTTGCCCGGTGCGTACTACCTGATGCTCGTCATCCAGCCTTGGGTGAAGTAGCCCCGGTTCGCGTCGCGATTGCCGGCTCGTCCGGCTCTATCGGCACGCAAACGCTCGATGTCGTGCGTGCCGAGCGTGGTGCCTACGACGTCGTCGCGCTGGCCGTCGGGTCGTCGGTTGAGGCAGTCATCGCCCAGGCCGAGGAATTCCGTCCGTCGGTCGTGGTGGTGGGCAACGAGGCCGACCGTCGACGTGTTGCGGCGGCGTTGCCGTTTGCCGAGGTGTCGTGCGAACTCACCGATGTTGTCGGCCCGGCCGACGTGGTGGTGAACGCCGTTGTCGGTTTCGCCGGTTTGCCCGTCACCCTCGAAACGCTTCGAGCCGGCAAGCGCCTCGCACTTGCGAACAAAGAGAGCCTCATTGCCGCCGGTCCCATCGTCCAGCCGTTGCGGTCGGTGCCCGGTGCGGTCATCGTTCCTGTCGACAGCGAACACTGCGCGGTGCATCAGTGTCTGCGGTCGTCGTACGACGTCGGCAGGGAAGTGCGCCGCATCGTGCTGACAGCCAGCGGCGGCCCGTTCCGTGGTCGTACGCGCTCGGATCTCGCGAACGTCACCGTTGCCGATGCCCTCGCGCATCCGACGTGGGCGATGGGGCCGAAAATCACGGTCGATTCGTCGACGCTCATGAACAAAGGTCTCGAAGTCATCGAGGCGCACGAGCTGTTCGGTGTCGGTTACGACGCGATCGACGTCGTCGTGCACCCGCAGTCGGTCGTCCACTCGATGGTCGAGTTCACCGACGGCTCGACCATCGCGCAGTTGTCAATGCCCGACATGCGTCTCCCCATCGGTTACGCGCTTGGGTACCCGTCGCGTATCGCGACGCCGTTCGGTGCCATCGATTGGGCGACAACCGGGCGGCTCGACTTCATGCCTCCCGACATGGGTACTTTCCGCTGCCTCGCGCTTGCCTACGAAGCCGGACGGGCCGGAGGCACTGCACCAGCGTTCATGTCCGCGTGCAACGAAATCGTCGTCGAGGCTTTTCTCGCGGGCGATGTGCCGTGGCTCAGGATTGCTGACACAATCGAGGCGGTCATGAACACCTACTCGCCGTCAACCCCCCGCGACGTCGACGACATTCTCGAGGCCGACCGGGCCGGTCGCGCCGCGGCGCGTCGGCACCTCGGTCAACCCGAAGCGGGGTAGTGCCATGGCGGGTATGTATCAGCGTCTCCGTCAGGAGATGATCGTTGGTGGTGGCGATCCGTCCGGCCCGCCGGACACGTCATCGAAGAACACTGCGGCCGTGTCGGGGCTCGTGATCCTCGGTTTGCTCGCATGGCTCGGATTCGCCAATCCGTGGACGTTGCTCTTTGTTCTCGGCCTGCTCGTCTCGGTCTTCCTCCACGAAGTCGGCCACTACGCGACTGCCCGGTGGACGGGAATGAAGGTCACCCAGTTCTTCATGGGTTTTGGACCGCGCCTGTGGAGCCGCACGCGCGGAGAAGTGGAATGGGGAGTCCGGGCGCTGCCCCTCGGGGCTTTCGTGCGAATCGTCGGAATGAACGCACTCGACGAGGTCGAAGCCGGCGACGAGGACAGGGCGTACCGCAACAAGAGTTTCCCGCGTCAGTTTCTCGTCATCACTGCCGGGTCGTTGATGCATTTCATTCTCGCTCTTGCCATTTTCACGGGCGTGTACGCCACGGCCGGTCGCTACACCGAAAGTGGTCGGGTGGGTGTCACGGTCGCGCCCGCCACCGGATCACCCGCCGAATCGGCCGGACTCGCCGTCGGCGACATCATCACCGCGATCGGAAATACTCCCGTCACTTCGCGCGATGAACTTGTCGCTGCAATCACATCCCGCAGCCCTGGTGATCGTGTCGTCGTCGAGTGGCGTCGCAACGACGCTCCCCAGAGTGCCGAGGTGCAACTGACGGTGAACCCGTCGAACGCCAACCTCGCATTCCTCGGCATCGCGACAAATTCGCTCGACTACGTCGAGCAATCGGCCGGTGCATCGGTGGGTTGGGCGGTGCGCGACTCGTTGTCCACCATCGGCAACTCGATGAAGGGTGTCGTGACGGCCTTGAATCCGCTGAACTCGATTCGGGCACTGCAGAGCCCCAACGAGAACCTCGAGACGCGTCCGACGACGGTTGTTGGGGCAAGCCAGATCGGCGGGCAACTGGGTGAGAGCGAGGGTCTGAAGGGTGTTCTCATCCTCCTCGCCAGCGTCAACGTGTTCGTGGGTGTGTTCAACCTCTTCCCTCTGCTGCCCTTCGACGGTGGCCACGCGGCGATCGCCACCTACGAACGGCTGCGCTCGCGAGGCGGAAAGCGTTACCGCGCCGATGTCAACAAGATGATTCCCGTCACAACCGTGGTTCTCGGTCTTCTCGGGTTCCTCCTGTTCGTCGGTCTGTATCTCGACATCACCAATCCCCTCTGAGTCGGGCAATACTGGGGTCATGTTCGAGCGACGTCGTACGCGACAAATTCATGTCGGACGCGTCGCCGTTGGTGGTGACGCACCAATCTCCGTGCAGTCGATGACGACGACGAAGACGGCCGACGTCGAAGGAACCCTGCAGCAGATCTATGCGCTCGCCGCGGCGGGATGCGACATCGTCAGGTGCACCTGCAACGAAATCGAGGCGGCCGAGGGCCTGGCGCAGATCGTGCCGCGTTCGCCGATTCCGGTCATTGCCGACATCCATCACCAGTACAAGATGGCCCTCGCGGCGCTCGAAGCAGGGGTCCACGGTCTTCGCTTGAATCCGGGAAACATCCGCAAGCCCGAACACATCAAGGCCGTTGCGGCAGCAGCCAAGAAACGCAGCGTGCCGATTCGCATCGGTGTGAATGGCGGCTCGCTCGACCCCGCCCTGTACGAAAAGCACGGTGGGCTCACGGCCGATGCGATGGTCGAATCGGCGATGCAAGAACTCGCATATTTCGACGAAGTCGGCTTCGATCTCGTGAAGATCTCGGTGAAGGCTTCGAACGTGCCCATCATGGTCGAGGCGTACCGCAAACTCAGCGAGGCAACCGACCATCCGTTGCATATCGGTCTCACCGAAGCGGGCCCGCTGCCCGGAGGGTTGGTGAAGGCCACGGCGGGGATCGCGACGCTTCTTCTCGAGGGCATCGGCGACACCATCCGCTACAGCCTCACCGCCGACCCCGTCGAAGAGGCAAAGGCCGGGCGTCAACTTCTCGAATCCCTCGGCTTGCGCGAACGCAAGAACGTCGATCTCATTGCGTGCCCCAGTTGTGGTCGCGCCGAAATCGACGTGATCGACGTCGCCAACCGTGCACAGTCGGCGTTCGCCGACAAGGAGATTCCGTTGCAGATCGCCGTCATGGGTTGCGTGGTGAACGGCCCTGGCGAGGCGCGCGAGGCCGATCTCGGCATCGCTGCCGGCAACAAGCGCGGCCATCTCTTCGTCAAGGGTCGCAACGTTGCCGTGGTTCCCGAGGATGAAATGGTCGAGGCTCTCGTCGAATGGGCGGCGTTCATCAACGAACACGGCACCGAGGCCGCAATCGCGCGCGCCGACACCGCACGCGCCGAACGCGAGGCCAACAAGGACCGCTCGGCGTTGCTCGAGGAAAAGGGCGCCGATGCGAATCACTCGACCGAAAAGATCGTCGAGATTCGACGCACCGTCGGCTGAGACGCTGCATGGACGCGCCAAACCATCCGCTCTTCGAGTTCGATCCTTCGCCACACGCGGTCATCAACCCGTCGATTCACCGACCGATTCCCGGGTTTCCCGAGCGGGCGGTGAACACGTGGTTCGGTGACGTCTTCCGCAGAAAGTTCGCAGAGAGCGCGCCGGTTTATTCCATTCCCTTCGAGCACGGCGCCCACGACGTGCACGTCGTGAATCATCGTGGAGTCGACGTTGCGGTGTTCAACACCCCGGTTGGTGCGCCGGCCGCGGTTGCGATATTCGAGAGCGTCGTCGCGCTCGGCGCACGCAAGGTCATCGGATGCGGCGGTGCGGGAATCGTGCGCGAGGGTTTCGACGTCGGTCACGTGATCGTTCCCACCGGCGCAATCCGAGACGAAGGCACGAGCCACCACTACGCACCGGTTGACCACGAGGTCGAACCGCATCCCGCAGCGCTTGCCGCCATCGACGCCGAACTCACCGCTGCGGGAGTGCCTCACGACCGCGGCATGACGTGGACGACCGACGCATTCTTCCGCGAGACTCCGGCCAAGGTTGCGCGCCGCCGCGAACAGGGTTGTCTCTGCGTCGAGATGGAAGCTTCGGCGATGTTTGCGGCTGCAGCATTTCGCGGTGTGACCTACGGGCAACTTCTGTACGCGGGCGACGACGTGAGTGCGAACGAGTGGAACCACCGTCACTGGGACAAGCAGACATCCGCCCGTGAACGGTTGCTCGACCTTGCGATCAGTGCGGCGTGCCGGCTGTAGCGGCGAAGGCCGTTGCACGTTCGACCTTCATCGATTCACCAACGACGAGAACGTGGGATTCACCGGTCGAGGTGACGATGATCGTGGTTTGGTCGGCCCTGATTGTGGAACCAGCCGGATGGGCGACGAGGCGATACGAGCCGGTTGATGGATACAGGCCGTTGTCGGGGCGCTTCACCGGTGACGCGACGGGTTCGAACGATGTGATGCGCAGGAGTTCCTCGCGGTCGCGATGTTTCGAGGTGAAGCCGGCTCGTACGACGTTGTCGCTGCCGTTCATCACCTCGACTGCGGCTCCGCGCAGGTAGGCGTGAAGAACCCCGGCCTCGAGCGCGAGACACTCGCCCGGAGCAAGTTCGACCCAGTGCATCAGGAGCGCCACGAGAATTGCCGGGTCGCCGGGGTGGGCGTCACGCAAGTCGGCGGCCCATGCGGGCAGCCGTTCAGGGACGGCAAGCGTGTCGCCCGTCAGGGCCTCGCGGACAAAACTTTCGATACCAAGTTTGTCGAGTGCATCGGCGAGGTCGGTCCACCCGAGAGCGCGGAACCATCCGGCGGTGGCGGACGGGTCGTGAAAGCCGCACAGCGCGCTGAACGGTGTGAGTGCGACGAGGAGTTCGGGCTTGTCGGAGTCGTCGCGATAGTTGCGGCGTGGATCGTCGATGGCGATACCGGCGGCGTTCTCGCGTGCGAATCCGTCACGAGCCTGGGCGAGTGAAGGGTGCACCTGAAGCGACAGCGGGGACCCGGCGGCGATGAATTTGACCATGAAGGGAAGTCGACCGACGAGGGCCGAGAGCGGACGACCGTCGTCGAGCGTCGCCTCTCCCGCGGGGTGCGTGCCGAACCAAGCCTCGGCAACGGGTTGACCGCTGGCCGGCATGCCAAGCAGCGCAGGGATGGTTGACGTGTCGCCCCAGTCGTAATTCTTGAGAGCGGGGCGAATGCGCATCAGTTTCGGGTGCCTCTGCACGTCTCGAAGACGTGGTCGATGACCGACCCGGCGTCGACGTCGGTGCGCTCGCCCGACTTGCGGTCGCGGACCTCGACTTTGCCGTCGGCAAGGCCCTTGCCGACAATGACGATCGTCGGCATGCCGAGGAGTTCGGCGTCCTTGAACTTGACGCCGGGGGAGACACCGATGCGATCGTCGAAGAGAACCTTGAGGCCGCGCTGTTCGAGAGATGTGGCCACGTGATCGCTGAACGACGTGATCTCGTCGTTGCCTTTGCCCGTCGACACCACGTGCACGTCGGCCGGTGCGATTTCCCTTGGCCAACACAAACCCAGCTCGTCGTGCGACGTTTCGGCGACAACCGCTACCGCACGTGACACGCCGATGCCGTACGAACCCATGGTGACCACTTGCTGTTTGCCGTTCTTGTCGAGCACCTTCAAGTCGAGTGCTTCTGCGTACTTACGACCGAGCTGAAAGACGTGGCCGATTTCGATTCCACGGTCGATGCGCATCGCCGCACCGCACTCAGGGCACGAGTCGCCTGCGCGCACCTCGGCCGCTTCGATGGTTCCATCGGCGCCAAAGTCGCGACCGAACACCAGGTTGACGACGTGTTTGCCCGACACGTTGGCGCCGGTGACCCACGCGGAGCCGTCGGTGACGCGGGTGTCGAGGAGGTACCGCACACCCGAGGCCTTGTCGATGCCGAGTACGTCGGGTCCGATGTAGCCCTTGACCAGGGCGGGAAAGGCGGCAAAGTCGGCTTCGCCGAACGGCTCGACTTCGGACGGGCTGAGTTGAGCCTCGAGGCGCTTCATGTCGACTTCGCGGTCACCCGGCACACCGACGGCGAGGGGAGTGCGCGAACCATCGGGGTTCTTCACCATGACGACGACGTTTTTCAACGTGTCGGCACCGGTCCACTGACCGCCGTGTGGCGCGGCGACACCGAGGGACTTCAAGCACTCGACGAGCGTCTCGATCGTGGGTGTGTTCGGCGTGTCGACAACCTGCGAAGGGGGAACGTTGGTGTGCGTTGACGGTGCGACGCGCACGCGCACTGCTTCGGTGTTTGCGGCGTAGTCGCACGAACCGCATCGCACGAAGGTGTCCTCGCCGACCTCGCACTCCGCCAGGAATTCCTCGGATTTCGAGCCACCCATGGCGCCGGACTGAACTCGCGCCCGCGCAGCAGGCCCGCACGCGGCCGTGCCTCGTCGCGGTACTTCGTCTGAATTTGGTACAACGAGACGGGGAGGTCCTTGTAGCTGCTGTAGAGGTCACGAACGAGCAGCGTGAACATCTCTTCGTGGGTGGGGCCGAGCAGGAAGTCGGCGCCTCGTCGGTCTTTGAGTCGAAAGAGCGTGTCGCCGTAGTCGTCCCAGCGGTGGGTCGCCTCGTATGGTTCGCGGGGCAGGAGAGCGGGGAAGTGCACTTCCTGGGCGCCGATTCCATTCATTTCTTCGCGCACGACGCGCTCGATGTTGCGATGCACCTCCCAACCGAGGGGAAGCCAGGTGTAACCGCCGGGCGCGGCGCGGCGGATGTAGCCCGCGCGCACCAACAACTTGTGGCTCGGAACCTCGGCGTCGGCCGGATCGTCGCGGAGGGTGCGCAGAAACAACTGGGACAGACGCAACATAGGTGGCAAGGGTAACGGGCGGGCCCGACAGGGCCCTGAGCAAACGGTGGTCCGGCGGGGTACAATCTGACCCGACCTTTCGATCTCATGGCGATGTTGCTTGACGAAAAGGCGTGGGCTCACCCCCACGCCTTTTTTGTTCGGGTGGCTTGCCCATGAGTCCGGCGGGTCGGTAACGAAGCAATCAGTACGGAAACGCACGAAAAAGCACGGAAAAGCACGGAAAAGCACGGAAAAGGAGGTGGAGCAGATGACCAGCGCAGAGCATGACTTCGGCTCCACCGTGGCCAACAAAGTCGCGGGCCTTGTCGCGCCGATGGCCGAGGCGCTCGGCCTCCAGATCTACGACATCGACTACAGCGGTGGCACCCTTCGCGTTGTTCTCGACACCCCACCGGGCCAACCCGCAGGTGTCAGCCTCGACGATCTGTCGCTCGTCACACGCCAGTTGGGCCGCGAACTCGATCATTCCGACCCGGTTCCCGGTCGCTACACCCTCGAAGTGACGAGCCCGGGTCTCGAGCGCACCATGCGCCGGCCGGAACACTTCGCGCGCGAGGTCGGCAAGACGGTGAATGTGCGCTTGCACGCACCGGTCAACGGCAGTCGCCGCATCCAGGGGCAGCTTGTTGCAGCCACCGCCACGTCCATCACCGTCCGCGATGGCGATTCGCTCGTCGACGTCGACGTCGCACTCTCCGACATCGAGCGTGCCCGCACCGTTTTTGAATGGGGCGCCGCCGACAAGCCGGGCAAAGGCCCGGCAACGAAGAAGACCGCCAAGAAGGCACAGAAAAAGACCGCAACGAACCAACCGACACACACGGAGGCAAGTGCATCATGAGCAACCTCGACATGGCCGAAGCCGTTCGCATGTTGGCGAACGAAAAGGGAATCTCCGTCGACACGCTCCTCCAGGTCCTCGTCGAGGCCCTGGCAACTGCGTACAAGAAGCGGCCGGGCGCGGCCGACGAGGTGATCGTCGAGATCAACCCCGACAACCTCGACATGCGATTCACCGCATACGACCTCGACGACGACGGCAACTGGGTCAACGAGCGTGACGACACGCCGAAGAAAGACGAGCTTGGTCGCATCGCCGCGGTGACATTCCGTCAGGTGATGAGCCAGCGCATCCGCGAGGCCGAGCGCGACCGCAAGTTCGAGGAGTACGCCAACCGCGAAGGCGACATCGTCACCGGCATCATCCAGCAGATCGACAAGCGCTACACGCTGCTCGACGCGGTCGCGTGAAGGCCTACATCGTCGAGGTACGCAAAACCGCAAAGGGTCCGCAGATCGTCGTCAGCCGGACGCACCCCGGTCTCATCAAGCGCCTCTTCGAGCTCGAGGTTCCCGAGATCGCCGACGGTGTCGTCGAAATCAAGGCCTGTTCGCGCGAGCCCGGCCACCGCACGAAGATCGCCGTCTGGTCGAACGACCACAACGTCGACCCAGTCGGTGCGTGCGTCGGTGCGCGTGGCGGTCGCGTGCGCATGGTCGTAAACGAACTGCGTGGCGAAAAAATCGACATCGTTCCGTACAGCGAAGACCTTGCCGATTTTGTCGCCAAGGCGCTGTCGCCCGCCAAGGTGAACGAGGTGCGCATCAGTGCCGACGGCACGCAGGCCGACGTCATCGTGCCCGACTTCCAGTTGTCGCTCGCCATCGGAAAAGAGGGCCAGAACGCCCGCCTCGCGGCGCGTCTCACGGGCTTGCGTATCGACATCAAGAGCGAGACCCAGGCCGCGGCCGAAGCGTCGGGCGCGGTTCCCGTGTCGTCGGGTGACTCGGGCTACGCCGAGGGTCAGTGGATCCCGAACGATGCAACGGGCGAGATGGAATGGCACGCTGCCGACGGCACGGTCATCAGTGAAAAGGAATGGGCCGGCGGAGGCGCCGCTGCAGCGACAGAGGTCGCCGAGTAGTGGCTCACCGCGGTCATCGTCCGACACGCACGTGCGTGGGTTGCCGACGTCGCTTCGACGCCGGTCGCCTCGTGCGCTGCGTGCTCGTCGGCGATCGCCTCGCGCTCGGCTCATCGTCATGCGGTAGGGGCGCTTGGTTGTGCCGCGACTCCGCGTGCGTCGATGCCGCTTTTGACCGCGGAAATCTCCGTCGTGCGCTTCGCACGTCTCTGTCGTTGTCCCGCACCGACCTCAACGAATCGGTATTGAAAGGCTGAAGTCAACTTGCCAAAGAACATGCGCGTCCACGAGCTCGCCAAAGAGCTCGGCCTCACAAACAAAGAGGCCGTCGATCTCTGTCTCGTAATGGGTATCGACGTGAAGAGCCACTCTTCGTCGATCATCGAGGCACAGGCCGACCGTGTACGTCGTCGCGCCGAGCGTGACGGTCTCGTTCGTGACGAACAGCCCGAAGAGCCCAAGCCCGAAAAGAAGGCCGCCGCCAAGAAGGCTCCGGCAAAAAAGGCTGCAGCAAAGAAGACCGACGACGAATCGGGAGACGAAAAGCCGGCGAAGAAGGCGGTCGCGAAGAAAGCCGTCGCAAAGAAAGCAGCGGTCAAAAAGACCGTCGAAGCCGACGGGGACACCGCGCAGGAAGTGCCGGTTCTCGAGGCGCCGGTTGTTGCCGAGACTCCGGTCGTTGAACCCGAGCCGGTCGTCGAGACACCCGTTGAACAACCCCAGCCGGTTGTCGCCGACGTGCCTGCACCGGCACCTGCGCCTGCGGCCACACCTGCCGAACCTGCGGGTGACCAGACGCGCAGCGGATTCATTTCGAGCGGACGCCCCACGCCAACCGCACCGCGGCCTGCGGCGCCACCGGCGACGGCCGCGCCGCGTTCCCCAGCGCCGCCGGCGCCTCCCGCACGACCGCTGACCCCCGGCGCCACACCTTCTCCGCCGCGCCCACCCGGTCCGGTGTCTGCCTCGGGTCGCCCGATTCCTCCGCCGCCCTCAGCTCGACCCCTGTCTGCCTCGGGTCGCCCGATTCCGCCGCCCCCTGGTGGCATGCGCCCGGGGGCTCCCGGTGCCCGTCCAGGCGGCGGCCCCGGTGGCCCTCGTCCGGGTGGTCCGCGCACGGGTGGTCCGGGCCGCCCTGGCGGTCCCGGTGGTCCACGCCCCGGCGGTCCCGGCCGACCGGGTGGTCCCGGTGGTCCCGGTGGTCCGCGACCCGGTGGCGGCGCAGGTCGTCCGCCCATGGGTGGCCCGCGCCCCGGTGGCTTTGGCGGACCTCGTCCGGGTGGCCCCGGCGGACCTGGTGGTCCGGGCGGACCCGGTCGCCCCGGTGGCCCGGGCGGCAACCGTCCGAGTGGTCAGCGTCGCGCACCGCGCAAGAAGTCGCGTGCACGCCGTCGCCGCGACATGGAAGAACTGCAACCGCAGTTGATGACGTCGTACACCGCGAGCGATGCGCCGGTCCCCGAGGGCACCATCATCATCGAGCGCGGCGTCTCGGCCCAGGAGTTCGCGCCGAAGTTGAACCGCACTGCGGCTGACGTCGTGCGGTTCCTCCTGCAACAGGGCGAAATGGTCACGGCAACGATGACCCTCACCGACGACCAAATGGAAGTCTTCGCACTCGAAGTCGGTGCCGAGATCCTCCTCGTCGATCCCGGCCAGCAGCAGGAAATGGAACTGCAGGCGTTGTTCGACGACTCCGATGACGACGATCCCGACGCACAAGAGGTGCGTCCGCCGGTCATCACCGTCATGGGTCACGTCGACCACGGCAAGACCACCCTGCTCGACAGGATTCGTTCGGCAAACGTTGTTGCCGGGGAAGCCGGCGGCATCACCCAGCACATCGGTGCGTACCAGGTGACGAAGGACGGCAAGAAGATCACCTTCATCGACACCCCGGGCCACGCGGCGTTCACCAAGATGCGCGCACGTGGTGCCCAAGTGACCGACGTCGTTGTCCTCGTTGTCGCGGCCGACGACGGTGTCATGCCCCAGACCATCGAAGCCATCAACCACGCACGTGCAGCCGATGTTCCGATCGTCGTTGCGGTCAACAAAATCGACAAGGACAACGCAGACCCACAACGCGTTCTCACACAGCTCGCCGAGTACGAACTCGTGCCCGAAGCCTGGGGCGGCGACACCATCGTCGTCGAGATGTCGGCACAGCAAAATCTCGGGGTCGACGACCTGCTCGAACAGTTGAACGTCGTCGCCGAACTCGAAGACCTCACCGCCAATCCCACGGGTCGCGCAAAGGGCGTCGTGCTCGAGGCCAACCTCGACATCGGTCGCGGTCCGGTTGCAACCGTGCTCGTCGACAAGGGCCTCTTGAAGGTCGGCGATCCCATCGTCGCCGGTGCGGCCTGGGGTCGCGTGCGCGCACTCATCAATGACCGTGGTGAACAGGTGAAAGAAGCAGGACCCTCCACGCCGGTGCAGGTCCTCGGCCTTTCCACTGTCCCTGCTGCGGGCGACGAGTTCCGCGGCGCTCCCGACGAAAAGACTGCCCGCACCGTAGGTGAGGCACGCGAGCAGCGTTACCGCGCTCTCAACCAACGCGGTGACGCCCGCGTGCAACGCGGTGTGCGCCTCGAAGACATCTTCAGCCAAATCCAGGCCGGCGAAGTCGCAACTCTCAACCTCATCATCAAGGCCGACGTGCACGGTTCGCTCGAGGCAGTCACCGAAAGCCTCCGCAAGCTCGAACGACCCGAGGTGAAGCCGGCATTCGTGCACCGCGGTGTGGGTGCGATCACCGAAAACGACATCACGCTCGCAGCGGCCACCAATGCGACACTCATCGGCTTCAACGTGCGTCCCGACCGCAAGGCACGAGACCTCGCCGAAGCCGAAAAGGTCGAGATTCGTACGTACGAAATCATCTACAAACTCCTCGAGGACATCGAGCGCGCACTCGTCGGCATGCTCGCGCCCGAATTTGAGGAAGTGGTCACGGGCGAAGCCGAAGTGCGCGAGATCTTCCGGGTACCGAAGATCGGTGCCATTGCCGGTTGCTACGTGCGCAGCGGTGTCGTCACCCGCGGAACGAAAGTGCGCTTCCTGCGCGATGGCGTCATCATCTGGAAGGGCTCGATCAGTTCGTTGCGTCGCTTCAAGGACGATGCCCGTGAAGTGCGCGAAGGCTTCGAGTGCGGTATCGGCCTCTCCGACTTCCAAGACCTGAAGCCGGGTGACCTCATCGAAACATTCGACGAAAGGCAGATCATCCGTGAGTGACCTCGAGTTCTTCTTCGACCCCATCTGCCCGTGGGCGTGGATCACGTCCCGTTGGGTCGACGAAGTTGCCCAGCAGCGGAACTACGACGTCACCTGGCGATTCATTTCGCTCAAGATGATCAACGAGGACATTGGATACGGCCCCGACAGCGAGCCGTGGCGCACCGCCCACGCCGCGGGCAGTCGAGTTCTCCGTGCCGCCGCGTATGCCCGGGAAAAAGCCGGCAACGAGGCAGTTGGTGGTTTGTACACCGCGGTCGGAACCGCTCTGCACAACAAGCAACTGCGCGAGGGTTTTGTCGAGAACACGACGTACTACCTCGTCGACGTTCTCAGTCGCGCCGGACTCGACCCCGATTGGGCAAACGGTGCCGACAACGAGGCCTTCGACGCGATTCTTCGCGAAGAAACCGACCTTGCGTTCTCACGCACGGGCAAGGGAGTCGGTACGCCGATTCTCACCTTCAAGCCCGGTCAGCAGAACGAGGCGAGTTTTTTCGGGCCCGTCATCTCGCGGGTGCCGCGCGGCGCCGAGGCGTTGAAGTTGTGGGATGCGATCGAAACGATCGCGACCACGTCGGGAGTCGCCGAACTGAAGCGTTCGTTGCGTTCCGCCCCCATTTTCGACTGATCAGTCGCCAAGTCGAATCGGCGTAATGTCGTGGTCGGAGGGGCCATGACAGCGAGAGTCGAACACGAGTTCACCAGCCTGTTGCCGGCTGACGACGTGCATCCGTACCGCACGGGCGCGTGGCGACCCCAGACCAAAGAGTGGAATGCATCTGCGATGCAGGTCAAGGGAAGGATCCCCGACGATTTCGCGGGGACCTACCTGCGCAACACCGAGAACCCGTTGGTTCCCGCCGTCGGTCGGTACCACCCCTTCGACGGCGACGGAATGATCCACGCGATCACCTTCGGCAACGGCGAAGCGACGTACCGCAACCGCTTCGTGCGAACGAAGGGCCTCGCCGCCGAGTTGGAACACGGTGGGCCGCTGTGGGCCGGGCTCGCCGAGTCGCCGAAAAAGGCGCTGCGCAACGATGGTTGGGGGGCGCGCACGCGGATGAAGGATGCGTCGTCGACCGACATTGTCGTGCACAGAGGAGTCGCTCTCTCGAGCTTCTACCAGTGCGGAGATCTTTATCGGCTCGACCCGCGGACGCTCGAGGACATGGGAACCGAATCGTGGAACGGAGCATTCCCCGCCGAGGGAGTGTCGGCACACACCAAAGTCGATGAGGCGACGGGCGAGTTGTTGTTTTTCAATTACTCCACCAAGGCGCCGTACATGCATTACGGAGTCGTGTCACCGCAAGGTGAGTTGGTTCACTACGTCGACGTGCCGTTGCCCGGGCCGCGTCTGCCTCACGACATGTGCTTCACCGAGAACTTTGCCATTCTCAACGACTGTCCGCTGTTCTGGGACGAGGAACTGTTGAGAAAGGACGTGTACGCGAACCGTTTCCATCGCGACGTGCCCATGCGTCTCGGCGTCATTCCTCGCAGGGGTTCATCCTCCGACATCAAGTGGTTCGACTGCGACGCAACGTACGTGCTCCATTGGATCAACGCCTTCGAAGACGGCGACGAGATCGTGATCGACGGCTATTTCCAATACGACCCGTCGCCCACGCTTCCGCCCGATGCAACCATTGACGAGCGGCTGTTTCGCTATCTCGATCTGTACGCGATGCAGACCCGGCCCTACCGCTGGCGGTTGAACATGCGTACGGGGGCAGTGAAGGAAGGTCCGTTGAGCGACACCATCACCGAGTTCGGAATCATCAACGGTGCGGTCGGTGGTCGAGCGTACGACACCGCCTATTGCGTCATTCCGACCGAGGGGTGGTTCATGTTCGAGGGCCTGATCCGTCACGACATCGGCACGGGTCGTGAGACACGGTTCCATCTTCCCGATGGCGAGTACTGCAGCGAGGCGGTGTTTGCCCCCCGGTTGGGTGCCACGGCCGAAGACGACGGCTATGTCATCACCTACACAATCGACGTCGTGAACGACCATAGCGACTGCGCGATCTTCGATGCCGGCGACATTGCCGCGGGTCCGGTTGCCCGTGTCCGGTTGCCCGAACGCATCTCCAGTGGCACGCATGCCTGCTGGACGAACGCCTCCTGACTCAGCCTTGCAGGTCGGAAATGACCCGGCGCCAGCGCTCGGGATCGCTCTTGTACGGCGCGTAGAAGCTGATGCGCTGGATGACATCGTCGTAGCGTCGCTTCAGTTCGGGTGCTACCTGCTCGGGTGAGCCAACAACGGCGAAGGTGTTCAGGATCTCGTCGTTGATGAGGTTGCCCATCTCGACCCACTTGCCCTGCTTCGACAGCGAGTTCAGTTCTTCCTGCAAACCACCCCAGCCATGGATGTCGAGCACACCCTTGTACGCGGGGGTCGACCCGTAGAAGGCAATCTGCTGGCGTGTACCCGCGGCTGCCTGTTGCATCTCGGGCTCGGTGTTGCCGGTGACGATGAATGACGGTCCGACGATCTCGAAGCCGTCCATGGACTTTCCGGCTTTCGCGCGTCCCCGCTGCAAGGCGGGAAGCGTGACCTCGCGCAGGTACTTCTCGGTGGTGAAGCCGTGGCAGATGAAACCATCACACACTTCGCCGGCGACCTCGGTCATCAGTTCGCCGACGCCAGCGAGGAAGATCTTCGGCGTGCCGAATCCGGCCAGATCGGCGCGGTCGGGCGTGAAGAACGGGGTCATCAGGGTGTGGGTGTAGAAGTCGCCACGGAAGTTGAGGGGAGTGCCGTTTTCCCAGGTGTCCCAGATTGCGCGGATCGCCAGGATCATTTCGCGCATGCGAGCCGCCGGATGGCTCCACTCCATGCTGAAGCGCTTGGTGATGTGAGGCTTGATTTGGCTGCCGAGACCGAGGATGAAGCGGCCCTTCGAATACGACTGCAGGTCCCAGCCGATGTTGGCGAGAATCATCGGGTTGCGAGCAAATGCGACCGCAATCGACGTCCCGAGTTCGATCTTCTTCGTGTGTTCGGCGGCAAGGAGGAGCGGGAAGAAAGGATCGTGATTGGTCTCGGCCGTCCACGCACCGCTGTATCCGGCCGCTTCGGCCTCTTTTGCCGACTCGACCGACTTTGCGAGATCGAGTGCTACGCCACCATCAACCTTCATGGACCCGTCCTTTTCTGAGTTCGCCAAACTCTAGAACGGGCGGGTTCTAGATGAGCAACCAGCCCCCGTCGACCGGCAGGGTCACGCCGGTCACGTACGAGGACATTTCGCTTGCCAGGAACAGCACGGCGTTGCCGATGTCATCGGGTGTTCCGCGCCGGCCGAGGGGGATGTTCGCCGAGCGGATCTTCGTGATCGGGTTCATGAGGCCCGTGGGTTCGGTCTCCGCGGGCCACAACGGCGGCAGCTCTCCCGTGTGCATCTTGCGCAGCGTCTCGACCATCACGGCCCCCGGGGCGATGTTGTTCACGCGGATGTAGTGCGGGGCGAGGTCGACGGCGAGCGAACGCGTGAACTGGATGACCGCCGCTTTGGCCGTGTCGTACCCGGTCCCCATGCAGGGGAGCAGACCGTCGACCGACGAGATGTTGATGATCGACCCACCCTTCCCGGCGTCGACCATGCGTCGTGCCGCGGCGCGACTGGCGTTGTAACAGGTGGTGATGTTGTTGTCCATGGCACGCCGCCAACTGTCGGGCGACTGCTTCAGGATGGGTCCGACGTCGAAGTAGCTGCCTGCGTTGTTGACCAGAACATCGACTGCCGGGCCGGTGGCGATGACCGAGTTCGTCTCGCCTTCATTGGTGAGGTCGGCGACAACGGCGGTACCGCCGATGTCGTTTGCGATCGCGCTGAGTCCGTTGTCGCGAATGTCGGTGACCACCACCGTTGCTCCGGCCGCAGCGAGTGTGCGGGCGATTCCTTCGCCGATGCTGCCCGTGCTGACGCCCGTGACGACGGCGTGTTTGCCGTCGAGGCTCCAGAGTTTTTCGATGTGTGCGCGGTTCGTCATGTGTGCCCCCTCTGTCGGCACACAAACTACTTGTTGTCGCGACCCATCTCTTCGCGCAGGAAGCGTTCGATTTCGGCGGCGATCGCGTCGCCACTGGCGGGGGTCTCGGCTCGCGCATCGATCTGGCCCGACTTGACTGCTTCGTCAAAGAGTCGCTCGAGTTGGCGCACCATCTCGAGATGTTCGGGATTTGCCGACACCAGCTGGTCAATGCGTTCGCGTTGCTGCTGTGCTTCGCTCACGAGATCGCTCACGTCGACAACCAGGCCCGCAACCATCTGCACGGCCGAGACCAATGCCGCTGCTGCTGCAGGATACGAAAGAGCTGCCACGTAGTGCGGAACCTGGGCCCACAGGCTGAGAGCGGCCATGCCATGTTCGGTGAGGCCGTGTTCAAGAACCGCCGACATTCCGGCCGGTACGTCGGCTGAGTTCTTGAGAAACGGCACCTCGGCAAGGACCTGAAGAGACGGTGAGTGGCACGACAGTTGCGGTGGTCGCGTGTGCGGCGTGGCGAACGGGTAAGCGCCAATGGCGAAGGCGCGCTCGACCCCGTGGTCGGTGCAAAAACCGCACACCGTTTCGACGAACAGTTCCCACGCCGTGTCGGGTTCAGGGCCCGAGAGGATGACGATGGGTGTTCAGTCCGTCACGCAGCTCCATGATCGGCCGGCGTGCGCGGTAGTCGATGAACGTGTCGGCATCGAATGTGGCGAGGAGTGTCGCGTTCGTGGCCTTCTTCAGTGCCTCGATGGCTGCGTTGGCCGCCCCCGACGCATCGATCCAGCCCGACAACATCGTGATGAGGACCGGCTTGTCGAGTACGGGTCGATCACCGACGTGGCGCAGTGCTGGCATCAGGCGAGTCTTTCGAGGGTTGCCTCGGCCTTGGCGGCCGCGGCGACGACCTGTTGATTGAAGGGTTCGAGCTCTTCGGCACTGCGTTCGCCCAGAGCGCCACCGAGATACCGGGCGTACACACCCTCGAGAATGCAGGCGAGTTTCCAGAAAGCAAAGGCAACGTAGAAGTCGATGTTGGAGATGTCGCGGCCCGACACCTTTGCATAGCGCGTTGCAAGGTCGCGACGGTTGTAGAAGCCCTCGATGGAAGTCTGTGCGCCGGCCCAGGCGCTTTCTTCGTCGCCCGGCCCCGTCCAATAGACCATCAAGAGACCGAGATCGGCGAGCGGATCACCGAGGGTGCAGATTTCCCAGTCGAGTACTGCCACCACGTTGCCCGCATCGTCGACCAGGCAGTTGTCGAGCCGGTAGTCGCCGTGGACGATGGTTGCGGGTCCCTGGTCGGGGATGCGCCGCAGTAGTTCGTCGTGGACCCTGTCGACGCCCGGCAGTTCACGGGTTTTTTGAGCGTTCCATTGTCCGTACCAGCGCTTCAACTGGCGGGCGATGTATCCCTCGTGTTTGCCGAGCGTGTCGAGACCCACCGCCGCAAGATCGACGGCGTGGATTGCGGCCATCGTGTCGACAATCGACTCGCTGGCGCGCGTGCGCGCAGGGACGGTGAGAAGGCGGGATGCCGTGTCGGTATCGCGGATGACGTGGCCGTCGACGAACGCCATGACGTAGAAAGGGGAGTCGTTGATCGCGGGGTCGTCACAGAACCCGAGTGCAGGTGCAACGGGAACGTTCGACTTGGCGAGTGCCGAGATGATGCGGTGCTCGCGACCCATGTCGTGGGCGCTGGCAAGTACGTGACCGAGCGGCGGGCGGCGCAACACGTACCTGTTTCCGCCGGCATCGACGACGCCGTAGGTGAGATTCGAATGTCCGCCGGCGATGACCGTGAAGGAGAACGGGGCCTTGGCACCCGCAATGTTCGCCTCGAGCCATGGCAGGACCGCGGGGGAGAGTCCGGTGGGGATTTCGTGGGACATGCGACCAGCAAACTAGCCATGATTCGATCCCGAAGGCGTTTCCGGCAGCGGTAACGTTTGCCCAATGGTCATCGACGTCACCGACGCCACGTTCCAGGCCGAGGTCATCGAGCGGTCCCACACCACACCCGTCGTGGTCGACCTGTGGGCCGAATGGTGCGGGCCGTGCAAGAGCCTTGGTCCGATCATCGAAAAGGTGGTGGCTGCGACCAATGGCCAGGTGGTGCTCGCCAAGGTCGATGTCGACGCAAACCCGCAGGTTGCCGCGGCATTCAGGGTCCAGTCGATCCCCGCGGTCTATGCCCTTGCAAATGGTCAAGTGGTCGACGGCTTCATGGGTGCACAGCCCGAACAGGCCGTTTCCGAGTTCATTGCGCGGCTGCTTCCCTCGGAGGAAAGCCAGACGGTACGAAAGTTGATCGAGGCCGGCGATGAGGAAAGTCTGAAGGTCGCGTTGTCCATCGAGCCGGGCAACCACGACGCGGTGGTCGCCATGGCGCAACTTCTGGTGAAGACGGATCGCGCCGACGAAGCACTGCAGATTCTTGCCCGCGTTCCCGAAACCGACGAGGTCCGTCGTGTCGCGGCGGCCGCGCGTCTTGCCGCCGATCCGGTCGATGACTTCGACGCCCAACTCACTGCGTTGCTCGACCAGGTGAAGGGCGACGATGCGGCCCGCCAAAAGTTCCTCGACATCCTCGAGACGATGGGCCCCGACGACCCCCGAACGCCGCGTTACCGCAAGCAGCTGACAGCGCGTCTTTTCTGAGCGCCTTCGGCTAGTCGTCGACGCTGCCGTCTTTCGGGTGGCTGTGCACACACGGAGGGCATGGCAGTTTTCCCGGCATTTCTCGACCGTCTGCGCTCACGCGTTGCGGCAGCAATCGACTGGTACGGCCCCGCGCGGGCGTTCGCCACGGCGGGTTCGGTGCTCGTGGTGTGCATCGGTGCGTGGTGGCTTCTGAGGGCGCCATCTCCTCCGCTCGAGAATTCGCTGCCCTTCGCCGGTTCAACCTCGAGCGACGCGCAGGTGACGGGCACGTTGGTGGCGCCAACCATCGGCCTGCCCCTCGACAATCGTGACATCACGGTTCACGTTGTTGGCGCTGTGGTTGCTCCGGGTGTCTACACAATTTCGTCGGCGAGTCGGGTAGTTGATGCGGTCGGAGCGGCTGGTGGGCCCGCCTCCAATGCCGACCTGTCATCGCTGAACATGGCACTGCCTCTCGCCGATGCAGACCAAGTGTTCGTTCCCGCACGTGGTTCGGCGACCATCCGGTCGGTTCCGCCGGCGACGAAGGTTCGGCGAACAAACCCCACCGTTGCGACCGTCGCACAGGCGATTGCCGCCGCCTCGACAACGGTGGCGGCATCGGGGGCTGCATCGTCGAATGGTGTCGTGAACATCAACATCGCCGATGCCGGGGCGCTCGAGTCACTGCCCGGCGTGGGTCCGGCAACCGCGAAGGCGATCATCGCCCACCGAACGGCGAACGGTCCGTTCGGGAAGCCCGAAGACCTGTTGCAGGTGAAGGGCATCGGCGACGGCAAGTTCGCCGCGATGCGGCAATTCGTCAGCGTGTCGTGAGCAGCGCCGACTCAGATGGCACCGAGCGAGCGCGCGGCGGCAATGAGGCCAAGCACCACGCCGATCCACACCCCGCCGGCGTAGATG
Organism: Actinomycetota bacterium; assembly: GCA_009919275.1. Classification (GTDB taxonomy): domain Bacteria; phylum Actinomycetota; class Acidimicrobiia; order Acidimicrobiales; family Ilumatobacteraceae; genus F1-20-MAGs119. Next base: position 24,290 of record RGCG01000021.1, read on the forward strand.
GCGAACTCCTCGGCCCACTCGCGCCAGCCGGCAATCACCCGGCGTCGCACGCGCGCCGCCGACCATTGTCCGAGAGCCCACCACATCACCATCGAGCCGACAACGGCCACACCCCAGCGTGCCGAACTCGAGACCGCGGGAACGCCGAAGAGGGCCAACAACGGAAAGCCGAACGAGACGACGACGTAGCCAACCGCACCGAACATCGCGCCATCGGTCAGGAAGAGAATGAGACCTCCGAGGGCGGCGAGACCGATCCCAACTCCGAGTCCCGCAAAGCCACCCTGGCGTGCGACACGGCGCTTCAGGTCGACGATTCCGCCGGGAACGACTCGCCGGCGTCGCGGCTTCGCCTCCTCGGTCGATGACATGGTGCGATCGTACGACACCGCACCCGTGCGTGGCTGTGATCGCCCGGAGAGAGGAGTGTCACCTCTTGCTCTGTTCCTCTTTGTTGCGTTTCTCGTTGCATTCGCGCTCCGAGCCGATGCGGAGTGGCGGCGAATTCGTCATCCTCCGACGGGTCCCT
>RGCG01000201.1 GCA_009919275.1 Actinomycetota bacterium
GAACTTTGCTCCACGGGACGTCGCGGTCGACGCGCACGTCGCCGGGCAGACCGAGGACACGCTCGCCGAGGATGTTCTTCATCACCTCGGTGGTGCCGCCCTCGATTGAGTTGGCGCGGCTACGCAGGAACGCCTTCTGGTACGTCTCGAAGCCCATTGCGGTTTCGGGGCGAATCATTTCGTAGCTGCCGTAGAGCATCCCCTCGGCGCCAAGAAGGTTCATGGCGAACTCATAGATCGCCTTGTTCAGGTTCGCTGACTCCATCTTGCCGATCGAACCCTCGGGACCGGGGACGCCCATCTTGCGCATCTGGCCGGCGCGGATGTTCGTGAGACGAAGCACTTCGGCGCGAATCCACAACTTCATCAGCTCGTCGCGCGTGGCGGGATCCTTTGCGTCGGCATCCATGGCCGACCAGATCTTGGTCAACGACGAAATCGTTCCCGAACCGCGAGGGGGCACGACACCACCGATGGCGACGCGCTCGTTCATGAGGGTGGTGAGGCTGACACGCCAGCCGTCACCCGGCTTGCCGAGCATCTCCTTTTCGGGAATGCGCACGTCGGTGAAGTAGACCTCGTTGAACTCTGCCTCGCCCGTCATCTGGCGCAGCGGACGAACTTCGACTCCGGGAGCGTGCATGTCGACGACGAATGCGGTGAGACCGGCGTGCTTGACTGCTTCGGCGTCGGTGCGGACGACGAGCAGGCCCCAACGCGACAGGTGCGCAAGGGTCGTCCAGACCTTCTGGCCGTTCGCGATCCACTCTTCGCCGTCCTTCACGCCTTTGGCGGACAATCCGGCGAAGTCGGAGCCCGAACCCGGCTCAGAGAACAACTGGCACCAGATTTCTTCGCCGGTGAACAGCGGTCGCAGGTACCTCTTCTTCTGTTCTTCGCTGCCCCACTCGACAACGGTCGGACCGCACATGCCGTAACCGATGGGATTGCGCGCGTATGCGTTCGGCGCACCTTGGGCATTCAGGCGTTCGTTGACGATCTTTTGGTGACGCGGCGAGATACCGAGACCGCCGTGACCCTTCGGGAAGTGCACCCAGGCGAGGCCGAGGTCGAATTGCTTGCCGAGGAACTCGACAGCCTTGGTCGAGGCCGGCGGACACGACGACAACAGTTCGTCGACCAGACCATTCACGAGTTGCTCTTCGGACACCACCGTCGATGCGCTCACATCACACCCCTTTGTCAGTGAAACTGGCTCAAAAGTTACCGCAGGGTCACCTGTGCTCTCCAAACCCTTCGCCCCTTTCCCGCGGAGAGGCATCCGTCACAAAACCCGACTAACTTGCCCGACATGTTCCCCGGGGACCACGCCAAAACACATCCAGACAAGCCCGCGTACATCATGGCCTCGACCGGCAAGGTCGTCACCTACAAAGAGCTCGACGACGCCGCCAACAGGCTGTCGAACCTCTTGCGCTC
>RGCG01000202.1 GCA_009919275.1 Actinomycetota bacterium
TGGCGATGTCGACCGCGAGATCAGTCGTCGCGACCGCCCCCGACAAGGAGAAGAGCAGCCCCATCGCCGCGCCGCCGACGCCGGCGAGCCTGCGCATGGGCGCGGGCAAAATCGCCGATGCCCCTGTCGGTCGCGGAGGGGATTGGAACACCAACGACCAGATCATCTATTCCCCCGATCCGTGGTTGGGCCGGTTGCGTGTGATCTCCGCCAAGGGGGGCGAGCCGCGGGACGTCACGATGTCCAAGGAGCGCTATAACCATCGATACCCGGCTTTCCTGCCGGACGGCGTTCACTTTCTCTTTCATACGACCGACCGCCGACGCTTGATGCTGGGCAGTCTCGACGGGTCAGCTCCGAGGGAACTGATCGCGGGCTCTACCAATGCGCGCTTCGTGTCGCCCGGCTACATCCTGTTCGGACGTGGATCCGATCTCTTCGCGTGGCAGTTCGATGAACGGAAACTTCAGTTGGTGGGTTCGCCTCAGCCAGTGCCCGTGGGCAAAACGGACTTTCTGGCTCTTCGAGCTTACTTCGGCTTCTCAGTCACAAGTTCGGGTACTTTGGTTTATGCACCCGCGGATTACCGAAGCCGCCGGTCCGAGCTGCGCCTGGTCGGGCGCGATGGGCGCCTGCTCAAAATCGTCGGCGATGCGGATCGCCAGTACTACCCACGATTGTCTCCCGATGGCAAACGGATCGTCTCGGTGGCCGGGGGGGAATTTCTCGGCAGATCGAACCTCTGGATCACCGAGGTCGAAGACGCTCGCCGAACGCAACTCTCGCAAGCCGAGGAGGTTTTCATTTCTCCGGTCTGGACACCCGACTCGCAAGCCGTGATTGTCGGATGCTCACGAACCGGACGAGAACTTTGCGTCAAATCTCTGAACGACGGGACGGATTTCCGCGTTGTGTATTCGACGAGAGCCTATGCCGCTCCGCTGTCGATATCGGCCGATGGTCGAACGCTGCTTTTCGAGGAAAACTTTGTGGGGACTGATGTCGATCTGCAGACTCTCGACCTCTCGACACCAGGTAAAGAGGCCATCCGAGTTGTGGTCAAAGATCCGGGCCCGCAGAGCGGGGTGACTTCACCCGACGGCCGGTGGCTCGTATTCACCTCCTCGTTTGGCAGCACGCGTGGCCTCTACGTACAGCCGATGTCGGGATCCTCTCGCCGCTGGACAGTCTGGAACAGGTCCGCCTACAACCCGCGCTGGACCAAAGGAGGTCGGGAACTGGTGTTTGCAACCGAGGAAGGCAAGGTGATGTCGGCGCGCGTCGTCAACGATTCACCCTTCACGACCGCAGAGCCAGAGGTGTTGTTCGAACTCCCCGAGAGGCCCGAGGACGCTTTACCGATTTTCGAGGATGTGACCGCTGACGGCGAACGCATCCTGCTCAATGTGC
>RGCG01000203.1 GCA_009919275.1 Actinomycetota bacterium
CGGACGCCAACTCGTGCGACACGCGCACCATGTCGGCGTACAACGTGATGTCGAACAGGTTGATGGGCGGGTTGTCAACGACGACGCGTGCGACGCCGTCGTCAACCGACACACGAATGACGGAATAGCCGTCGTAGCTCATGACAACAGAGTCTTCAGCGCGGCACGGGTATCGGCAGACTCGTCGGGATTGCCGCCGAACTCGACCGCGGCGAAGTCGGTGACTCCGACGTCGGCAAGGGCCGCGATGCGGTCGGTCACTTCGGCTGCGGTACCGACAATGGCGATGTCGGCGGGACCCGCGGCACCTTCCTTGTCGAGCATTGCTCGGTAACTGGGCAGTTGCCCGTAGATGGCGAAAACCTGTGATGCGCGCTCGCGGGCCTCGGCCACCTTCGAGGTGACGCACACCGGCAGTGCTGCGATCACGCGGGGTGTCGGCTTGCCGAGCTCGTCGGCAGCGTTGTTCAACACGGGCACCGTGTGACTGGCAAGAGTCGATGGTCCAGTGCACCACGTCAGTGTTCCGTCGGCGAGAGCGGCGGTCACGCGCAGCATCTGCTCGCCCAGCGCGGCGACAACCACACCGAAGGGTTGCGACCCCGCGACCGACACGCCGGCGTGCGTCGAGTACACATCGCCCGAGAACGACACGTTGTTCGTCTTGTTCAGCGACTGAAGCACGGTGAGGTATTCGCGCATGTGGCGCACGGGCTTGTCGAACGACATGCCCATCATGTTCTCGATCACGATCTGATGGCTGAGGCCGATGCCACCACGGCGGTACCGAGTTCGATGCGCGGCACTTCGCGGCCGATCAACGCGAGCAACGTCAGCGCATCGTGGGCAAAAATCTGTGGCATCCAGTAACTGGAAAAACCATCGCGCTCGGCCAGTTTCGCCTCGGCCACGACCTGATCAACCGTGCCCGACTGGGCGGCACCCCCGAAAAGCCCAATTTTCATGGCCGCAACGTATCAGGACTTCACGAGAGGCTGACGAGGTCGAGCCAGGACTGGTTGAAGTAGTCGACTTCGCCGTCGGGAAGCAGCAGCACTTTGGTGGGCTCGAGGCGCTCGACGAATTCGGTGTCGTGGCTGACGAAGATGATGGCGCCCTTCCACGTGCTGAGTGCATCGGCGATGGCCTCACGGCTCGACGGGTCGAGGTTGTTCGTTGGTTCGTCGAGCAGCAACAGGTTGTTGCGGCCGACCATCAACATGGCGAGTGCGAGTTTCGTCTTCTCCCCGCCCGACAGCGTTCCCGACTCTTGGAACACCTTGTTCGATGACAGACCGAACATACCGAGATAGCCCCGCAGCTGCGTCTCGGTGAGATTCAGGTGCGCGGGAGCTTCCTTGCGCATGTGATCGAGAAGGCTCGCGTAGGGATCGAGGTTGTCGTGTTCC
>RGCG01000204.1 GCA_009919275.1 Actinomycetota bacterium
GTGGAAACCACAGGTACGTTCCGGTTACTGCCATGACGATTGTCCAACCACCTGCGATCTCGACTAGGTAGTCGCCCCAACGACCCATCCAGAGCGTGCCGTGAATCTGCGTCGCAACAAAGTCGATGCGGGTGTTGTTGTCGATGTGACCGAGCACCGTGCTATCGGCAGGGTTCACATAAACCGACAGACTCTTGCCGTCGGCGTCGGTGATGTCGAATTGCGTCGCGCGGCCGGCATCGCGCGGTGGCACCACGGCGTCGATGGATGCTTCGGGATAGGTGTCGAGCACCGACTGCTGCTGGCGTGCAAAGCTGACCGGTGTCGTCACCGTCTCGACATACATCATGTCGCCGTACGCCCAGCGTTCGACGGTCGGCTTGATGAGAATAACGAACCCTGTCACTGCGAGTGTCAGCAGAATCGGCAACACGAAGATTGCCGCGTAGAAGTGCCAGCGCCATGCGGCGCGCCAACGTGTGGCAGAACGTGTGGCAGCGTCGTTTACCGAGGCTGTTGCAGCAACGGTAACTGGCGAGTCATTTTCGATCGAGGTCGTCATAGGGGTCAAAGTTCTCTCTTGTACCAGTTTCCGCTGGTGATTCGGGTCGATGAGTAGACCCTGTCTCGGCCAAATTAGTTCCCTTGGTGTCGTTGGTGATTCGGCGCGATTCAGTCAAGGTCTGCAAATACCTACCGAGCATGAAGGCAATCGCTGCGAGCCCCAGAATCATCGCCACAAAACTCGCCCAACCGAACCCGGTGGGCCCGCCGCCAGTTTCGGCTTCGTGGTTGATCCACCACGAAGCAACCGGCATGTGGTTCGTCATTTGACGATTCGCATTCCGGGCTGGCGTTGCGATCGTGGTCCTCGCGGACGCACGAAGATTGCGATGCTCACCCCAATTGCTGCTCCGAGAAGGTGCACCCATTCAAAACCCGACGTCACGTTGTTGGCGAAGTAGTCGATGAAGGCAAACGCTGTCTGCATGATCATCAGCGCGAAAACGAGCGGCAGGGCAAAGAATGCGAGTCGAGTCCGCCAGGCGACAGCCAGACCACTCAGCGCGAAGATGATCCCCAGGGCGCCATCACGCGTGAGATGCAGGTCAGCAGTTTCAGCGCCGAACAGTGGAGACGAACCGAAGAGCCAGGGAATCGCGAGAAAAAGCTGTACTGCAGATAACACGGCTAGAAATAGTCGGCCGATTGGTGATGCACGTCGAAAGCGGTTTAACTCCGCCAGTACGAACTCGGCGTCGTTTGTCATGCTGAGCGTGTTTTTGTCTTTGGTGATGCAAACTCGTCGTCAAACAGTGAACTGCGTAGTGCCGACCGAGCACGGTGCAGGCGTGATCGCACCGTGCCAACTGGTACGCC
>RGCG01000205.1 GCA_009919275.1 Actinomycetota bacterium
GCTGCGTGAAAATCTTCGTCGCTACGCTTCGGGTGGTCGTCTGCTCTCGGTCGTTGACGTCAAGCGCGGGTATTGAGCCCTGCGCCTGCAGGCGTGCGCTGCCACGTGTACAAAGAGGAAATATCGATGATCCAGCGAATTGTTGTCGCGTTTTTGATGGTCGTGTGCAGTGCCGTCGCGATTGCCGACACCGAGCGATTCGTCGTCTATCGTCAGGACGTCAAAATCGGTCGTGTGATCGTCGAGATCAGTGGCAACACCGCCAAAGTAGAGTTCGACGTCAAAGACAACGGCCGCGGACCGACCGTCGCCGAAACCTTGTCGCTCGATGCGACTGGTCTGCCACGCAGTTGGCGGATCACTGGGACCCAAACTTTCGGCGGAAAAATCGACGAATTCTTTGAAAAAAGAGGCGACAAGACGTCTTGGCGAGATTCTGCAGGTCCCGGTAACGCGATGGGAGCGACGCAGCTCTACGTCGCGCAAAGCGCGAGTCCGTGGGCCCTGCAGCTCTACGCGAGGGCGATTCTGCGAGCAGGAACAGCCATCGACGTGCTGCCGGGTGGGACGATCGCGTTGACCAAAGGCGAGCGCCTGACCCTGCAAGGCAGGGATGGCGAGCTGGTCGTTACGCGCTACGACCTGACCGGTCTCGAGTTCAACCCGACCATCATGCTGCTCGACGATGCGCAGCGACTCATCGCGCTGCCGTCGCCGGGCGGCGGTCTGATCCGCGAGGGTTTCGAAGCTGAAAATCCGCGGCTGCAAAAGTTGGTCGCTGAATGGCAGAGCGCGCGTTGGGCCGAGATTCAGCGCGGCACAGCGAAGAAGTTCACCGGGCCCGTACGCATCAAGAACGTTCGAGTCTTCGATCCGGTCGCGCAGCAACTCACCGGACCCGTCGCGGTGCTCGTGAATGGTCGCTCGATCAGCAGCGTCCAAGCCGTCGATACGCCACCGACGCCGGGTGAGACGGTGATCGATGGTGCTGGGGGTACGCTGGTGCCCGGCATGTTCGAGATGCACGCCCATCTCGGCGAGAGCGGGGCCTTGCTCAATTTGTTGGCCGGCGTGACGAGCGTGCGCGACATGGGCAACAACAATAGCGTGCTCGAGGCTCTCGATCGTCGGATCGTCGCGGGCGAGGTCGCAGGTCCGCGGATCGTGCGCAGCGGCTTCATCGAGGGCAAATCACCCTTCAGCGCCAACAACGGATTCGTCGTCGACAGCGAGGCGCGCGCGCTCGAGACCGTTCGCTGGTATGCCGCGCGCGGCTATCCGGCGATCAAAATTTACAACAGCATCAATCCGCAGTGGGTTC
>RGCG01000206.1 GCA_009919275.1 Actinomycetota bacterium
GGAGTCCCTGTCGGTACGACCGGAGCGAGTCCGCCTCGTGGATGCGAAGACTGCTCGACACTCCGGGCGTGTCGAGTCGACGACGTTCCATGGCTCGCACGTTCGTTACGTCGTGCGACTGGACGATGGACAATCAATCCGGGTGTCAAGGCCACACAACCCCGACGGCCCATTGCTTTCCAAGAAAATCGTTGGTATCCAATTCGAGGAGGAAACGAATACATGATCCTGTCAGCAACCGAAATCGAACACTTTCGCAATCGTGGCTGGGTCGTCACCAACCTCATCGACGACATCACCGCGAGAGAAATCGTGCGCTGGGTCGACGACATCGCGGAATGGGCCGACGACGGCCCATGGCTCCACTACCGCGAGATGACCAACTTCGGACCGAAAATCTGTCGAACCGAGAACTTCACTCCGCACCACGCAGGAATGCACCAGTTGCTGCGCCTCGGACGCTTGGTCGCAGCAGCCAGCGAGCTAATCGGAGAGCCCGCGGTTCTGTACAAAGAGAAGATCAACTACAAGATGGTCGGTGGTGCCGGATTCTCCCCGCACCAAGACGCGCCTGCGTACCGCTTCGTCGACACCCATGTCAGTTGCATGATCGCCGTCGACGACGCGACCGTGGCCAACGGCTGTCTCGAAGTCGTCTCGGGTATGCACGCCGAGATTCTGCCGATGGACGACGTCGGCTGCATTCGACCCGATCTCGCCGCCACTTTCGAATGGGAAGTCGCCGAACTTGGTGCCGGCCAGGTTCTGTGGTTCCACTCGCGCACACCACATCGCAGTGGTCCGAACAACTCGACCGTAGATCGACGAGCATTGTTCCCCACGTACAACGCGCTGCGCGAAGGGGACCTTCGCGACCGCTACTACGAACAAAAGGCAGCCGAGTTCAACGCCTCGCGTGACGGAGGATCCACCGTTCGCGTGTCGCTGATCGGCGATTTCCAAGGAAAGCCGGTCTGATGTCCGACAAGATCAACTTCATCGTGCGACTCTTCGAGAACTGGGGCGGCGACTCCTACAGCGAGCTGGTGTCGCAAACCGCACACGCCGAGCAGTGCGCAGCTCTTGCGGCAGCGTACGGCGCCGACGACAGCCTGGTGATCGCGGCGTTGCTGCACGACCTGGGTCACCTGCTCGTGCTCGATGCGAACGCGGGTCGTGCGCAACTCGATTCCGACGACGAACACGAAGCGATCGGTGCACGGGAACTCTCGCGTATTTTCGGCCCGAACGTCGCCGGACCCGTTGCCCTTCATGTCGCCGCAAAACGCTATTTGTGCGCCACCGACGCGGCCTACCACG
>RGCG01000207.1 GCA_009919275.1 Actinomycetota bacterium
GGTGAGCCACCTTCGACGATTGCATAGGTACGACCGGCGTGACCAATCACGCTCGTGTTGGCGGGAAACGACGGGTGATCAGCCGGCCAGTCAGAAGGCGGCGGAGTTCCACCGAGCACATCACACACCTGCTTCGTTCGCACCCAGCGATTGCGGTACCACTCGGCTTTGCCGTCGCGTAGCCGTATGCCGTGCACCATGCCGTGGCCGGTAAACCAGTGGTACTTCTCTTCGTTGATGCGACCCACGGGGTTGGGTCCATTACGTAGATAGCGACCCATGAGTTCGGTGGGAATGCTCCCTGTCACACGCAGGTCAGTGACCGTAACTTCCTCGTGTACCGGCGCGAGGTTTCCGGCAAGAAACGGATTCGGCGAGTTTCGCTCGATGGTTGTCACAGATGTCTCCGCTCGTGAGTGACCTGAACGTACTAGACGGTGTCAGATTACGACAAGTGGGATATTCAAGCCGCAATCCGAGATGTGTAAGCGCATTTACGGCTGTGCAAGCAATGCTGCGGCGAGGGTCTGTGGTGAACCGTTGCATCGTTCGATGTCGGCATTCGATAACAGCACGACGAGGCCGCCTGCGTGTCGGCCGAGCACGATCGGGTAGTTGCCTGCGGCTGCGGCACGCACATCGTCGGGGGCGTCGTTGCGGTGAAAGGTGGTGAACGGTGCGGGCAGTTCAAGTGCGCAGGCCCTCCACTCGGCGCGCGGGCGAAACAGCCCGTGCGTCACGTCGCAGAGCGAACAGTGTCGCGTGCCAAATCGAGCGCCAATCCAATACGACACTTCACCCCAGAGCGTCGCGTCGGCGTCGTATACACCGACGTATTCGGTATAGCGACGGCTTGCCGACGAATAGACCGCAGACGCATCACTCGACATGGTGAACTCCGCTCGTCATCGCACGTCGAAGCCTTGGTAGTCATGCTGCGCCACGTCTGTGCACCGTTGCACGTATGCCGGAAACCCAGGAAGCGGCATAAAGACCCGCGGTTTGCCATACATATTGGCGCCGAGATACCACGAAGCACACGACATGTACAGCGTCATGCCAGCAATGGTGTTCACGTGTTGCACCCATTCGGCTTGTGCTGCGGCATCGGCCTCGATCGCAGATGACCTCTCGCTACGCAGGTGCGCGAGACAGTCGGTGATCCACTCGACATGATGCTGAATCGACACGATCATGTTCGTGAGCACTGACGGGCTTCCTGGGCCGGTGATCATGAAGAGGTTCGGAAATCCGTGCACAGCCAATCCGAGATAGTTGACGGGGCCTTCTGACCACACGTCGCGCAGCCGTAGATTGTCG
>RGCG01000208.1 GCA_009919275.1 Actinomycetota bacterium
CGCAGTCACCGCATCGGAATTGACGCCGCTCCTCTCCTCAATCCAAAGCGTGACGGTCGAGTTCGACCGACCCGTGAAGGGCGTCCTAGGTGGAGTCGACACCGACGTTTTGCCTGCGGGACGCCAGTCAATCTCCGCCGAACAGGTGGCCAAGGCTCTCGCGGCGATCGAACCGGGTGCGGCCGAATCAACTCGGCTGCCGCTTCTCAAGTCGTTGTGGGTCGGGGTCGGTGCAAGCCAGCGCAGTCCCGAGGTCGCACTCACAACCACATCTTCCGAGCCCGATGTCAGCACGACAGCCGCTGTCTCGACGCCCGCGATTGACATGAAGACATTCATCGACAAGTTGATGGCCGGACAGGTGCAGGTCTGGCAGTTTGCCGGCTCGGCAGTACCCCAAGGCGATGCCAACCCGAATGGCCTCGACTGGTACGCCCTCGACCGCGCAGAGATCATCTTGGTCACGGCAAGCGTGGTTCCGTCGTCTGTCTCGTCGCTGCTGCCGTCGATCAACGTGCAAATCGACAGCCCGTTCAACGATGCGGCCGTCACACGCGAGGCGATTCTTCGCCTTGCTTCACTGGGCGTCAACATCGTCCTGATTCGTGAGATCAGCGAACCACCTCAACAGGCAACCGTTGCGGCAATCGCCGATCGCGAGCTCGAATCCGAGGTTGCCGGGTACGCCTCGGTTCTTGGCGCGATGGAAATCCATCGCGACAAGGTTCCGGTGGAGGGGGTCGACATGCGCTTGACGCTCGGCTTCGACTTCGAAACTTTCGTGCGTGAATATCCAACCGATGGAGTCATCGCCGGCACCACCACCACCACAACATCGCCCGAGGTCGACCAGTGATCGACATCGACTCACGCGACTTGGCCGTCGAAATCGCGCAGATCGCCGACGACAAGAAGGCCGACGACGTTCTCGTCATCGCCGTCGGTGATGTGTTGTCGATCACCGAGTTCTTCGTGCTCGCCAGCGCCAGCAACCGTCGCCTCGTCGCCACCGTCGCCGACGAAGTGACGGCTCGTATTCGCGAGACCTACGGTCGATCCCCGCTGCGTACCGAGGGCATGAGCGAACAACTTTGGGTACTCGTCGACTACGGCGACGTCGTCGTCCACGTGTTCGCAGAAGAAACCCGCCGCTACTACGAGATCGAGAGGCTCTACAAAGACGTCCCGAAAGTCGACTGGCGCCGGTAGGTGGACGCCGATCGCACCCGATAAAGTACGAGAACCTTTACGGGGCTATAGCTCAGTTGGCAGAGCGCTTCCATGGCATGGAAGAGGTCAGGGGTTCAATTCCCCT
>RGCG01000209.1 GCA_009919275.1 Actinomycetota bacterium
ACACCAACGGTTGCATCGAAGGTTTGATCGCCACGAATGTCGAGCTCGCCCACGAATTCGTCGAGGAAGAGTCGACGAAGGCTCTTTGCGCTACGGCTGTAGCGAGCAAACAGCGCCCCCTTCACAACCTCCGGCAGGTTCACGAGTGCAAAAACCGGCGAGTCGAGATTCGTGAAGTACCGCCGGAGTATGTCGGCCTCGGCGGGGGTGAAATCCTCGGGCACGTAGACCGTCACGGCGTCCAACTCTACGAGTCCGGACCGCGTCGGCGAGGGATCGTGTGGCAGGTCAGAGCACGCCGTCGGGCAGTGGTCCGATTGCCCTGAATTCTGCTTCCACGGCGCGCCGCAGGCCGGCATCGGCCCACACATCGAGTGCAGTCATGGCCAGGATCTTCGCGCCGTCGATGGCAGCCCTGTCGCCTTCCGGTCCACCCGCATAGTCGGCGAAACGCGCCGTGTGGATGGGAACGCCGCGAGGAGCAACTTGGATCATGGGGTGGATGGACGGCGCCAGGTAACTGACATTGCCCATATCGGTTGAGCCGACCACCATGCTGCTCGACGAGGGTGCGAGGAAGTCGCGGCCAATCGCGCGGCCATTGTCAACATACGCGGTGAGCAACGCCACGGAATCCCGTACGTCGGCGTAGGCGTGGTCTTCCCACTCGAGGTCGACTTCGCAGCCGGTGGCGACTGCCGCGCCACGAAAACACGCTTCAACTCGTTCCTTCAGGGGCGCGAGGGTTTCGAGGGTGTCGGAACGTACGTACCAGTTCATCTCTGCATATTTCGGAACGATGTTCGGCTTGTCGCCTCCATGGGTGAAGATCCCGTGGACACGCTCGGTTGGTCGAATGTGCTGGCGGAGTGCGGCGATCGAGTTGTACGCCAGAACGGCCGCGTCGAGCGCGTTTCGGCCCATGTGTGGAGCGGCAGCCGCGTGAGCCTCGGCGCCGTGGAAATGCGCACAGCATTCATGGATGGCAATCGCCCGCATCGAAGTGATGTCGACATCAGCAGGGTGAACCATCATCGCCGCACTGAGTCCGCGGAATGCGCCGTTGCGGGCCATGGCGATCTTGCCCCCGCCTCCCTCTTCGGCCGGTGTGCCGTAGACCTCGAGTCGGCCGCCGGTCGATGAGACAACGGTGTGGAGTGCGAGCGCCGCACCAAGTCCGGCGGCAGCGATGACGTTGTGGCCGCAGGCGTGACCGATCTCGGGCAGTGCGTCGTACTCGAGGATGACACCGACACCGGGTCCGTTTTCGTTGCCGTGAGAGGTGTGGAAC
>RGCG01000210.1 GCA_009919275.1 Actinomycetota bacterium
TGGTCGCCGGGGCATCCGACGTGTTGCGGTACGTGACGAGTTGGGCAACCTTCGTCGCCACCGAGTCGTTCACTTTGCTGCCGAAGACACGGACGTTGTCGATGTAGAGCGATGCGCCGGCCGCCTGTCCGCACGAAAAGTCCTGTGTGCCAGAAACAAAAACGAATCGGTACGTGCCCGTGGACGGAATCGTTGCCTGTGATGTGGACCAAGTTGAGGTTGCGCCCCACGAGTCGAGCACTTCGGTTTGCGTACCGGTGACGGTGTTGAGGATGTAGCCGAGGACGTGGTAGTAGTCGCCTCCGTTCTGCGCTTGCCAGTCGAAGTAGATGACGTCGTTTGCGGCGGCCTGGAAGGTATCGCTGTAGACGGCCGGGCCGTGGACCACATCGCCACCGGCAGCCGTTGTCATCCCGCTGGACGAAAGCTGCAAGGAGTAAGTGCCCTCGCTGCGCGTTGCCGTCGTCGGTGCCACGCTGAGCGTTCCGAGGCTCGAAGGTGCACGATCGTCGTTCGATGGTTTGCAGCTAGAGGTGATCACTGCGTAGTTCGAGGTGTCCTGCGAGGTGAAACCGGCGATTTGGGTGACGCCCAGGTCGATTCGGGTATTGACGGGTGTCCATGGTGATGTCGCACCCGACTCGAAGCCGGCATTGCTGAAGGAACTCGTGTGGCCGTTGCGGGTCGAGTCGATGCTCCCGATCGGATCGGCGCTCGTGCCGTTGCCCAAGTAGACCGAAGTACCGACGATGGAGACGGCTCCGTTGGTGGTCGACGCGGTTCCCGAGGTGGTGTATCCGAGAATTTCGGTCGCTTGGGCGCTTCCGATGGCGAAGTCGATGTACTTGCCGTCGTAACTGCTTCCACCCGAGAAATTGATCGCGGACGCGATGCTGGCAGCGGCTGACTGCTCGGTGTATGACACGGTCGACAGGCCAGTGATGTTCGACGGAGTGATCGTCACGGTCGTTGACGAAGCGCTGTCACCGATCGCGGTGACGGTTCGCAATGCAATTGTGTAGGACGTGCCCGTCGTCAGGCCCGAAATCGTCACCGGACTGGCAGTGTCGGCGGGGGAGAACGCGGTGAAAGTTCCACCGTTCAGCGAGTACTTGTAGTTCGTCACGGCGGAGGGGCCACCAACGCCGGGCGTGAATGAGATTGTCACCGAGTTCAGGTTTGCCGTCGCGCTGAGGCCCGTGGGGGCTGCGGGCCCGGTTGTGTCGACGACGATCGCATCGACTCCGGCGATGCTGTTCGCACCTGTGGGGACTGCGGTCGAGGTCATT
>RGCG01000022.1 GCA_009919275.1 Actinomycetota bacterium
GATGTTCCCGGTCACCTCGGCAAACATCGACTACGAACCCGCACTCGACCAGTCGGTGCGCGAGATCGCACGTGGTCGTGGAGTCAGCGAGATGACCATCATCGTCGAACAGCTCGCGCGCGACGATGGCCGCGGCCTCATCTACATGCCGTTCTTCAACTACGCCTACGGTGACTTGTCGTTCCTGTACGAGGCACATCAACACCCCGCCACCCGAATGGGCCTCGGTGATGCCGGCGCACACTGCGGCGCAATCTGCGACGGCGGCATGCCCACGTTCATGCTCACGCATTGGACGCGCGACCGCACCCGTGGTCCAAAGCTGCCGCTCGAATGGATCATCCATCGCCAGACACAACAAACGGCACACATGTACGGACTACGCGACCGCGGCGTTCTCGGGCCGGGCAAGCGTGCCGACATCAACATCATCGACTTCGACGCGCTCACCTTCACGATGCCCCACATGGCCTACGACCTGCCCGCCAACGGCCGACGTCTCGTGCAACGCGCGGTTGGCTATGCAGCCACTTTCGTGGCCGGCGTCCAGACCGTCGACAACGACACGTTCACCGGAGAGCTCCCGGGCAGGCTCGTTCGCGGCCCACGCGCGTAGGAAAAGCAAAGACGAAAGTTTCTTCCGTTTCATTGGAGAAGTTTCGTGAACACGTTTTGCGTCGAACGCGGGTACCGTCGCCATGTGGCACGTTGGAGACATGCAGTGGCAATCGGCTTCGCAGCTTTCGGTGCGTTGCTCGCGGTGGCTTCCGGTGGCGACCCGGCCGCACTCAGCATCGCGATGGGCGGCGGACTGAGCGCAGCGCTCGGCTACTGGGTTGGTGCGCTGCTCGACCGCACCCGGCGCTCGCGATAAACCATCTGGAACGCGACAACCAACAGCAACGTTGCGAACAGGGCGTTCGACAACGTTTCCGACATGTTCGCCGCAACCGTGCCGCCAACGACGGCCGAGACGACACCCGACAACCCCACGATGATCGCCGCCCTGACGTCGACGTTCGCCGTCTTACGATTACGAATCGTTCCCGTGATCGATGTCGGAATGATGACGGCAAGAGACGTTCCCTTCGCAATCACATTCATCTCGCCCAGCAACAACACCATCGCGGGGATCATGATCACGCCGCCACCGACGCCGAGTAGCCCGGCAAGTGTTCCGGTCGCGACACCGATGGCGACTAGAGCGATTGCGGCGGCAACGGTGAGACCGCTTCTTCCATCGGCACTTGTCGTCCAATAAAGGCGAACTGCCGACACAACGAGAATCGTTGCGAACCCGTAGCTGAGCACGTCGTGTCGTGCGGTCTTCAGCAGCTTCGTGCCGAGCAACGCACCCGCAATCGCGCCGATTGCCAGCCACAGCGCAACCCACCAGTCGACATGGTCATGACTCCAGTAGGTGACCAGGCTCGCCAATGAAATTGGAAGAACAGCCGCCAGCGAGGTTCCGTGTGCGCGACGTTGTTCCATCTTTGCGAAGAAAACCAAACCCGGGACGATGAGAATTCCCCCGCCGACTCCGAAAACCCCGGAAAGGAAGCCGGCACCGATACCGACGAGAAAAATGCTCACTTTGCGGCCCCGAAGACCGGCCCGAAGAGGTCGGCGAAGCGGTGAATGTCCCGCGGTGACAGGGGTCGAGGCAGGCTGACCAGGCCCAGCCCCACACCGGCGTCGGCATAGGCAAGGGCGGTCTCCACCGCCTGCGCGTCACTCATTTGTGCCACCCACAACTGCGTGCTGATACGAATCGTCGACATGTCGCGACCCACTTCGTCGCAGCATTCGCGCAGACGGGCGAGAGACCTGTTGAGATCACCAAGTGGGTCTTCGCTGTTGCCCGGGAAGTTCCAGTGATCGGCGTAGCGCGCGACAAGGGGCAGTGTGCGCTTGTGTCCGCCACCGCCGATGAGAATCGGAGGCATCGGCGACTGAATCGGTTTCGGTTCACAGTACGCGTCGGTCAACGTGTAGTAACTGCCCTCGTACGAACTCTGCTTCTGTGTCAACAGCAGTTTGATGACTTCCAATCCTTCGGCGAATCGATCGAAACGCTCGGTCAACGACCCGAGCTCGATTCCGTAGGCATTGCACTCGTCTTCGTTCCACGCCGCACCGACGCCAAGTTCGAGGCGTCCACCCGACGTGTGGTCGAGCGTCGCCGCCATGTTCGCGAGTACGGCTGGATGTCTGTACACCATTCCTGTCACCATCACGCCACCACGCAGACGCTTCGTCGCCTGCAACAATGCGGTCAGTGTGATCCAGCCCTCCATGCACGGCCCCGAGCGGTCGCCCGTGAAGATCGGCTCGAAGTGGTCGAAGGTCCAACCGCTTTCCCAGAACGGCACCTCATCCGCGGCCAGCCACACATCGAGGACCTCTTGCCATGTGCACACCTGTGGTGCGGTGGCGAATGCGAACTTCATTTGGGCCCCCTCTGCGGTCACGTGCGTTTCTCAGGGTAGTTTCGCCACGTGATCGACGACGCCGTTGCAGCAAAGGTGCGTGCGATCCTCGAGCGGGCGATGGAAGAGTCCGATGTGACACGAAAGGCCGATTCGCATGGATCCGATGCGCGAATCGCCAGCAAAACCGTCACCGTCACGGGTCCGTACCGCGTACGCCGTGGAACGCTGTTCCACATACTGGCAACCAGCCTGTCGTGTGCCGACTATCGCGACATGGAAGCGGGTACGCGCGACACCGTCGTGATGGTTGCATTCGGAACGGCCGACGACTTGTTCGCTCTCGAGACACTATTCACCGCGGCCGACCTGCTGGCACTTCGCTCGATGCCGCGCGGCGATCGTCGTTGGCGCACGTCGTGGTGGCACGGCTTCTGTGCGGGTGTCGAACAGAAACTTCGCGCCGAGCATCGCTCGATCGTGCGCGACTCCCCCGGCGCGGGACTCGTGCTCGTCGAACGCGCCGAACGTGCGCAGCGCATCATGCGCGATTCGACACCACACCTGCACGCCAGCCGCGGAAGTTTCGTCTCCGATCGCGAGGCGTACGGTGCCGGTCGGGCCGCAGGCTCCACGTTCTCCGCATCGGGACGTTCCGTACCCGGCTCTCGGCGGGAACTCGGTTCCGGCTAGTCGCCCCCGGAATGACCGCGCACTAGCGTGCCCGACGTGTCGCCGACCGAAGCCGCGCAGACCTACGAAGTCGAAGCAGCATTCGAAGCCGCAATGCCCACGCGCGAACTCACGTTGCGCGAGGCACGTGAATGGTTGGAGGAACTGTGCCGGGCAGAAGACCTGGACACTCCCGACCTGCAGGTGGCACGACTGAAGCCCGCCTTCGAAGCCGCGGCCCTTCCCGACGAATGGTGCCTGCTCGTGGCCAATATGGCGCCGACGCAGCACACGCTGCTGCACGAGCTTTCACATCTTGCTTGCGCGAACCGTGGTCACGGCCGTGAGTTCCGCACCCAACTGGTGCGGTATCTGCGGCGATGGGTCTCCGTCGACCACGCAGCCGATCTGCATGCACGTTTCATGTCAGCGGGCCTGAGTGTCGACCCGTTCGCCGCGACGCGCTAGTGCAGGCACCCGGCGCACCGCCGAGATTGTGCGTGAGGGCCTTCGTCTTGCCCGCGGCAACGCTCTTGATTTGGCGCGCACCTGCTTCGCCGCGCAACTGTGTCCAGCACTCGAACAGCATGCGCAGGCCCGAGGCGCCGATGGGGTGACCGAACGACTTCAAACCGCCATCGGGGTTGACCGGCAATTCGCCATCGAGGTCGTAGGTACCCGAGAGCACTTCTTTCCATGCCGTGCCGCGCTCGGCAAAACCGAGATCTTCCATCAAGACCAACTCGGTCGGCGTGAAACAGTCGTGCACCTCGGCCATCGCCAACTCTGCACGCGGGTCGGTGATACCGGCCTGTTGGTAGGCATCGTCGGCGCTGTGAACCACTTCATCGAACGTCGTGTAGTCGTAGGCGGGGTCGATGGGACCGGCTGCCGGGCCCGCCACGAAGGACAGCGCCTTCACGTACAGGGGCTTGTCGGTGTACTGCCCGTGGCGCAATAGTTCTCGACGTGCGTCACCGGCTTGTGCTGGATCTTCAGTGGACGGCTGAGCGTGAGACCCGACAAACCCGACCCCATCGTTCCCAACCAGAAGGCATCAACGTCGTCGAGGTTGATACCCGCGTTCTTCAGGGCGGCATCGGACGACTCGATCAGCATGTCATCGGTGCTCTTGTCCCAATGCTCACCAAAGTTGGTGCACCCCATACCGATGATTGCCACCTTGTCGCGAATTCCGTGACTTGCCATCGCTCGCTCCTTGTCTCTGCGCTACGCCCTGACGGGCTTCGCCTTGTCTCTGCGCTACGCCCTGACGGGCTTCGCCTTGTCTATGCGCTACGCCCTGACGGGCTTCGCTTTCCAAAAATAATTGTGGATGCCGTCGACGGTGTAGAGGCGACGGAACGTCATCTCGACGCGGTCGCCGATCTTCACTGCCGCCGGGTCGACATCGGTGAGTTCGCACTGGAAACGTCCACCACCATCGAAGTCGATGACCGCCGCCACGACGGGCGGGCTCATGCTGTAGGCGAGGCGATCGACGGTGTACGTGGCGATGGTGGCCTGAATGTCGGCCATCCGCACCATTTCCATTTGGTCGATACTCCCCGACTTCATGCTGACGCGGGCGGGCGGCAAGTACACGAACCCGCTTTCGTCGCGACTGCCGTAGAGCCCGTACTTCCATGCCTGGGCCCGCAGGCTCGGCGGGCCGGCCGGACGATCAGGTTCAGGGCGACGCGGTGGTTCGCGGTGCAGAAATCCCCGCCACGTGAGGAACTGTGTGTACGTGAGGTCGTTGCGTCCCGCAGCAATCTGTCCGCGCACGGTGAGCGCCGCGGACTGACGGGCGCGGTACTTCGTGATGGCATCGGTGGTGCGCAACAGCCACACATTCACGCCGTCGGCCAAAACCACCACGGCAATTGTTTGGCCCGGCTCGGCGCGGTCGAGCACGTCGGCCAACATCACGCCCCACTGGGCGATGCCGGGATTGCCGATCGTTGCCGACAGATCGTCGACGACGGATTCACCTGACACGCCGCATGCCTTGACGGCTGCTTTCACTGCGCGGCCGTGGAGTCCGGAGAAGATTGCGTGCGAAATGTCGCCGGGCGCAAGGTTCGCGCCCTTCAACGCGTCGCTGAATGCGTTGTCAACGAGCGGTGCATAGGCGTGCTCGCCGAAGCGTTCTTCCCATTGCTTGCTTGCGGGTTCGCCGGGCTGACGCCAGCGATCGGTGAACTCAGCGGTTGCGGCTGCGCCACCGATGACTTCGGCGATCACACCGTCGGTCCCGAAACAAAACGCCACCGCAGCATCACCACCGGCGGATTCGTCGGCTCCGCCGGGAAGGCCCGTTCGAATGTCGGAGAGTACGGCCATTGCGTTGCCATTGCCGGCACCCATCATCGCGGCGACACCGCTGCGCACGGAACCGATTGCGTCGAAGGCGCCCGATGATGCAGGAAGGCTCAGCGCCGCATGGATCGTGTTGGCGTTCGTTTTGTCGAGATACGCGGGGTCGGTGGTGGCGAACCACAACGAGTTCGGTATCCAACTTGATGAAGCATTGCGCATCGCGATGCGGCCCGCCTCGACGCCCATCGACGTGGTGTCCTCGTCGAAGCTCGCAACCGCACGCTCGCCCTTTCCACCCCCCGCACCGAGCGACTTGGTGATGACACCGCGCTGCAGGCGCCAGTAAGGGATGTAGGACCCGTAAGCGACGATTCCGGTCATGTGGGGACAATAACCCACGCGCCCGCCGAGAAATCCAGCGAGGGCGAGCCCGGCGAACTACGAGTAGTAGGGGTTTTCGCCGTTGGCGTGGTCGGTGAGGTCGCGGACCTTCACAACGCCGACCACCTTTTCGACGAGGGTGGTTTGCACGCCCTCGAGCATGGTCATGCGGCTCATCGAACACCCATGGCAGCCGCCGCCCATCGTGAGATATGCGGTGCCCTCGCCGTCGTGGCCGACGAAGGTGACGAAGCCGCCGTGCGCGGCAAGAGCCGGGTTGACCTCCGACCTCAGAACGTCGTTGATCGAGGCCGACAACTCGTCGTCACCGACGAGACCGTCGACCGAGGGTGCGAGCGGCTTGTTGGGGTTGCGAATGATGAGACCTTGCGTGTCGTTGTAGTCGAGGATCGATCCGGTGAGCAGTTCGATGCTGTTCGCGGGCACGATGATCTTCAGCCCATCGACGGTGCGCACCTCGTCGGTGAAGGCGGCGGTGGTGACCTTTTCGAACGACAAGTCGTAGCGGAAGTCCTCGCCGGGAGCGCTGATGATTTCCACGCGAAGTCCCAACTGCGTGGTTTCAGGTTCCATGTCACGAAGCTCTTTCAACTTCACGACGGCGGTGGCCGTGACATCGACGAGAGCGTTGTCGGCGGTGTTTCCACCCTCGGCGAACGGACTGGTGGGAACGGTGGATCCTGCGAGCGGACTGGGGGGTGTCGTCACGCGCTTCAGGGTATCTGCGTCGTCAAGCACCCGTCGTCAGTAACTGGAGATGGCACCGCCACCGTCACATTCGATGCGCTGGCCCGTGACGTAACCCGAACCTGCCGAGCAGAGCCAGAGAATGACTTCGGCCACATCGTTCGGCTGGCACACGCGGCCGAAGGGCGATTTTGCGTCGAGTTCACGTAGATCGTCCATCTCACGCTTGCCGTGCATCGAACGCGCAAGGCGCACGCCCATGTCGGTTTCCACCAGTCCGGGCGCGGCGATGTTGACGTGGATGTTGTTGTGGCGTTCCTCCTTGGCGAGCGTGTAGGCAAGCGCCTCCATCGCGGCCTTGCCCATGTTGTAGGGGGCCCCCTTGGCGGAATAGTGCGACGTGGCAACCGACGACACGAAGACGATGTCGCCCCGCTCTCGGGTACGCATCGAGGGAAGCACCGCTGCGGCGAGTTGATGACCACCGACCGCATGGATGGCAAGAAGCTTTTCCACCTCGGCAGCGTCGGTGTCGGCCACGGCCCTGCCCTTCGAGGCGATCCCCGCATTGTTCACGAGAATGTCGACGAACCCGAAGTCGGAAATGACCTGTGCAACCATGGTCCGACCGGCTTCGTAGTCGGCCACCGAGGCTTGGTAGGTCCGGGCCGTGCCACCGGCAGCGACGATGTCGCGGCACACCGCGTCGGCCTCGTCCTTGCCGCGCGAATAGTTGATGGCGATCGCTGCGCCCTCGGCTGCGAGCCGACGACTGATGCCGGCCCCGATACCCCGTCCGCCCCCGGTCACGATTGCAACGCGCCCATCAAGTTGTCCCATGTCGACAAACCTAATCAGCGCCCAACGGGGTAACCTTCGCTTCAACACCACGGGGAGCTCGTCGGATCGGCGGGCTGAGAGGGTGGCCGCCGCCACCGACCCGAGAACCTGATCCGGGTAATGCCGGCGGAGGGAAGCGATGCAAGGCGACACAGTCGACAAGCGAGTTCTCGTGATCACCGGGGGAACGGTGATGCGCGTCGCACCGCGCCTCGACGCCTTCGATCTGGTCGTCGCGGCCGATTCGGGGGTCGACTCCGCATTCGCTCTCGGTCTGCACCCCGATGTCGTCATCGGCGACCTCGATTCGGTTTCGGCGAGCGTTCTTGCGCGCGCGCGCGAATCGAACGTCACGGTGATCCAGTCGCCCACCGACAAGGACCTCACCGATACCGAACTGGCCCTTGCCCATCTCCTCACGGTTGGTGCACGGCACGCAACCGTGTTGAGCCCGGGCGGAGGCCGACTCGACCATTCCCACGGTCTTCTCGCCGCTCTCGCCAACCCGGCCCTGTCGGCAATCGCCGTTGAGGCAATCATCGACACCGCGCACGTCACCGTTCTGCACGGTGCCGACACCCGCTCGATTCCGCTCCGGGGTTCTCACCTCACCGCACTGCACGCAATGAACGGCGTTGCGCGGGGGGTCACCACCTCCGGGTTCCGCTGGAACCTGACGGACGAAGATCTCGCGCCGTGGGTGAGCCGTGGTGTGAGCAACGAAATGGTCGCACCCGTTGCCGAGGTATCGGTCGACCACGGGGCACTGATCGTGGTGCAACCACTCGCCCACAACCAATCTCCCACCCCCAACACGAAGGAGACATGAAATGAAGAGAAGGCCGATTGTCGTCGTGGCCGTTGTCGCTGCGACGGTGCTTGGTTCATGTGGCGGGGAATCCGAGTCGACTCCGAAGTCACTCACACTTCTCGCCTACGACTCGTTCACTCCATCCGAGGGAATCTTCGATGCGTTCACGAACGAAACGGGTATCGAGGTCGAGGTCGTGACCGGCGGCGATGCCGGAGAACTCGTCGCGAAGGCGGTTCTCACTTCAGGCGAACCCGAGGGTGACGTGCTGTGGGGTGTCGACAACACACTGATGTCCCGCGCCCTCGAAGCCGACGTCTTCGTACCGCACCGATCGGCACACATCGACGACCTCGACCCCGCGGCCGTTGCGCTGGTGACAAACGATCTCCTCACGCCCGTCGACACGGGTGACGTCTGCGTGAACTACGACAAGACCTGGTTTGCCGAGAAGAACGTGACTCCCCCGGGCACACTCGACGACCTCGCCAAGCCCGCCTACAAAGGGTTGCTCGTCGTTCAAAACCCGAACACGTCGTCGCCCGGCCTCGCGTTCCTTCTCGCCACCATCTCAAAGTTCGGCGAGAGCGGCTGGCAGGACTACTGGTCAAGATTGCGCAACAACGACGTGAAGGTCGTCGACGGATGGACCGAGGCCTACACGGTCGAATTCTCGGGCTCCTCGGGCAAGGGAAGTCGTCCACTCGTCGTGAGTTATGCGTCGAGTCCACCCGCCGAGGTGATGTACTCCGACCCTCCGGTCGATGCGCCACCCACCGCCGTCATCGAATCCACCTGCTTCCGGCAAGTTGAATTTGCCGGCGTCTTGCGGGGTACGAAGAACGAGGAGGCGGCCGCGAAGTTGGTCGACTATCTCTCGGGTCCGGTCTTCCAGGCCGATCTTCCCCTCACACTTTTCGTCAATCCCGCGAACACCACCGTCGAACTGCCGAAAGTTTTCACGGACTTCGCCGCGATCCCCGACGCACCATTGACGATGGACCCCGCGCGAATCGAGACCAACCGCACGACATGGCTCGAGAACTGGCGGGCAGCGGCACTGTGACGACGGCACCGTACGTTCGCACCGCACGGCGGTTCGTGATCGTGCCGGTTGCGTTCGTCGCCGTCTTCACCGTGTGGCCGACGCTCGTCACGCTCCGCCGTGGTTTTGACGTCACGTCGGTTCTCACCGATCCGGGCCTCCGCGCGACGGTGTGGTTCACCACCTGGCAGGCGTTGCTCAGCACGATCGTTGCGCTCGCGCTCGGCCTGCCCGCGACGTGGGTTCTCGCCCGTCATGACTTTGCGGCGCGACGCATCGTTCGTGCACTCACCTTGGTGCCCTTCGTGTTGCCGACTTTGGTGGTTGGTCTCGCCTTCCGCGCGCTGTTACCCGGCGATCTGCGAACCGGGGCGCTCCCGCTCGTGGTGGCACACGCGTTTCTGAACGTTGCCGTCGTCGTGCGCATCGTGGGCACGCGATGGGAATCCCAGCCCTTCACCTACGACGAAGCAGCAGCGACCCTCGGCGCCGGACCAATCTCGCGTTTCGCCACGGTCACATGGCCACTCTTGCGGGGCAGCATCACGGCCGCCGCAGGTCTTGTCTTCATGTACTGCTTCTCGACCTACGGCGCTGCGCGCGTTCTCGCCGGACCCACCCGACCGGTTGTGGAAACCGAGATCTATCGGTTCGCCGTTCTTGCAGGCGACATGCGCGCGGCGTCCGCACTCGCCGTTGCACAGGTTGTGATCGTCGCGGTGGTTCTGGCACTCACATCGCGATACCTGTCGTGGTATCGGCAGTTGTGTTGGGTCTCGGATTCATCCTCGCCTTCCGTAACGGACCGTTCGATTGGCGCGGCAAGTGGTGGCTGTTGCCGGTCGCTCACGCGGTGGTCGCAGTTCCTCTGGTCTCGCGCGGGATCGCATCATCGATGCGCCAGATCCCCGACGACCTGCGCAGCGCCGCCGCAACCCTCGGAGCATCGCCGGCGCGCATTTTCTCGAGCATCGATGTCGCACTTCTGCGTCGACCGATCGGCGCAGCAAGCACCCTCGCTGCTCTCGTCTCCCTTGGTGAGTTCGGGGCATCGAGTCTGTTGTCACGCCGTGGAAACGAAACCCTCACGATGACGATCGGCCGCCTGCTCGGACGGCCGGGCGACTTGGTCCAGGCACAGGCATTCGTCGTCGCAACGGTCCTCGGTCTGCTGTGTCTTTGCCTCGTCAGTTTTGTCGATCTTGCGGCGGCAAGGGAAAAACGATGACAACATCGGGCCTCGACGTGCGGTTCGTGTCCGTCGCCATCGACGGCCGTCGCATTCTCCACGGCGTCTCCCTGACGGTTGCGCAAGGGGAGATCATGGCGGTGCTCGGGCCGAGTGGCTCGGGGAAATCCACGCTGTTGCGGGTCATTGCCGGACTCGTCGCACCAACGTCCGGCACGGTGGCCATCGACGGCGCCGACGTGACGACCGTGCCGACCCACCGTCGCGGTGTCGGTCTCGTATTTCAGAACAACCAGTTGTTTCCCCACCTCAACGTTGAGGGCAACATCGCGTACGGATTGCACATTGCGCGGATGCCGTCCGTCCAACGTCGCGAACGCGTTTCGGAACTTCTCACACTCGTCGGACTGCCCGGGTTCGGGTCGCGTGACGTGGCGACACTCTCGGGTGGCGAAGCCGCGCGCGTTGCTCTTGCGCGATCACTCGCCACCACTCCGCGCATCGTGTTGCTCGACGAACCGTTGTCGGGCCTTGACCACGATCTTCGCTACACCCTCGCCGACGACGTGCGTCGCGTCGTGCGAACAGCCGGGTCGACGGCGATCGTCGTCACCCACGATCCCGACGAGGCACGTCGCATTGCCGACCGCGTGGTCACGCTCGCGGAACTATCGTCTGACACGCGATGACTCTCCCGCGCTACACCATCGGCACCGCGTCGACCGAAGAGATCCTCCCACTGCGCATGTCGGTTCTTCGAGACGGCACTCCGTCCCTGGATCCGCGCTATGCCGAAGACGACAACAACGGCACCGTGCATCTCGTCGTTCGCGACGAAACGGGTGCCATCCTCGCCACCTCGACGTGGCTGCCTCGGCCCTTTCCGCCGGAACCCGCGGTTTCGGGGATTCAGCTGCGCGGCATGGCCGTCGACAAATCGCTCCAAAGCCGAGGGGTCGGCGCGGTGTTGCTGGCCGCCGGCATCGAGCGGGCACGCACGTCGAACGCCACCACTGTGTGGGCTCGCGCCCGCGACTCGGCTTTGGCCTTCTACCAGCGCAACGGCATGGCCGTCGTCGGCGATGCGTTCCTCGATGACGCAACCGGCATGTCGCACCACCTCGTCGTGATGCACCTGTCGTAGCCGCAATTCAGGGTCGCACCGTGAAGGGCGTCGTAACGAGCGATTCCTTGCCGTCAGCTTCGACAATGACGACGTCGATGCGCCATTCACCGGCGTAGGGAATTTGTGCGGTGGCCACAAAGTGATTCGGGCCCACTTCGGCGGGTTCCACTGCTATCGCGGGCACATCGCGTTCCACGGACGAAAACCTCACCCTTGCGGTCGCCGCCGGATCGAGCGAACCACCGGGTTTCGAGATGATCACGTGCATCTCGACATTTCCGACACGGGCCGGTGACACCGTGACGTTCACGATCGTGTCGCCCTGCACGAGACTTGTTGCGAACGGCGCCGCCGACTCGACCGAACGCGGCGTCTCGGTGACGAGGCCCGATGTCACCGACAACACCAGCAAACCGGCCACGGCTTCGCCGATGAGAACCGGTCGCAGACGCTGCGTTCCCGAATCGAGGAACCTGCGGCGCACGACGGCTGCACCGAGCAACATGACGCCAACGAAGACCAATTTTCCGGCCAGTGTCTTCCCGTAGGTGATGTCAAGAATTCCACCCACGTCTTCAACGATGATCAAAGACTGCGCCGCTCCGCTGACGACGGCAACACCCACCAATGCTGCTGCCCACTGCGAGAACCACTTCACCGTCACCGGTTCGCGCAACTGCGTCGACGTCGCAAGAACGATGAGGCCGCCGAACCACGTGCCAATGGCAAGAACGTGAATCGTCGACGCCGCAACTGCGAGAGCCATCGGGCTTGCCGCACCGGGATGACCCGCAAACGCGTACGACAGCGGAACGACGACGAAGGCCGTCACGAGGGCGAAGCGCAGAATCGAACCAACCTCGCGGCTACGACGCAGTGCCACAATCGCGGCACCCGCAACCAGAACTCCGACACCCGCCCGAACCAGCAGTGCGTGTCCGACCCGTGTGTCTCCGATGTCGGAGAACGTCGACCAGCGAAGCACCGAACCGACTCCCCCTCCGACAAGACCGGCACCTTGCAAGCCGAGCAGACCGAGTGCCGCAAGCGCCATCACTCCACCGGCCGCGGCACCGACGCGCAACAGCCATGGGGTGGCAGCCTTTCGCACGCCACCCAGCAGGAACAGTCCGGTGGCAAGGACGAGCGCAAGGGCGAGATACCCCGCGAGACGCACCACGCGGGTGAGCGCCGACACGACGGCATCGGTGCCATCGTCGCCCAGAACATCGGCCACCACCGATGTCACGTCGATCGGCGCACCCTCGCCCACCTGGAATGTGATCGCACCATCAACGGGGTGTCCATCGACGGAAACCACGCGGTACGTCACAACGTAGGTGTCGTCATCGAGCGTGGGAACGTCGACCCGCACGATGGACTTGTCGGATGCGTCGCGTGCAATCGACGGCAATGGCACCCGAGTCGCGTCGCTTCCGAACAACCTGATGAAGCCGAGTGACGTCTCGACCGGTTCGTCGAAATCGAGAACGATTTGCGGGGGTGCATCAACCAGCGTCGCACCCGACGCGGGAACGGAGTTGTCGAGAACCGCGTGGGCGAAGACCGCTGAAGTCGAGAAGGTGAGCATCGATACGAGTGCCACGAACGCCACCGCCGCGCGCCGGACGTGTCGCATGTCAGAGTCCCTGCAGCGGATCGAGACCGTTTGGGGCGTGTCGGCCGAGAAGCCACGCCAAACGTTCGGCCTCGCCCAGGCGCAGGGCGGCTTCGGGCAATGTCGACAGACCCATCGGCGTCCGACTGGTCTGCATCATGGTCATGCGCGGAAGGTCGTAACGAACATAGACGGGGTTCCAATCACGAAAAGTGATGCCGGCGTCGAGGTCGCTGGTGTGAACCTCGACCTCGCGCCAACGCAGCATCGGAAGGTCACGCATCTTCAAGCGAGTGCCGACCGTGTTCCGGGCCGCACCATCCCATGCCACCGCCGGCGAGCGGGCCCACGCCGATTCGAGTGCGTAAATTGCGGTTCGATTCTTGGCGACGAGCGTTGCCGCGTCGAGTGCAGCGTACGAGTCGATGCCCGCAGTGCGGGATTCGACGCCACCCGGATACTGGTCGCCCTCGCGTCCCGCGGCGGCTTCCTCGAAAAGGTGAACATGGCTTTCGGCGTTGCGGGCCACGTGCGCGACAACGTGCCGGCGTGTCCAACCCGCCAAAAGAGACGGGGTCGAGAACCATGCCTCGGGATCATCGAGCCCAAGGACGTCATCGAGGAGTCCGAGGAGACGTTGGTGACCGTGCGCACAACCCTCGACACAATTGTCGAGATACAGCGGATCGTTGTGAACGGTCATGCCGGTGTCAACCTAACCACGCATCAACCCAATCGGGCCAAGGAGTCGAAGAGTTTTTCGGATGACTTTGGTCGCGCACCTTCCGACAAGACCACATAGACGGTTCCGCTCTTTGCAACAACCGCAGCCGCACGCACCGCGTACAGCGACCCCGTGTGACCCCATGCGTCGCCGCGGTAGCGCGTGCCGTTTCGATACTCGGCGGCGTACGTGACTGCGTGCATGCGCGCAAGCCACGGCTTCGACAACAGCTTCGTACCGTTCGTTTCCGGGTTCAACGCGTCGAGTAGCAGCGCAACCGCATACGGCGCGGTCACCCACGCGCCCGCACCGCCGAGAACCTGGGTCCCGCGAGTCGACACGTCAAGGCCACCTCCGGCAACGCCGAGCGGCTCCCAGACGAGTTTGCGCACGGCGACGCTGAAGGGAAGGTCGGTGACGTCGACCACGAGTTTCGTGAGCAGCACGTAGTTGTCGTTCGAATACAGGTACCGACCCGGGGTCCGCGAGACGGCACCGCGCGCCGCGAAGTCGGCGTACTGCTGCCAGGTTGTTAACCCGGAGGTGACGGCCCGCAAGTTGTTCGACGGTAGCCCCGTGGAATGGTTGAGGAACGCGGAAACCGGTTGCGACGTGATCTCGTCGTTGGGGGTCGAGACGAACCGCCCGAGATAGGTACCGATCGGTTTGGTGAGATCGATCTCACCCATTTCGGCGAGTCGGAAGACGGCGGCAGCGGTCACGGTCTTCGACACCGATGCAAGGTGCAACGGCGTGTTCTCGTCGGCATCGCGACCCGCGGCGGCAATCACACGACCGCCGGACACGGCAACCACCGCCGCACGACCGGAGGTCTGGGACAGCACGGATTGCAGACGTTTTCCGAGGTCAACTTGTGCACGGGCCGGGGAAGGGACCACAACAAACGCGAGCCAGACGACGGCAATCAGGAGTCCGAATCGCCGCATGCGAAGAGACTAACTAGCGGCGCCCACCTGCGTCGTTCGCACGGAACGGAATCACGACGACGGTGCCGTCGGGTTCGTGGTGCACGCGCGCCGATACTCCGTAGAACTCGGCAAGGGTCTCGGGGCGCAGCACTTCAGCCGCCGTGCCGGTGGCGACCCGGTAGCCCTGGTGCAACAGACACAGACGATCCGAATACAAACCGGCGAGCGTGAGATCGTGCATCGCCGACACGACGGTGAGGCCGTGTTCACGCCGCAGTCTG
The DNA here is from genome assembly GCA_009919275.1 of Actinomycetota bacterium. GTDB lineage: Bacteria > Actinomycetota > Acidimicrobiia > Acidimicrobiales > Ilumatobacteraceae > F1-20-MAGs119. Next base: position 15,076 of record RGCG01000022.1, read on the forward strand.
TCGACGAGTTCGAGGGCCTGTTGCTGGTGCCCGATGTCGAGTGCGCTGGTCGGTTCGTCGAGGAGAAGAATCGGTGCCTCCTGCGCAATGGCCCGCGCGATCACGACGCGCTGTCGCTCGCCACCGGACAAGGTTCCAAGATGTCGCTGTGCAAAGTCCCCGAGGTCGAGGCGTTTCAGGACGTCGTCGACGATGTCCCAGTCGTGCTTTGTTTCCTGACCGAAGTGGGGAATGAACGGGTTGCGACCCAGAACCACGTATTCGCGAACGCTCATGTCGTCGGGCAATACCGGCGTCTGGGGGACGTAGGCGATCAGCTGTGCGCGACGTTTGGCGGAACGGAAACGCAGTGACGTCCCGTCGACACGAACCTCGCCGGCATGCTTCACGACACCGGCAACCGCTCGCAGGAGTGAACTCTTTCCCGCACCGTTCGGTCCGATGAGGCACAACCACTCCCCCGGCTTCACGGTGTCGGAAAACTCGGCGAGTGCGGCGCGGTCACCGTAACGCACCGAAACGGAATCGAATGCGAGCGATGTCATCGGTTCGCCTGCCGTGTGCGAAGCAGAAGAAGAAAGAACGGCGCGCCGAAGAACGCTGTGACAACACCTATGGGAGTTTCCGACGGATTCTGGAGAATGCGACCCGGGATGTCGGCCAACACGAGGAACGCGGCCCCCGCGAAGATGCTGAGTGGAATGATCGTGCGGTAGCTGGCTCCGGCGAGCAGACGCACTGCGTGCGGCACGATGATGCCGACGAACCCGATGAGGCCGCTCACGGCAACAACAGCTGACGTACCGAGCGTCGCCGCAATCACGACAATGATGCGCACACGATCAACCGAGGTTCCGAGGGCCGTCGCTTCGTCCTCGCCCACACGCATGACGTCGAGAAGACGGCGGTGGATGAGGAGCGTGACGGTGCTCAGCAGGACGTAGGGAATGACGAGCCGCACGTCGTCCCACGACGCCGTACTCAGTCGGCCGAGGATCCACGAATAGACCTGCCGGATGACATCGGTGTTGCGCTGCAAAACGAACGTCTGCACTGCCGTGGCAAGAGCGGTAACGGCCACCCCGGCCAACACCAGGGTCGCCGAACTACGCCGACCGCCGAAGGCTGTGCCGACGAAGTACGTGAGGACGACCGCAACGAGGCCACCAAGGAACGCACTGAGTGGCAACGGGTCGATGATCCACGAGCTCGTACCGGCACGATTCAGTGTGAAGACAACCGTTGCCCCGAGGCCCGCACCGGCTGCGACTCCGAGAAGATACGGATCGACGAGCGGATTGCGAAAGACCCCCTGGTAGCTGGCACCCGACAATGCGAGTGTTGAGCCAACGAGGGCCGCAAGAACCACGCGCGGCATGCGGATTTCCCAGATGATGATCCATTCGCGCGGCGTGACGCCGCTGTCGATCGTGACCAACGGCAACCGGTCGAGCAATGCGAGTGGTACGCGCCACCAGGTTGGTCCGGCGGGTCCGACCATGACACCGAGCAGGAGCGCGGCACACGCCGTCGCCACGGCGACGGGCAGCCACCAGCGTGCGGGAATGATTCCCTTCGCGGGTGAAGGCGCCTGCACGGTGTCCATGTTGATTTGTTGCGATCAGCCCTTGGCCGCGGTCATGTACTTGGTCACCGCATCGGCCACGATTTTCACCAGATCGACGACGCGCGGACCCCAACGTGAGGCGATGTCATCATCAAGTTCCACGACGTTGCCGTTCTTCACCGCGTCGATGACGTCCCACCCGGCTCGGGCTGCGACCGTTTCGGCCGTTTGCTTGCAGCACTTCGTGTCGGCGAGGAAGATCATCTGCGGATTCGACGAAATGATCGACTCTGCCGACAGCTGCGGGTAGTCATTGCCGGCCTCGGCCGTATCGGCGACGTTCTGCAACATGAAGCGCGACATCAGCTGCCCGACGAAAGTGTTCGACGTGACCGAGAAAAACGTGTTGTCGAGTTCGTAGTAGTAGGACACCGGTGCGTCGGGAAGTTCCATCGACGTAATGGTTTCCTCGATCTCGGTCTTCATCGAGTCGACCAAGGCAGCCGCGTCATCGGCTTTTCCGGTGAGATCGCCGAGTTCGCTGATTTGCTTGTAAGTGTCATCGAGTGTTGCCGCAGCGGCACCGAACCACACCTTGATGCCGAGTTTTTCGAGCTGTGCTTGCAGGTCGCCCGGGTCGTAGGTGAGCAGGACGACCGTCGGATCGAGTTCCGAAATCGCCTCGACGCTCGGCTCGAAGGCGTCGATCTTCGTTGCGAAATCAGCCGCTTCTTGCGGGTAGTTGCTGAAGTTGTCGACGGCGACGATCTGGTCTTGTGCCCCGATGGCATAGAGCATCTCGGTGGCCGTCGCCGACAGCGACACGATTCGCTCCGCCGCCATCTTCTTCTCGCTCGCAGCATCACCTTCCGCTGGCGCAGCGGTATCGGCCGGTGCAGTGGTTTCGGCTACGGCTGGTTCCGTTGTGGCGGGCTTGCCGGTGTCGGGGTCGGCGCCGCACGCCGCGAACAACAACGTCCCGGCAAGAAGGCCGACGAAACGGCGACGGGACAGGACTTTCAATGACATTGTTCTTCCTCCGAAGATTCTGGAGAAAGAAGAGTGGGTCGTTGGCGGGAAATCACCCGCTCAGCGGACCGCCCTTCCTTCGAGGACTGGTGAGCGCACGTGAAGCAGGCGACCGGACTCGGAATCTTCGAAGGGATTCTCCACCGTTGCGGGACAGTGCCGGGTTTTCACCGGACTTCGCTGTTCTTCACGTCCCACGACTATTGCCGTGGTGAGGAAACCCTAGCAGGTTCTAGTTCGCACAGAGAGAGGCGAAGCGCGAGATGCCCTCGACGATGTCGTCGTCGCCCAACGCGAAGGAGAATCGTGCGTAGCCGGGTGCACCAAAGGCCTCGCCGGGGACGAATGCAACCTTGGCGTGCTCCAACACGAGGTCGGCGAGTTCAAGGCTGGATTGCGCTACGTGTCCGCCAAGCGAACGGCCGAGCAGTCCCTGCACGTGCGGGAAGCAGTAGAACGCACCTTGCGGCTCGAGACACGTGACGCCCGGAATTTCGCTGAGCATCTTGTGCATCGTCTTACCGCGGCGCTCGAATGCGGTGCGCATCATCTTCACGGCTTCAAGATCTCCACTGACCGCGGCGAGGGCCGCGATCTGGGCAACGTTTGAAACGTTCGACGTGGAATGTGACTGGAAGTTGATGGCAGCCTTCATGACGTCGTCGGGACCGATCATCCAGCCGACGCGCCAGCCGGTCATTGCATAGGTCTTTGCGACGCCGTTCACGATGACGCACTGGTTGGCCATTTCCGGTACGAGCGTCGGCATCGACGCAAACGTGTGCGTGCCGTACGTGAGGTGTTCGTAGATCTCGTCGGTGATCACCCAAATGCCATTGTCGGCGGCCCACTTACCGATTGCGGCAATCTCCTCGGGCGGATACACCGCGCCGCTCGGATTGTCGGGCGACACGAACAACAGCACCTTCGTGCGCGGCGTCTTTGCGCGCTCGAGCTGTTCCACCGTGACGCGAAAACCCATTTCCTCGGTGGTGTCGATGACGACGGGAACACCGCCTGCGAGGACGATCGCCTCGGGATAGGTGGTCCAGTACGGGGCGGGACAGATGACCTCGTCGCCCGGGTCGCACAACGCCGCAAAAGCGACGAACACCGCGTGCTTGCCACCGTTCGTCACCAACACTTGACTGGCCTTGCAGTCGAATCCGCTGTCGCGCTTCGTCTTCACGGCAATCGCCTCGCGCAGTTCGGGCAAGCCGGCTGCCGGGGTGTAGCGGTGATTTTTCACCTCGTAACAAGCCTTTGCCGCAGCCTCGACGATGTGGGCAGGCGTTGGAAAGTCGGGTTCACCCGCACCGAAGCCGATGACGTTCTCGCCCTTGGCCTTCAGCGCCTTCGCCTTGGCATCGACTGCCAACGTTGCGGACTCTGCGATTGCGGCGAGGCGGGCCGAGACCCGCGCTTTTCCCTGGGAGGTCATGGGTGGAATGATGGCACGGTGACCGCGAAATCCCCCCAAGAAATCCGAATTCCATCCGAACTTCTCCCGCGTGACGGGCGCTTCGGATGCGGACCCTCGAAGGTTCGCCCCGAACAACTGGCCGCACTGTCGGGTCGTGGTGCGGCCCTCATGGGAACCTCGCACCGCCAGGCGCCGGTGAAGAACCTGGTTGGTTCGGTGCGCACGGGTCTCACCTCTCTCTTCGGCCTGCCCGACGGGTGGGAAATCGTTCTCGGCAACGGCGGGTCGACGGTGTTCTGGGACGTTGCGACCTTCGGGCTCATCGAATCGCGAAGCGAGCACCTTGTGTTCGGCGAGTTCTCGTCGAAGTTCGCCGAGGCGGCTGCGGCCGCGCCTCATCTCGGTGAACCCGTCGTGGTGTCAAGCGACCCGGGCACGCACCCCTCGGCGTCGAAAGCCGACGTCGACGTGTACGCATTCACCCACAATGAAACCTCGACGGGCGTTGCCATGACGCTCACGCGACCCTCGTTCGCGGATGATGCACTCGTGGTCGTCGATGCAACCTCGGCCGCCGGGGGCCTGCCGTGGAACCCCTCCGAGGTCGACGTGTACTACTTCGCCCCGCAGAAGTGTTTTGCGGCCGACGGCGGACTGTGGATTGCAGCGTGTTCACCCGCAGCCGTCGAACGTGTGAGGAAGATCTCGGCGTCGAAGCGCTGGTGTCCAGCTTCGCTCGACATGAAAATCGCCCTCGACAACAGCGTCGCCAATCAGACGTACAACACCCCGGCGCTCGGCACCTTGATTCTCCTCGACGAACAGATTCGCTGGATGCTCGACAACGGCGGGCTGTCGTGGTGTGTTTCGCGCTCGAAGGAATCGTCCGACCATCTCTATTCCTGGGCCGAGTCTCGACCGTGGGCGGCACCGTTTGTCGCCGCACCGGCCGAACGGTCGGCCGTCGTCGGAACCATCGACCTTGACGGCGTCGAGGCGGGCGATATCAACGCTGCGCTCCGTGCCAACGGCGTGGTCGACACCGACTCGTACCGCAAACTGGGCCGCAACCAGTTGCGCGTCGGCATGTTTCCCGCCATCGACCCCGACGACGTGCGCCAATTGACGCGATGCATCGATTTCGTGGTCGAACGCTTGGGTGCGTGAAATCGGTGGTTGAATTCGGGGTGTGAACTCCGACGACGTTCTCACCGCGAGTTGGGACGACATCGCACCGCTGCGTGACCCGGTGTTCCTCATCGCTCTCCGCGGCTGGTTCGACGTTTCGGGTGCGGCAACCCAAGCAATCGAATGGTGCGTGCGCGATCGCGTCGTCACCATCGTCGGCAGCATCGACCCCGATCCGTTTTTCGACTTCACCCAGGAACGTCCCGAGGTGTACCTCGACGAAGACGACGATCGACAAATTCGCTGGCCGGAAAACGACATTTACGTCGCGCGTTTTCCCGAGGGCAACCGCGACCTCGTTCTGCTCGCCGGCGTCGAACCCCACATTCATTGGGCAACGTTCATCGACGCAATCGTCGACGTTGCCCAGGGACTCAAGTGCTCGGCAGTCGTCACGCTCGGTGCGCTCGCCGACCAGGTTCCCCACACCCGGCTCCCACCGGTCGTCGGCAGTACCACGAATCCCGATCTCGCACGCCGGCTCGGTCTGCAACAGCCGCAGTACCAGGGTCCAACGGGCGTCATCGGTGTGATGCAAGAGCGCTTCGACCGCACCGGACTTCCCGCCGTGTCACTGCGCGTGGGCGTGCCCCACTACCTCACCAACGCGCAGCATCCGCGCTCCACCGCTGCGTTGCTGCGCCATCTCGAACACGTCCTCGGCGTTCCGACGGGTCACGCCAACATGGACGGCGAAGTGCGGCGATGGGCGGTGCTGCACGAAGAGGCCGTCGAAGACGACGCACAGGCACTCGCTTACGTGCGCATGCTCGAGCAACAGTTCGACCGCCGGTCAGAGGCGTCGATGCCGAGCGGCGATGACCTCGCCGCCGAATTCGAAAAGTTCCTCCGCGACCAAAACCCGGACACTTGAGGGTTTTCGGTGTGTAATTACCCGTTTTCCGGGTAATTACACACCGAAAACCCTTGGTAGTCGGGGTAGCGCGTGAGCCATTCGCCTGCGCCGTCCCCGAGCGCAAAGCACACCGTCGCAAAGGCATCGGCCCACATGAGGTGTGGGCCGATCACGGTGAACGAGCCCGCTCGTGAAACTGCCGAGCCGTTGCGACCGTCCCACACGTGCGCACCACGAGCCGCAGTTCCCGAGGTCGCAACCGCCCAGCTATCGGGAATGTCGAACCATGCCGCAACGGCGGTCTTGTCGAAGGGGTCGACGACTCCGATCCGCCACTGCTCCCCCGACGCCTGGCGACCCGCTGTTTGGATGTCGCCGCCGACGTTCAGGTACCACCGTGTCAAACCGTGCTCGGTAAGAACACGACCCGCACGCTCGGCGGCCCAGCCCTTCACGAAACCCGCAGGATCGAGGCTGCCGTCGCCACGTCGGGCGCGAAAGACACCGTTCGACTCGTGTTCGAGCCACGTGCAGGCATCCATTACCTCAAGCACGTCGGCCGATGCATCGAGAAGGTGCAAGTCACCCCGGTTGATACGCGAGATCTCGCTCTCCGTCCGAAAAGTCGAGAACCTGTGTTCGATGTCGACAAGCAACCCGAGGGCTTCTCTCCACGCAACATCGACGACGGTTCCGGCAACCGGGTCGTCGACATGCAGACTTGCGAAGGTTCCCATCACCTTGGCAGTCAACTTGCGGCGCTCGAGGACGGCGTTCATGAGCGAGAATCGATTACTGCCTGGAGAGCGGCTGTGTAGGCCTCCCACGAATCTGTTGCACCCGACACTGCGGAGATCTGAGCGCCGTTGGCCGTGACGGCCTCGGAGTTGTAGACGGGCAAAGCGCGCTCGTTGATGGCGATCGACTTGCTGCGGTCGTTCGGATACTCGAGTACATCGACTTCACAAATCGAATTCGTTCGCGTGAAGTGGACCTGCAACTGGATGCCACCCCACCTGAAAAGAGCAGTCGGGCTGGTCACGATGTCACCGTCACACGCACCGGTCGACTCGACCGGTGGAGCTTCAGTTGGGACAGGGGCAACAACCGTGGTGGTTGGCATCGGCGCAAGAGTCGTCACCACTTCTTCGACCGTCGTCGGAGTCGGCGACGCGGCAAGAGTCGTCTCGGGCGGCAGCACCGTGGTTGGCGCAACCGTTGCCGTCGTTGTCGACAGGTCGCTTCCCGTCGCAGTGTCGAGCGAAACGGTGTTGGTCCCCGTCGGGTTGTCGAGCATCGAGACGAATGCGACACCTGCGGCGGTGAGAATCGCGGCAGGTGCAACCTGGCGCAACAAGGACGGTTTGTTCTGGTCGCTCATTTCACCACCACGCCCTCTCGGCATGAATCTGTTCGGCGGGAACTCCAGCGCGGCGCGCACCGCGCTGAACTGCTTTGATCATCGATTCCGGTCCGGCAACGATCACTACTCGCTCCGCAAGATCCGGAATTGTCTTCAACAAGACATCCGCAGCGAACGGGTCGGGCACCTTCAAAGTTGTACGGGCACCGACCAAAATATTGAGTCGGCCACCGCGCGAGGCAGCAAGTCTTTCGATCTCGTCAGCATGTGCAACTTCGGCCTGCGCGTGGGCGCGGTAGAGGATCACCGGCTGGTTCTCGGGCCGCAGTTGTTCGAGAAACGAGACGATCGGGCCGATTCCCACACCACCCGCGACGAGCAGCACCTTGTCATCACCCACGAGATCGGGCGTGCACACACCGTACGGACCTTCGATTGCAACCCGTGTGCCCTCCTTGATCCGGGTAAAGGCGTGGCTCGCATCACCTCGATCCTTGATGGTGAAGCGCAGACCCGCGGTCGATGGTTCGGCCGACAATGAAAACGGGTTGTTCGACCACCAACGTCCGGGCGACAGTTCACGCAGGTAGTAGAACTGACCCGACGCGGCGCGGTGACGGCGGAGATCCGGCCCGCTGAGTGTCAAGCTGACGACCCCGCTTGCCTCGCGGCGCACCGATTCAACGCGCAGCGGTTTGGCGAGCGAACGCACGAGAGTTCCCCACCTACCCCAGGCAATCCAGGCCGCAAGGCCGACGTGCAAGGCAACCCAGAACCAGCGTGCCACCGCGTCGTTCATGAAGTCGGTACCGAGAACGATCTGGTGAGAAAACGACAATGCGAGACCGACGTACGACAACAGGTGGATGAACCACCACGTTTCGTACGTCAACCTTTCACGGAAGTACTTGAGTGAGGTCAGCGTGACGACGAGAATCATCACGGTTCCAACAGTCGTGAGCGCCATGTAGGGCTCGCGGCCGGTGAGGTCTTTCAGGGCGGACACCACACCGGTTGGGTCTGCCCAGGCCTCGACACTGGTGACAATGTGGGCGACGATGAAAATCGCCATCAATTCACCGAGGAGCCGGTGCCAGTTGAAAAGGCGGTCGAGTCCGTAGCGACGCTCGAGCTTCGGAGTTCGCGTCACCAGAATCAGGCCGAGAATCCCCGCTTCCGAAGCGAGGAGTCCGGTGAGCGAGGCAAGAGACGTGAACACGTCGGTGGTCGAGCCTCCGAGGGAGGCGACTCCGCCGTGACGAGCCCAGAGGCCCACCACCACCAATGTGAGTGCACCGATGACGGCGCCCACGTCGGTGTCGAGAACCCTGCTCGCTTCGGGGGGAAGAAGCGGCCGGGCTGCGACAACCGGGCTGGTGGTGATGGGCCTGGACATGTTGGGGGAAGGGTATGTCAGAGGATGTAGGGAAGGTTCCGTCAATTGGTTGGCGCAACCCGACCGACGGTTCGCAACGTGTGCTTAGGCGTTGGCACCGGAAGGCTGAACCTGAACGTCACCCTGAAGCGTGGGCGCCGAACCGCCTTGTGCTGCCTCGTCATCATCGTCGTGGTCACGATGCATGCCGCCGCGAGGTCCGTGATCGCCGCGAGGCCCGTGATCGCCGCGAGGCCCGTGTTCACCCTCACCCATTCCACCGGGCATGCCGGCCGGGCGGACACCATTCACGATGTCGTCGAGGCGCGACTCGAGGTTCGCGAGCTTCTCGTCGACTTCGGCTTGCGTGTGCTCACCCGACTTCACTTCCTCGTCGAGGTGCGTCTTCACGTCGTCGCGAATCGCAGCCTTGACCTTCTCGATATCCACACCCTTCGCCTTTGCAACATCGGCAAGCGACTTGCCCGACTGCAACTCGGTGCGCAGTTCTTCGGCGGTCATGCCAAGCGCCTTCGCAACCGCATCGGACGCAATCCGTCCACCACCACGGGGACCATGGTCACCCTTGCCCATCTCATCGGGCATACCTGCGGGCTTCACACCGTTCACGATGTCGTCGAGGCGCGTCTTAAAGCTGGCGATCTTCTCGTCAACCTCTGCCTGTGTGTGCTCACCAGACGCAACTTCCGCCTGCTCCTTGGCGGTGTAGTCCTCGAGAATCGCGGCCTTGACCTTCTCGATGTCGACACCCTTCGCCTTGGCCACGTCGGCAAGCGACTTGCCTGACTGCAACTCGGTACGAAGTTCCTCGGCGGTGACGCCGAGAACCTTGGCAACCTTCTCCGCAGAAGCAGCGAGGCCACCCGGGCCGCGCCCACCCTTACCGATCCCATCAGGCATTCCGGC
>RGCG01000211.1 GCA_009919275.1 Actinomycetota bacterium
TCGAGGATCGCATAGATGATGTCGGCGACGATGTTGAAGACGATTGTGAACGTCGCGGTGATCATCACGAAGGCAAGAAGTCGGTTGGGGTCGGGAGTCGGATTGGACAGCGAATCGAGGAAGAAGTCCCCCATCCCGTTCCACGCGAACACTCGCTCGGTGATGACCGCACCCGCGATCAGGCCTCCCCAGCTCAGCGTTGCGATCGTGGCGATCGGAATCAACGCGTTACGGAAGGCGTGCCGAAGGATGACCCGCGTTTCGGAAATCCCTTTCGCACGGGCGGTGCGTACATGATCGGCGTTCAGTTGCTCGAGCATCGATGCCCGCATGTAACGGCTGTAGCCCGCGTAAGAGATCGTGAAGAGAACGATGACCGGCAGCAAGCCGTGTCCTACGTAGCTCCACAAGCGCGACGGCAGTGTGTCGGCGAGATCGCGCGGTTGAGACCCGAGTGTCTTGACGAAGCGTCCGTATTCGCGATTCTTGAAGTAGAGCATCGCCGACAACATGACGAGTGCGGTAACGCCGAGCGAGATTCCCGACCACTTGAATCGTGCACCGGGCTTTGCAATCCGCAGCCGTTCCCGTTTGCGGCCGATCAAGTAAAAGGAGCCCCCGAAGAAAGCCGTGATGACGACGGCGAAAGCGACGGAAATACCGGGGTTCTCGAGCCAGTCGTTGAACTTGATTGCGCCAAAGACCTTCAGCAGGTTGGCAAACCAGAACACGGGAAGCGAAAAGAAGAGAAAAGAAATGAAAGTCGTGGAGTAATCGAAGCCGGAATACTGGCGCACACCGCTGACGATGCCGATCATCAAACCGATCGAGATTGCAATGAGTTCTGCGATCAGAACCAGTCGGAGCGTGTACTTGATGGCAGACCACAGCTGCGGCCACACGGGCCGGTTCTTCATGTCGTTGCCGAGGTCCCCGGTGACGAATTTGCCCGCCCACGATGCGTAGCGCTCGACGAAAGGCTTGTCGAGACCCAGCCGAACCTCCTCGTTGCGGATCACCTGTGGCGAAATGCCCGGCTTCGCACGCAGATTCTCGAGAGGGTCACCCGAATTGATGACCAGGAAGAACGTGAAAACGCTCGCAAGAAACAACACAGGCACCGCGATGAGGAGCCTGCGAATGATGAATGCCGTCACTGACGGTTTCCTCCCCACGTACGAAGGTGGGCGGGGTTTCCCCCGCCCACCTCACGTTCGTGCCGTTCAGTGGCTGATTA
>RGCG01000212.1 GCA_009919275.1 Actinomycetota bacterium
GCATTCAAACGAAACAACTGGCTCTGACGCCGAAACGGTCAACCACTTCGTAGCGCCACAACGTGCAACGAAGTGGGTCGCGCGATCACATTCGTGCCGATTGTTCTTGCTCAGCGCCCCAAAATGCTGATGCGGCGGCGAACGCGGCGTTCGAACGCCAGGCGCTTCCGTAGTGATGCACTGTCGAGACCGTAAAGCGCGAGTCGTGAGACGCGACAACGCAGGCCGAACATGAGACGCACCGAGCGCAACGCCGTGCGCTTGCCGGGCTCACCCTGGACGGCGTTGACCCAGCGGGGTGATCCATAGGTGGTGATGGTGATGAAGCGTCGGATGTTGCGGAGAAGCGGCTCGATACGGTTTGCACCGTCCGGAAGACGCCAAGCGACCTCGTTGATGAGGATGCGGTCGAACCAACCCTTCAACATTGCGGGTTGACCGCACCACCATGTGGGGTGAGTCAGAACAAGTGCCTCGCACCAGGCGAGGTCATCGACGTGGCTCTTCAGCGCCGGATGCCGTTCGATCTTCGTCGCGATGTCACCGAGGTGCGTGTTCTTCTCGTCGGCCGTGAAGACGGGGTCGAAATTCTCCTGCCAGAGGTCGTGATGTCGCACCTCGTGTCCGGCTGCCGCAAGTTCTTCAAGCACGGCGTCGCGCAGATGTGACACGAAAGAATCAGGTGACGGATGGGCGTGGACGACAAGAACCTTCACCGTGCGACTCCCCGCTCGACGCGCTCGATGAATTTGCGACGCTGCTCGTCTGTTGCGGTATCCATTGCGTAGAGGCCGAAGTGGCGACAACGTGCGCGCCAACCGGTCGCGGCACGTAGGGAACGTGCAAGCGTTCGCTTGCCGTTGTCGTTCACGGCCTTCACGTAGATCCACGGCGAGCCGTAGGTGCTGATGACGACGATGCGCCGCACGTGACCGAGCGCGGGCCGAATGCGATCATTCTCCATGTTGAAGGCAACACCAGGCAGCATCACGCGCTCGAGCCAGCCCTTCAACTGCGCGGGCAAACCCGACCACCACGTTGGATAGACAAAGACGAACATCTCGGCACTGCGAACTGCCTCGACATGATGAGCGACGTCCGCAGGAATTTCGTTGGTACCGGCCATGTAGGCCTCCCACTCCCCGCGTGTCATCACGCAGCGGAATGATTCGGCTGCAAGGTCGAAGACGGTGACGTCGTGACCTGCGTTCCGTAGACCACGAACCGCCG
>RGCG01000213.1 GCA_009919275.1 Actinomycetota bacterium
ATGCCGCAACCACCCTGCTCGTGCTCAACACAGCGTGGGCCTGCGGGCTCAGCGTCGACGAACTCGCCGCCCTCGGGGTCCAGCTTGGGGCCGACGTGCCGGTCTTCCTGCGCGGTGCCTCGGCGCTCGGGGAGGGGGTGGGGGAGCGTCTGACCCCCCTCGATCTGCCGGAAAAATGGTTCCTGGTGATCCATCCGGGGGTCAGCGTGCCCACCGCCGCGGTGTTCCAGGCGCCTGAATTGACACGAAATTCACCCATCCTCACAATACCCGCCCTTTTGGCGTCGGGGGGTCGAAACGACTGCGAGCCGGTGGTGCGACAGCGCTACCCGGAAGTTGCAGAGGCGATCGACTGGTTGGCGAGGTTCGCTCCGGCGCGGTTGACGGGAACAGGGTCCTGCCTTTTCGCAAGCTTCAACTCGGCGGCAGCTGCCGAGCGGGTCGCAGCGCGGGTGCCGGATCGCTGGCGGGCATGGGTGGTGCGCGGTCTCGCGCGTTCTCCCCTGATCGACCGTTTGCAGGATTGGGCCTCGTCGTGATTTGAGACACCGCGTCTGCTGGGGTGTCGCCAAGTGGTAAGGCAGCGGGTTTTGATCCCGCCATTCGGAGGTTCGAATCCTTCCACCCCAGCCACTCGGTGACCGACCATCGACGACGGCTGCCCAGGAGATCGCGCGACACCTGATGGTGCCGCTCGGACGCTCGGTCGTCGGCCGTTTCAGCGACGGTGAAGTCAACGTCGAAATCATGGAAAACGTGCGCGGTCGCGACGTGTTCCTCGTGCAGCCGACCTGTCCGCCGGTCAATGATCACCTGATGGAACTTTTGGTGATGGCTGACGCCTGTCGGCGCGCCTCGGCCAAAAGTGTCACCGCAGTCGTTCCGTACATGGGCTACTCGCGTCAGGATCGTCGGCCGCGTGCGACGCGCTCGGCGATCTCGGCAAAGTTGGTCGCCAACATGATGGCGGAATCGGGTATCAGTCGCGTGCTCACGGTCGATCTGCACGCCGAACAGATCCAGGGTTTCTTTGATATCCCGGTCGATAACGTCTACGCCTCGCCCGTGCTGCTCGGCGATGCGTGGCGACAGGGGTATGCCAACATGATCGTGGTGTCGCCGGATGTCGGCGGTGTCGTGCGCGCGCGGGCGCTCGCCAAGCGGCTCGATGACATCGAGCTCGCCATCATCGACAAACGTCGCCCGCGACCCAATGAATCGAAGGTGATG
>RGCG01000214.1 GCA_009919275.1 Actinomycetota bacterium
AACCCCGTGATCGTCTCGGCCGATATGGGATTCCGCTTGTGCGGCATTGCACTGCTTCCCTTTTGACCCTTGTTGAAACCCTCACGAACCTCGTTCACCTCGGTGCGTTGAAGATGCCGAAGTTCAACCGCAATCGACTCGGCCGTAGTGCCGAGGGACGCGCAAGCCCAGAGAAACTCGGCATGCCGGTCCCGGGCGATCACCTGTGTCGCGGGCACGGGCTCGAGACCAAGTGACTCGCCGACATGGCGCTCGACCGCGGGGTCGATGTTCGAGTAGGTGCCAACCGCACCGGACAACTTGCACACCGACACCGCGTCGCGGGCGGAGTACCACCGGGTGAGATCACGACGAAGTTGCAGCGCCCACAACGCGACCTTGGCTCCGAAGGTCGTTGGCTCGGCATGGATTCCGTGTGTTCGACCGATCATCAGCGTCGAGCGGTGCGCACGCGCCAAATCTGCCGTGACATCGATCAACTTCTCCAACTCTTCGATGATGAGGTTGCTGGCATCACGCAGTGCCCAGCACCACGCAGTATCGACGACATCGGTGCTGGTGAGACCATGGTGGATGTATGCACCGGCCGGCATCCCGATGCGTTGTTGCAGCACGTCGACAAAGGCTGCGACGTCATGATTCGTGACAGATTCACGCTCGACAACGGCGTTCACAAAGGCGGAGTCGACGACAGGGGCGTTGTTGCGACACACCGCCGCGGTGCCTTCGGGAACGACCCCGAGGTGTTCTTGGGCGTCGGTGGCGAGCAACTCGATGTCAACCCACCGCTGCATGCGCGCGGCATCAGCGAAAAGATTCGCCATTTCGGGCAGCGCGTAGCGTTCGATCACCCGCGCACCACGCAGTCATCGCGTTCGGGACCAGTTCCGACCATCGTCACGGGCACACCGACGTTCTGCTCGACGAGGTTGATGAGTGCCCGTGCGTTCGGGTGAAGATCGGCGTCAGACTTTGCGCCACGCAGCGTTGTCTTCCAACCGGGCAATGTTGTGTAAACGGGCTCGACCTCGGCCAATACGTCGATGAGATCGGGATACCCGCCAAGGGTTCCGCCCCCACGTCGGTAATCGGTGCACACCTTCACCTCGTCGAAAGTGTCGAGAACGTCGAGCTTGGTGAGCGCAATTTCGGTGAGAGAGTTCACGCGGACCGCGTGACGCAACATGACAAGGTCGAGCCAACCCGTCCGACGACGTCGACCCGTCACG
>RGCG01000215.1 GCA_009919275.1 Actinomycetota bacterium
TCGAGGTCGGTGAGACCGACAAGATCTTCACCAACCCGCAAGCCAAGTTGACCGAGGACTACATCACGGGTCGGTTCGGCTGACGCGCAGCCACTTCGTCGCCACCCATTTCTCGCCGGCTCGCACCGGCATGCCGCCGTGCAAAGTCCTCGTCGATGGGTGCGGCCGGTCGTAGCTGAAGAACACGGCGTTGCCCTTGAAGGCGGCGACCTCGAGTCCGATGTCCGGGAAGTTGGTGGCACCGCCCGCCTTGGGGGTGTTGAGGTACATCACGAGTGAGCCCACCCGCTGACCGCCGCGTTCGAGGAAGGGCGCGGCTCCCGGTTGGCTCGGGTCGACGTAGTCGTAATGCGGTTTGTATTCCTGACCGACGGCGTAGCGAAGAATCTGCAATGCTTCGCCGTTTTCCACGGGCCAGGCCAAAAGTTCGGCGATACGTCGTTCGATTCGCGCGATGAGCGGAGTCGAACCGCGTTCAAAAGCGGTGCCGGTGCTGGTGCGATCGCCGTGTCGTTGCTCGCCGCCGCCTTGCATGTCGATCACGTTCGAGTCGGTCAAGTGACGACGCGCTCGAGCGATGAGTTCGTCGCACTCGCTGTTGGCGAGCAGGCCGCCGAACAGCACGATCTGCGGATCCTTGATCGAGAACAACACCCGCACTTCGCGATCGAAGACGTAGCGGCTTGATGGCCAATCTTTGACGAGTGGCTGCGGCACCGCGGTACCGCTTGCCGACGCGTTTGCCGCGGGTTTGCCGCGGGTGCGAATCGATTCGAGTCTTTGCTGCAGTGCGGCGGTCATGACATCGACGGCCTGTGCGGCGCTGAAGCCGCGCGCGGCGAGTTCCTGCAGCAAATCATCGGGCGAACGACCGGTCTCGGTCTCGCGAATGATCCATTGCCGCAATTCCGGATTGTCTTCCGCGGTCGTAGTCACGTTAGCCGAAGTGTAGACGAGGCATCGGCGGCGCGTCCTTACCCGCCATGACCGGCGCCATGTCGTTGTCATTGAACCGTCACGATGCTGTCACACGCGACCCCTACATTTGCGCTTCCCTTTTCAAGGCGGAATCCACGGCCCTGACGGAGCGTCTTCACATGCAAACCCTCGACAAGCACAAGAATCTGTTGTTACTCGCCGCCTCCGTGGCGGTGCTCGCCGGTTGCGGCTCGGAGGAGATCGCCTCGCCGGGCAGTGGCG
>RGCG01000216.1 GCA_009919275.1 Actinomycetota bacterium
CCTGCTGCAATCGAACCGCAACTACCTTCGCGTCGTGGCAGCAAACGCCGATCTCTACAGGCTCGTCGACGAGATGGCAGCCCATGACCCCGAGGTCCGAACGAACCGTGAAAAGTCCCGCCGACGCCATGTGCGTCGCGTTGCCGACACCATCCGCCGCTGGCAGGCGAACGGCCGCGCCGACCGCGGAATCGACCCCGATCTCACTGCTGCGGCGCTCGTCGCAATGCTCTCGGGCTTCGCACAGTCGATGCGCGCAACTCGGACGGCATCAGAGGACGACATCGCCGCACGACGCCTCACCGAGATCTGGGTTGCTGCCTGTGGTCTTTGCCTCGATGGATCGGGCGATCGATGAAGGAAACCGAACTTCGCAAGTCAGTGCGTGCATGGATCGCGACGAATTGGGACCCCGACGTCTCGCTTCTCGAGTGGCGCACTCGTTTCGTCGAATCAGGTTGGGCGGTGCCGTCATGGTCGTCGCGCTGGTTCGGCAAGGACCTGCCTGCGTGGGCCGACAAGGTCGTTGCCGACGAACTTGCCGCGGCGGGGTGCGTGGGCATGCCGTTGGGCGGCGGCATGAGCCTTGCCGCTCCGACGCTTCTCAAACATGGCAGCGACGAACTGAACGACCGGATCCTGAAGCCGACATTGACGGTGACGAGTGGGTGGTGAACGGCCAGAAAGTCTGGAATACGAGTGCACACCACGCCGACCTCGGCATGCTGCTGGTGCGCACGGATTGGGACGCACCGAAGCATCGCGGCATCACCTATCTGGTGCTGCCGATGCGCCAGCCCGGAGTCGAGGTGCGACCGATCCTGCAGATGAACCGCCACTCTTCCTTCAACGAGGTCTTCCTCACTGACGCACGCGTACCAGTCGGCAATGTGGTCGGCGATGTTGGAATGGGCTGGGACGTCGCCCGCACGACGCTCGCCAACGAGCGCTCGTTCGCCACGATGAAACGACCGCGCTTCGCCAAGACAACGGGCCGCGTCGTCACCGAAGCCCAAGCCGAAGCCGACGACCATTTCGCTACCTACGTGTGGTACCCGCAACGTGCGGGGCGCGCCGACCTCGTTGTCGAACGTGCGAGCGCGAACGGCACTGCGACCGACCCGATCGTTCGCGATCGCATCGCCGCACTGCATTCGTTCCGCATGGCCAACGAATGGACTGCCCTACGCGCCCGAGCGA
>RGCG01000217.1 GCA_009919275.1 Actinomycetota bacterium
GTTGGCGAGCGGCCCTGGCGTTTTCCTGCATCTTCATGATGACATTGGCTGCATGGACCATGTCACGAACACGTTCCTTTGTCGTCATGCGTAATTGACGTCGAATTTGGCCCACGTCGACACCGCGCCAGTCCTCGTTGGGATTCGCGGTATGGCTCATACTCGAAGCATACGTCGCGGATGAATCAGCCGCGCTTGAGGTCTGTGACCGTTCCGCCGGCAACACGCACGATGTCGGCCGGTGCGGCACCGAAGTTGTCGTTCCACGTTCCTGCTGCAGCCCACACCTCGTCGTATTGCAACAAGTCCGGATCAACAAACACGCGCAACTGTGAGCTGTGACCAAAGGGAGGCACTCCTCCGATCGCAAAGCCGGTGGACTGGCGCACGATGTCGGCGTCGACGCGGGCGCACTTGTGGCCGCCAGCGGCAAGTGCGAGTTTCTTTTCGTCGAGCTGGTTCGAACCGCTGACGAGTGCAAGTACCACCTCGCCGTCGACGGCGAAGACGAGGCTCTTGACGATTTGGCCGAGTGTGACGCCGATCGCGTCGGCGGCGTCCTGTGCCGTTTTGGTTCCCTCGGGGAATCGGCGCACCTCGATGGAGAGACCAGCGGCCTCGGCGGCGGCGCGAACTTTGGCGACGTTGGGATGGGTGCTCACGGAATCGGACACAAAAATCAGCCTACGGATGGCGCGGCGGGGCGAGACGGCCGTAATCTTTTTGGCGAAGGGGAGTATCCCGGTCGGGAAACCGACAGGTTCGGCTTCGTCAACACGGCAGAAATGCCCGGAGCCGCCGGCGAAAGCTGGGAGAGACCTTCAGCGAACAGAAACGTCTTGCTGAAGGAGAACTCATGAAGTGCCCCAATTGCCCTGACTCGAAGTTGACCCTTGCCGAGCGCCAGGGAATCGAAATCGACTACTGCCCCGACTGCCGCGGCGTGTGGCTCGACCGTGGTGAGCTCGACAAGATCATCGAGCGTGCATCGTCGGCGATGGAGTCGGCTCAGCCGCAGCGTGCCCCGCAGATGCCCCCGCAACCCCAGCCGCAACCGATGCCGATGGGTTCGCACAAGTACCACTCGAAGTACCACACGGGTTACTACGGCAAGAAGCGCAAGAGCTTCCTGGGTGAGATCTTCGACTTCTAGTTCGTAAGTCCCGTCGTCAGCCCTTGGGCCGCAGCT
>RGCG01000218.1 GCA_009919275.1 Actinomycetota bacterium
TGCTGAGGGGATCGAACCCCCGACCCTCGCCTTGTAAGGGCGACGCTCTACCGCTGAGCTAAGCACCCCCCGAAGAGGGCGGCGAAGTCTACCCGAAGGACTCGCGCAAAGCCAACGGGGATGGTGGGCGGTACTGGGATCGAACCAGTGACCCCTGCCGTGTGAAGGCAGTGCTCTACCGCTGAGCTAACCGCCCGCCGCGGGCGCGGATGCTAGCATTGCCGCCCTATGATCGTCACTCGCTTCGCTCCGAGCCCGACCGGCATGCTGCATATCGGCGGCGTCCGAACCGCCCTCTTCAGCTGGCTGCAGGCGCGCCGCGTGGGGGGCAAGTTCATCCTGCGTGTCGAGGATACCGACCGCGAGCGCTCAACCGACGAGGCCGTCAGGGTGATTCTCGAGGGCATGAAATGGCTCGGCCTCGAGCCAGACGAGGGTCCGTTTTTTCAGACGGCACGTTTTCCGAGGTACCGCGAAGTCATCGCGCAGCTTCTGGCCGAGGGCAAGGCCTATCGTTGCTACTGCACCAAAGAGGAGCTCGAGCAGCTTCGTGCCGAGCAGATGGCCCGGAAAGAAAAACCGCGCTATGACGGTCGCTGGCGCGATCGCAGCGACGCGCGAGCCGGCGTCGAGCCGGTGATCCGCTTCAAAAATCCCCTCGAGGGTGAGGTCGTGGTGCACGATCTCGTGCACGGCGACGTCACCTTCAAGAACACCGAGCTCGACGATCTAATCATCGCTCGCGCCGACGGCACGCCGACCTACAACTTTTGCGTGGTCGTCGATGACATGGACATGGGAGTCACTCACGTCATCCGTGGCGATGATCATCTCAACAACACTCCGCGTCAGATCAACATGTTCGCGGCGCTAGGCGCCAAGATCCCGGTCTTCGCGCACGTGCCAATGATTCTGGGACCTGATGGCGCCAAACTCTCGAAGCGTCACGGCGCAGTGAGCGTGTTGCAGTACGAGGAGGACGGCTTCCTACCTGATGCGCTCCTCAACTATCTCGTGCGTCTCGGCTGGTCGCATGGCGATCAGGAGATCTTCACGCGCGAAGAAATGATCGCGGCTTTCGATATCGCCGACGTCAACAAGGCAGCCTCGGCGTTCAACCCTGAAAAACTGTTGTGGCTCAACCAACAACACCTGATGCGCTCGGACCCCG
>RGCG01000219.1 GCA_009919275.1 Actinomycetota bacterium
GCCTTGGGCGCCGCGACGGTACTCTGCGTCGATAAAACCGGCACCCTGACGCGCAATCACATGACGCTCAGTCGCATGACCATCGACACTCACGAACTCGAGCTCGCTGCCGCCGAGTCACTACCCAACGAATTCGAGGAATTGCTGATCACCGCTTTACGCGCGAGCCACCCCTCGGCGGCAGACCCCATGGACCGAGCCCTCGGAGAAGCAGCCCGACTCTTCGGCACCGATGCTCTGGCAGTCTGGGAGCCGATCAAGGAATTTCCGCTGACCGCTTCGAGACCCATGGTGACCTGGATAGGCGGAGAGCTCGGTAATACCGCCCGCTGGGCTTGCGCCAAAGGAGCGCCTGAAGCGATCGCGCAACTCTGTCGACTGCCGTCGGCGTCGCATGCCGAGATGCATCGCAACATCACGAGCTTGGGCGGCAGGGGCCTGAGAGTGCTCGGCGTGGCCCGTGCACGATTGGCCGAAGGCCCTTTACCGCAACTAGAACAACTCGCCTTCGATTTTCTCGGTCTCCTCGCCTTCGTCGATCCGCTGCGCACCGAGGTACCGGACGCCGTCGCTGAGTGTCGGGCAGCGGGCATACGCGTGGTGATGATCACCGGCGACAGCCCGACCACGGCTATCGCCATCGCCCGCGAAGCGGGCCTCGAACGTACGGCAATCGCCGCCACGGGACGCGAGCTCGAAACCCTCGACGATACGGCTCTGATGTCGAAGGTAGGCGAGACGGACGTCTTTGCGCGCGTTCGTCCGGAACAGAAACTGCGGTTGGTGAAAGCACTCAAGACTCTGGGCGAAGTGGTCGCCATGACGGGTGACGGCGTGAACGATGCGCCTGCACTCAAGGTCGCCGACATCGGAGTTGCCATGGGCGGGCGTGGTACCGACGTCGCGCGGGAGGCCGCAGATCTCGTCCTGCTCGATGATGCTTTTTCCTCGATCGTCACGGGCATAAGGCTAGGCCGGCGGATCTACGACAACATTCGCAAAGCGAGTGTTTTCATTCTCGCCGTGCATATCCCGATCGCAGGCCTATCGATGATTCCGGTGATGACAGGATATTGGCCACTGCTACTGCTTCCAGTACATATCGTTTTTCTGGAATTCATCATCGATCCCGCCTGCGCACTCGTATTCGAAAGCGAGCGCGCCGAACC
>RGCG01000220.1 GCA_009919275.1 Actinomycetota bacterium
CCGCTGCTCTACCAACTGAGCTAAAGGGGCGGGGGCGGAGCCGAACCCAGAGCGAAACTCGCCCAAAGCACGAAACCGACCAGTCGTGAAGGCTAGTTCGGTGGAAGAGAAACCGACCACGGGCACACGCCGATGAATCGAGCTGAAACTGCAGTCATGTCGTGGTGTGGGCCAGCACCCGACCTGGTCGTGCCTGCGTGATGCCGGAGTCGCCGACGATTCGGACACCGTTGTTCCACACACCCAAGATGCCGCGGGGCGGTGCCGTCGGATCTTCGTACGTGCCGGTGTCAATGATTTCGCTGTGGTCGAACAACACCAAGTCGGCAAAAGCGCCGGGTGCGATGAATCCCCTGTCGTCCAATGAGAAGCGCTGAGCCGACATGCCGGTCATCTTGTGCACGGCTGTCTCTAGGGAGATCACGCCTCGGTTGCGCGAATACTCCCCCAGAATTCGGGGGAACGTGTGATGCAAGCGAGGATGAGGTCGGGATCCGACCGGAATTCCGTCACTGCCGATCATCACGAAGTCCTCCTTCAGGATCAGCGCGATGTTCTCTTCGGTCTGATTGGCGACCACCACCATGCATCCGCGACCCTCGCTCTCGACGATTCTTTGGGCTGCGTCTGCAGCATCGAGCCCGAGATCGACCGCGACCGATTCAAGAGTCCTGCCTTCCCAACCGGGATTCCGCGGAGCCGAAGCGATCATGACTGCTGCAGCGGAGACGAGGCCGAAATTGGTGGATGCGCGGAAGGCGTCGGCAGACACCAATTGATCGAGGGCGGTACTTCCCCGGGAATAGGGATACTGGTCCGCCATCACGTCAAGGCCCGCGTCCCTGGCTGCGCGTATTTCCTTCACGGCTTCCCGCGCGAGTGGTGCATTCTGCGCGCCGATTGCCTTGAGGTGCGACACCTGCACCTTCACCCCTGTTTCGCGCCCGATGCTGATTGTCTCCCGCACGCTCTCGACAAGACCGTCGTGTTCGTTGCGCATGTGCGACGTGTAGATGCCGTTGCGTGCAGCGACGATCCGTGCCAGCTCCTCGATCTCGTCCGCAGGACTGTAACGCCCCGGTTCGTAGACCAGACCTGTCGACATCCCGATTGCGCCAGCATCGAATGCCCTACTGACTTC